>NZ_JBMULZ010000001.1:628766-943995 GCF_049534875.1 Uniformispora flossi
ACCCCCAACCCCCTGTACTCAGGGGGGCCCCGCCCGCTGCGCGGGGGGGTTTGGGGGGCGCCGCCGCCGCGGCGGCCCGCCGGGGCGCCGGCGTCCGGTCAATGGGCCTCGTGGACGGCTTCCTCCCCCGCGACGAACGAGGTGCCGGTGCCTTCCGGCATCCAGTACCGCAGCACCGGGTAGAGGAGGCACGCGCAGGCGAACGACACGAGGAATCCCAGGTCGAACACGTCGGTGTGCATGAGCACGATGCCGACCGCGGCGGATGCGACCAGGGTGAGGACGCCCGCCCAGTTCCACTTCTCCACCCGGTGGGTGGTCCGGTCGAACCGCGCCCGCCTGACCAGGTAGTAGTCCGCGATCATGACCCCGCACATGGCGAGCGTCATCGCGCCCAGGTAGGCCAGGTAGGTGGTGAACTTCTCGAGGATTCCCGCGCAGATCATCAGCAGGGCGACGATGTTGCCGACGACGACCATCACCGCTCGGGCGGGCTTGCGCCCGGTGAGCGAGTTCACCAGGTTGACGAGCGACAGCGACCCCGAATAGGCGTTGATGGCCTGGGCTTTGGCCTGCGCGGCATAGATCGTGATGAAGCCCGCCCAGCCGGCGAAGATGACGAAGAACGCCCCGGTGTTCCCCATGACGTACGCGCTGCCCGCGGCACCCGCGGCTTCGGGGGTCATGCCTGTGTTGTGGTCCATCAGGTAGGCGATGACGTCCGGCATGCCGCCGATCACGACGAGCGATCCCAGGACGGTCATCAGGATGTTCTGCGTGACCGGGCCGGCCGTGGCCAGGATCGTCACGTCGCGGCGGGTGCGGCAGTACCGGGCGAAGTCCGCGGTGACCAGGGCGATGGTTCCGGCGGTGGCGCCCATGACGGAGACGGCCGCCTCGAACCGGGGCCACCAGCCCCCGGGAACGACGCCCCGATAGGTGAAGACGTCGGTCGGATCGGCGCCGTCGACCGCGTAGATCTTGACGATCATGTAGACGGCCACCAGCAGGGTGACGGCCACGAGCACGCCGGACGCGCGCAGGGCCAGGTTGATGCCGAAGATGGCGAGCGCGATCCACAGCAGCGTCATGCCGCCGTAGATGAGGATGCGCATCGTCCACGAATCGGGCAGGTCGAACATCAGCAGGGTGCCGTGGTACAGCAGCGCGGCCTCGACGGCGAGAAAGCCGAGGATCATCACCGCGAAGATGACCGAGCCGATCGCCGAGCCCGCGAAACCGAACCCGAAGAACCGGGAGGTCAGGGTGCTCGACATGCCGGTCTCGAAGGCCATGCGCCCGAGTGCCTTGCCGAGGACGACGGCGAAGGCGGCCACGAGGACGCCGACGAGCATCCCCAGCGCGAATCCGGCGAGTACCACGGTGAAGCCCGCGATGGCGAAGACGACGAGCGCGGTTGCCACGCTGATCGGGCTGAGCGCGAGCTGGTATCCGCTCTTGCGTTCGGCAGTCGGCACGCTGACCAGGGCGTGGTCTTCGGCGGCGGCGGCCAACGCGGAATCGGCGGACAGGGGACGTCTTGTTCTCAACTGTTCGGACACAGTTCCTACCCGTCAATGAAGGGGAGCCGGATGCGGAGTCCGCGGGGCGTGCCTGGAATCTGTCCCGGCGGTCAGTCTCGGCTGCATCCCGCGATGGCTATGGCTTCGATTTCGAGCAAGATCTCCGGCTTGGCAAGCGCCGCGACCTCGACGAGGGAACAGGCGGGGAAATCTCCCGAGAAGAACTCCTGACGGGCCTTCCACACCTGGGTGTTGTCGCTGATGTCCGTCACGAAGATGGTCATCTTGACGATGTCGTCCATGGCCGCGTCCGCGGCTTCGATCAGGTCCTTGATCTTCTGGAAGACGGTTTTGGCCTGCTGGTACGCGGTATCGCCGAGGACGGTCTCGCCGTCCGCGCCGCGCGCGGTCATGCCCGAGACCATGATCAGGTCGTCGGCCCGGACGCAGTTCGACCACATTTTCGGGGCCGGCTCGCGCACGGCGTCGGAGTAAATACGCTGTTTCTTCATGGCACGGTCCCTCAGAATTCGATCCGGTTGTCCCAGGCGGAGGTTCCGCCCCAGTTCACGCAGACGCTCTGGCGCCGCATGAACCCCTTCCAGGCGTCCGATCCGGCGGTCCTGCCGCCGCCGGTCTCCTTTTCTCCGCCGAACGCGGAACCCACGTCGGCGCCGGTGGTGCCCATGTTGATGCGGACAATTCCGCAGTCGCTGCCGCGGGCCGACAGGAAAGTCTCGATATTGGTCAGGTTGGTGCTGTGCATCCCGGAAGCCAGTCCCTGGGCGACGCCGTTGTGAATCGCGATGGCCTCGTCGAGGTCGCGGTACGTCAGCACCGACACGATCGGCGCGAAGGTCTCCGACTGGGCGATGTCGAAGTGCGGTTCGACGCCGGTGACGATCGCCGGCTCGACGTACAGGCCCGGCCGGTCGATCGGCTTGCCGCCGTACACGACGGTGGCCCCGTCGCGCTGGGCGCCGGCGAGGACGCGTTGGTAGTCCGCGACCGCCTGACGGTCGATCAGGGGGCCCACGACCGTGTCCTCGTCACGCGGATCGCCGATGGCGATCCGGTCGAACGCCGTCTTCATGAGCGCAACCAGTTCTTCGGCGATGCTCTCGTGGGCAATGACGCGCCGCGTGCTCGTGCACCGCTGCCCGGTCGTGCCGAGGACACCGAACGTCAGTGCCTTGGCCGCGAGTTCGAGATCAGCTGTCTCGTCGACGATGCAGCCGTTGTTGCCGGAGCACTCCAGCTGGTACCGGCGGCCGAGCGTCGATCCGACGATGTCGGCGACCTTCCGACCCACCGCGGTCGAGCCGGTGAACGAGATCATGGCGATGCGGGTGTCGGAGAGCAGCCGCTCCGCGACGGCGTTGTCCTGCGGGATGAGCAGCGAGAAGACGCCTTCGCAGCCCAACTCGGCCGCCGCCGTGTTGACGAGCTTCTGCATCGCGATGGCGGTCAGCGGCACCTTCGGGCTCGGCTTCCAGACCACCGTGTTCCCGGCGATCGCGGAGAGGAAGCCGTTCTGTGCCCAGACCGCGGCGGGGAAGTTGTACGCGCTGATCAGCCCGACCACACCCAGCGGCAACCACTGGTCGTACATGCGGTGTTCGGCGCGCTGGGACTGCTGGGTGAAGCCGTACATCATGCGCGCTTGGCCGGCTGCCAGCACCGACATGTCGACGACTTCGCGAAGCTCTCCCTTGGCCTCCATCGTCGATTTGCCGGTGTCCAGGCAGACGACGGCCGCCAGGCTGTCGATGTTCTCCTCGACCAACTGGCCTATCCGGCGCACGAATTCGCCGCGTCGCGGGGCCGGAACCATCCGCCACGTCTGCTGCGTCGCGACGGCGGCGGCCACAACCGCCTCGTAGTCCCGCTCGTCCGAGGCCGCGACCCGGCCCACGACCTCGCCGTCGGCCGGGCACACTGCCTCGACGACCGGTTTTCCTTCGGCGGTGCCCCAGCCCAGGGAGTCGGTGTAAGTGCCGGCGTGCACGCGGTCCAGACCGAACGCGGCGAGCACCTCGGCGGTGTCGAAAACTTTCCCGGTCATCATCAGTCCCTATCCAGTGCGCGGTCCTGCAACAGACTTCGGCGGCCTCTGGGCCGTCATTTCTGTGCGAGGAATCCGCCGATCGTCGCGTCGGTGTGGTATTCGGGCTTCTCGTAGTAGTGCGGGCCGTCGTAGATCTCGATGAGGACGCTGCGCTCGTGGGCCAGCGTCGGCCCGTGCGGGTGGTCCTTCGGGTTCATGTAGAACGAGCCCGGCCGCAGCCGCATCCCGGTGTCGGTGTACTCGTAGTCGCCTTCGAGGCAGTACATGAACTGGTTCGAGGCGTGGGTGTGCTTGGTGGGGATCGTGCCGCCCTTGTGGTATTCCAACAGCGCGATGCTGGCCCCGGTGTCCCCGTTCTTGAACAGGAAGTACTGGCGGAATCCGTATTCCGGGTAGTCGATCCAGTCCTCGTCCTTGAGGTCGGCGGCGTGGATCAGCACTTCGAGCGACTTCACGAATTCGGGATTGACGTCCACTGCTACTCCAGACCCGGGCGGCCCGCGGCCACCCATGCTCGGTATTCCAGGAAGCTCTCCGGTGTCCCGGGGAAGAGGCCGAACAGGCTCCGGCCATTTCGGAGTTCGACCGCCGCAAACGCCTCGTAGGCGACCGCGTCGGCGGCTTCCGCGGCAACCGCCGCCACGAGATCGCGGGGAATGACCGCGACGCCGTCGGCATCGCCCACCAGGACATCGCCGGGATATACGGCCACGCCGCCGCAGCCGACAGGCTCGTCCAACGCGACCGGGTGCAGCGCGATCGGCGTCGCCTTCGGCGCGTTGTCCCGCTGGAAGCACGACAGCCCGGTCTCCCGGATCGCCGCGGAATCGCGGTAGCCGCCGTCGGTCACCACTCCCGGCACGCCGCGGTGCTTCAGCCGCTCCGCCATCATGTCGCCCATGGACGCCGCGGCCGTGCAGCCGAACGCGTCGATCACCAGTACCGCGCCCGGCGGGCACTCCTCGATCGCCCGCCGATGCAGGTTGTCGTCGCTCGCGTAGTTGGCGAGGGTGTCGATGTCCTCACGCGCGGGGATGAACCGCAGCGTGTAGGCCGGGCCCACCAGTGGGGGCTGGTCGGATGCCAGGGGCCGGACTCCGGACATGACCGTGTTGCGCAAGCCGCGCCTCAGGAGCATGTTCGCGACGGTGGCCGAGCCCGCGCGCGCCAACTGCTCGCGGACGTCCGCCCGCCAGGCTTCGGGAGAGCGCTCGTGCGCCGCGCCGGTCATCCGAAGAACTCCGGCGGCGGGCGATGCCCCCACTGCGTGGTGTCGCTCGCGGTCCCGTTGAACTTGGCCGGCCGGTGTCCGGCATCCACCACGTCGCCGTCGGTGTAGTGCTCGATGCGGAAGCCGAACGGGTCCTTCCAGTAGTCGAAGATCTGGCTGCCCAGCAGGTGGCGGCCGACTCCGACGTCATGGGTGTAGCCCAGGCTCAGCAGGTGCTCGTGCGACGCCATCACCGCGTCCAGGTCCGCCACTTCGTAGGCGCTGTGGTGCACACCGGCCCAGTCCGACTGGAGGACGAGCATGAAGTGGTGGTCCACGAGCCGTTCGCCCAGGTCCAGCCTGACGAAGGTGCCGACGACGGGGCTCTCTTCGCCCGGCGGGACGAAATGGTCCGAGGGCAGGAAGTTGAAGCGTTCGTACAGCCAGGCCATCGACGCGTCATGGTCCCGGACATGCAGCACGAAGTGGCCCAACCGCGCCACCGCGCACGGCCCGACGGACTGGCGGACCACGGCGTTCACCCGGTGCTTGTCCCGCAGGTTGTTCATCGCGAACGGCTGCCGGTCGGGCAGCGGTTCCGCGCGCTCCCTGCCCCAGACGGCCCGGATCTCGATGCCGTCGGGCATGGTCATGGCGACCTCGTGGCCGCCGCCGGGCTCGGTCGACTTCCGGACCGGGGACGAACCGGGCTTCGTGGCGAGTTCGACGAGGTCGTCGAACGCGGCGACCTCGATGGAGGCGCCGATGAAGCGCTGCCGGTCGGCTTTGCGGGTCACGTGGATGTGGTGCTGCGTGCCCGTGCCCCGCATGTAGAGCACGTTCTCGTCGCTGCCTGCCGCCTTGGTCATGCCGAAGGCGGTCAGAAACTTCTCCATGACCACGAGATCCGGTGCCTCGTAGGTCACTTGGGCAGCATCGACTGCCGTTGCCACGGAATCCTCCTGTGGTGGGTGAGCGTTCGGCGCGGGATCGGTGTGCACCGTCGCCGATGTGCGGGGGGAGTCCTCGGGCGGGCGGGAACGTCAGCGCTTGAGGATGCTGACGTCGCCGGGACCGACCAGGTCGGGCACGGTCCAGCCGTCCAGGTCGTACTCGTCCATGGCGCTCTGCGCGAAGTCCTTGCAGTAGTCGAGGAGTCCGGTGCCGCGCGCGCTGAACAGGTTGGTCTGGCGCGTGACGTCGTTGCTGCCGATGTAGTTGATCTCGTACAGCTCGTGCCGGGCGCCGAACTCCGTACCGATGGAGTCCCAGAGCATCTTCATGACCTTGACGCGCTCCACGGCATCGATGCCGCCCGTGCCGCGCAGGTAGGTGTCCAGGTAGCCGCGGATCTCCGGGGTCTTGAAGTCGTCGACGTGGGAGTTCAGGTAGATCAGGCCGCTGGCCACCACCTGCTCGATGATGTTCTTGATCTTCGGCATCGCCAGCTGGTTCATGACGCGGTACGCGCCGGCGAACTGCGGGTCGGGCTGGATCATGCCGCCCTTCCACGGCACCGCGCTCTTCGCCATCGCGTCCGACAGCGCCCAGAACGTGTTGCGCCAGGCGATGACTTCGCCGAGCTGGGACATGACCCCGTGGAACTGGCCCGCCCCGGTGACGTCGAGGGCACGCGCCAGCATGCCGACCAGGAAGTCCATCTTGACGGCGAACCGGGTGCAGCCGTGCAGGGACGCGCGCTCCAGGTATCCCGAGTGGATGTTGTACTTGTTGGCCTGCTCCAGGTCGTTGTAGATGAGCGTGTTCTCCCACGGGACGAACACGTTGTCGAGCACCAGGATCGCGTCGTTCTCGTCCAGCCGGCTCGACAGGGGGTAGTCGAACGGGCTGCCCAGCGCCGCTGCCCGGTACTCGTTGGACGTACGGCAGAGCAGTTTCACGCCGGGCGCGTTCGTCGGCGTGATGAACACGGGCGAGAACGCCGGGTCCTGCACGGCGACCTGGCCCACGTGGCCGACGAAGGTGTAGTGCGTCAACGCGGAACCGGTCGCCACGACCTTGGCGCCGGAGACGTAGAAACCGGCGTCGGTCTCCTTCGTGACCCGGATGAACACGTCCTTGCCGGCGTCGGCACCGAGGCCGCGGTCGACCGGAGGGTTCATGATGGCGTGGTTGATGTACCACGTCTTCTCCTGGGCCTTGCGGTACCAGTTGCGCGCGTTGTCCTCGAACCCGCGGTAGAACTCCGCGTTCGCGCCGAGGGTTCCGAGGAAGCAGCCCTTGTAGTCGGGAGAACGGCCCATCCAGCCCCAGGTGATCCGCTGCCATTCGGCGATCGCGTCCCGGGAAGCCACCTGCTCCTCGACGCTGTGCGGCGCGCGGTAGAAGGGGTGGGTGAACCCTCCCCATTCGGTCGGGACGGTCAGGACGTCCTTGCGGGCCGGGTCGTGCAGGGCGTCGTACATGCGGGCGAGCATGCGGGCCGAGTTGCGGAACGCGGGGTGCTCGGCGACGTTCGCCACCCGCTCGCCGTAGATCCAGACTTCCCGGCCGTCGTCGAGACTCGCGAGGTACTCCTCCCCGGTGAAGGGGATGTAATCACGATCTCCACGATTCCCTACCGAAATACCGGCGCTTTCCGCATGCATGACACGACACCTCCCACTAGCGGCCCGACCAGGCGACCGTCATCAATTCGGGAAACAGGGGACGCAGTCGGTTCCGACTGCCATTGCCCACCCGACGGAATGTTGGACACCACCTGCGGCGTTGAATTGACGGGAGACTTACACGGCACCCAGGCGGCCGCAATAGGTGTCGGCCGGCGCACGCGGATGAAGCACGCGGCGCGACGCGGCCCGGGGCTTCCGACGAGGCTCGCCGTCCTCGAGAAAAGCGGGCATGACCAGGCACTTCTTAAGCAACCAAAGGGTTGGACCCAATGCGGGCCGACGGCTCTTCGTGACGCAGGTCACAGGATTTCTCGACTGCTTTTCGCGCCCCGGTCTTGCGTTTCTCGAACCCCTCCCATATGCGCCGCAAGGGAGGGGGTGCTACTTCCCCATATGGCTCCGGAGGATTCTTCTCAGGAGATGAACGTGCGCCGATATTCCGCGGCACTCCGGGTGGCCCGCAGCCATCCCTGCATCAGCGGATTGAGTTCCCTGTCACGCCGCCACAGCAGCGTCGCCGCCATCGGGGCCAGCCATTTCGGGGCGTCGAGGAGGACGACGGCGTCGGACTTTCCCGCGATGCGCCAGGTCACCGGAGCCACGCCGAGCCCGGCCGCCACGAAGGCCACGGCCGTCTGCGGTGTGGACACCTCGAGGACCTCGAACGTTTCGTCGTCGGCGAGGGCGCGCTCGACGATGTCCGGCATGCCGACGAACGCCGGGATGCGGTACGGCAGAATCCAGCGGCCCCATCCCCGGCCGTCGGGGTGATGCTCGCGCGCACGGTTCCGCGGCACCGCGAGCTTGATCTCGATTCCCATGACGGGTTCCCAGTCGCAGAACTCGTTCACGAAGGGGGCGAACTGGCTCGGCGTGAAGGGGACGCATCCCATGTCGAGCTCGCCCGTCCGAATGCCCTGGACGATCACGTCGGGAGTGACGTCGGTCAGCGACACCCGCACACCCGGCGACGTCTTGAGGAACTCGGCCAGCACGTCCGCCACGATCTCGTTGATGACCATGGGTTCCACGCCGATGTGCAGGTCCCCGACGGCGCCTTCCCCCATCAGCCGCAACGTCTCCACCGTGCGATCGCGGTCGGCGATGAGGCGCCCGCCTTTGGACAGCAAGTAGAACCCGGCCTGGGTGGGATGGACGCCTTTCGCGGTCCGCTCCAGCAGGCGCACCCCCAGTTCCGCCTCCAGTTTCGCGATGGCCTGGCTCACCGGCGGCTGCGTCATGTTCAGATTCTTGGCGGCCTGGGAGACCGAGCCGGCCTCCACAACAGCTCTGAAGTACTCAAGGTGACGAAAATCCATAATGCCCCCATGGGGAACCCGGGGAATGCCGACAGGCGGGCGGGCTAGCACCGCGGTTGAGCCCTATTCTCCACGGTTTGCACCGCCGCGCGGACGACAACGGACACCGCGCGCCGGGCCGGCGGACGCCGGGCGGGACGAGCGGGTCTCCGTGGACACGTGCCGGCCCGTGGGTATGCCTGGGTACACCGCGGATCCGCCCGCCTGCCGGAGTGCTCCGATGCCGCCCGTCCGGCGCGGTCCGGTGCTGGAGATCCGGCAGCCGGTGCGCGCGTACGGCAGGGGCGACGCCCGGATGCGCACGCTGGGTGGAGTTGAACCCCCATACCGTTTCCTGCGGGCCTGTCGCGCGGACCCCGAGCGGGTCGTGGACGTGCTGCACGTCGCGGCAGGAGACGGTCGGCTGATGCCGGACGAGTCGGACGCGCGTGGAGGCCGTCCCCCGAAAGGCGCCACGATGACGATTGGATCCCGCTGACGTATCGGGCCCGCCGTGCAGGACGACAGTGCTCGTTACGGCACCGCCATCCCGTTGCGGTAGGCGATGATCACAAGGTGGACGCGGTCCCGGGCACGGAGTTTGGTCAGCAGGTGACCGACGTGCGTCTTCACCGTGCCTTCACCGACGTGGAGGCGAGCGGCGATCTCGTTGTTCGTGAGCCCCGCCGCGATGAGGGCCAGGACCTCAGACTCGCGCGGTGTGATCCCCGCCAACGTGCTGTGGGGGGATGCCGGCCGGCGGTCGGTCGCGGCGAACTCGGTGATCAGCCGCCGAGTCACCGCCGGGGACAACAGGGCGTCACCTGCGGCGACGACGCGGATGGCGGCAAGCAGTTCGGCCGGCGGCGTGTCCTTGAGCAGGAAGCCGCTGGCCCCGCCGCGCAGGGCCTCGAAGATGTATTCGTCGAGACCGAAGGTCGTCAGGATCAGGACCCGGGTGCCGGGAACGCCCGCAGGGCCGGTCAGTTCGCGGGTCGCGGCGAGGCCGTCGAGGTCGGGCATCCGGATGTCCATGAGGGCCACGTCGGGGAGTGCTCGGCGGGCGAGGTCGACCGCCGCTCGGCCGGTGGCCGCTTCGCCGACCAGGGTGAAGCCTTCGGCCGCGTCGATGATGCCGCACAGGCCGACGCGTACGAGGGCCTGGTCGTCGGCGACGAGGACGCTGATCGTCACGCCGCCACCCCGGTGGTGTCGGCGGGCGCCGGGATCGGCAGCACGGCGGTGACCCGGAAGCCGCCGCCCGGACGCGGGCCGGCAGTGAACGTGCCGCCGTAGAGGGCGACGCGTTCGCGCATCCCGCCGAGGCCGTGACCGTCAGCGACGGCCGCAGGAGTCGGCTTGGCCGTGCCGTCGTCGCCGATCTCGACAGCGAGGTCGCGGTCACTGTACGTCAGTACGACCCGGGCCGAGCGGGCTCCCGCGTGCCGAACGACGTTCGCCAGTGCCTCCTGGGCGATCCGGTACGCGCACAGCTCGACGCCCGGCGGCAGTGCGCGTGCGGGGCCGTTGCAAGACAGTTCGACCCGCAGGCCGGCGCGGGATGTTCCGCGCACCAGTTCCGGCAGGTCGGCCAACGTCGGCGCCGGCACGCGCTCGGCGTCGTCCACGCCTCGGAGAACGGACAGCAAGCCGCGCATCTCCGCGATCGTCTCGCGGCTGGTGCGCTGGATCACCGCAAGCACCTCGCGGGCCTGGTCGGGTCGGTTCTCGAGCACGTAACCGCCGTAACCTGCTTGGACGTTGACGACGCTCAGGCTGTGCGCGATCACGTCGTGGAGCTCGCGGGCGAGGCGCAGCCGCTCTTCGGTGGCTTCGGCGCGGACGAGCTCGGCCTCGCGGCGGCGTAGCTCGGCGGCGTAGACACGGTTGCGGCCGACCGCGGAGCCGACCGCCCACGCCGCGAGGGGGAAACCGATGGCCAGCCACGCGGTGCGCCGCAGATCGCCCATGCCCAGCCACCACGACGCACCGGCACCCAGCATCAGCGCGAGTACCGCGGCCCCCGCGCGCGGGCGGTGGACTACGGCGGCCGTGTACACGACTCCCATCGCCGCCAGCACCATGAACGGCCCGCCGACGACCAGGGAGAGCGTCACCTCGCCGTCCACGGCGACCACCGGGACCCACGCGGCGAACACCGCACCCGCCGCCCACACCGGGCCGAACCGGCGCAGGGCGAACGCGAATGCGAACACCACGGTCGCGGCCAGGGCGAGCACGACCTGGCCGGAGCCTGGAGGTGGGTATCCGCGGCCGTGCGGGTCATAACTGTCGCGGGCGTCCAGCACCCGCGTCCAGGCGATCGGCAGCGCCAACGCGGCAGCCGCGACGTCCACGAGAACCCATTGGCTGGGTTTCAGCCGCCGGTGAAGCGGAGTCCCGGGGGCGGCGAATCGTTCCGCGTTCATGCAGGCGAGCGTAATCACGGCCGCGCGTTCGGCCATCGCTCGCGAGACCTATGACCACGGTCGGAGAACGCCGGGCGGAATTCTCACCGCGGCGAGACGCTCGCAACGCCCTCGGTCGCGAGGCTGTCGGGTGTATCGCATCGGTCGACAGGAGCAGACATGATCGAAGTCCGCGGGCTCGTCAAACGCTACGGACCCAAGACCGCCGTCGACGGGGTCTCCTTCACGGTGGCTCCAGGCCGGGTGACCGGCTTCCTCGGCCCGAATGGCGCGGGCAAGTCGACGACCATGCGGGTCGTCCTCGGGCTCGACGCACCGACGTCCGGCCACGCGCTGGTAGACGGTCGGCCCTACCGCGGCCTTGCCGAACCGCTGCACACGGCTGGGGCGTTGCTGGACGCGGGCGCTGTGCATCCGGGGCGCAGCGGGTTCCGGCACCTGGAGAGCGTGGCGGCCACGCACGGGATCGCGCGACGCAGGGTCGTCGAGGTGCTGGAGCTCGTCGGACTCGCGGATGCGGCGCGGCGCCGGGTCCGCGGTTACTCGCTCGGAATGCGGCAGCGGCTGGGGATCGCGTGTGCGCTGCTGGGCGACCCGCGGATCCTCGTCCTCGACGAGCCGGTCAACGGCCTTGACCCGGAAGGCATCCGCTGGATCCGCACGCTGCTGCGCGACATGGCTGCCGAGGGGCGCACCGTGTTCGTGTCCAGCCACCTGATGAGCGAGATGGAGAACACCACCGACCACGTGATCGTCCTCGCCCGCGGGCAGGTCGTTGCCGACGCGCCGATGACCGCATTCGTCCGCGGCGGCACACTCGAAGACGCTTACGCGGCAGCGGTCGACAACACGGTCGAGGGACGGCGATGACCATGCGCGGACTGGTGCGCTCGGAGTGGATCAAACTCGCATCAGTACGGTCGACCTACGGCGCAATTCTGCTCGCGGCCGCAGCAGCCATCGCGCTCGGCGCGTTCGACTATCACCAACTGGTCGACGATTGGGACGGCATGAGTGCCGAGAAACGCGCGGACTTCGACCCCGTGCGCTTCGGCTTCAGCGGCGGCTTCTACGTGGTCATCCTGTGCGCAGGCACCGTGGGGGTACTCGCCTCGGGCTCCGAGTTCGGGACTGGCCTGATCCGCACGACCCTGACGGCGGCACCCAGGCGCCGCCGCCTCCTCGCGGCGAAGACCGCGGTCATCGGAGCGGCCACGCTCGCCGTCGGCGAAGCGATCGCCTTCGCGACGTTCTTCGTCGGGCAATCAATCCTCGCCGCCAAGCACCTCGACGTCGACCTGGGCACGCCCCACGTATTGCGTGCAGTCGCCACGACTGGCGCGTTCGTCGCAGTCATGGCTCTTCTGGGCCTGGCCCTCGGCTTCGTCGTCCGCCACACAGCAGGGGCTCTTGCGCTCCTGTTCGGCTTGTTCTTCGTCGCCCCGATGGCCACGGCGGCCACGCCGGCCCTCCACCGGTACACCCTGCAACCGGTGTTCCAGTCGTTGTCCAGCACCACTGCGTCAGGCCAACATGACCGCCCCTCAACGGCCGCAGCCCTGGCCGCATGTGCGCTGTACTCCGCAGCCACAACCGCGGTCGCCGCCTGGCTGCTCGAACACCGCGACGTATAGCGGCTGCTGTCGTTTGCTGCTGTGCACACCGTCAGAGGCCTCTCCCTGATCTTGGGTTCCAGGAGTCGCTGCAAAAGCCCACCTTGCGGCGCGCGACGGGTTTCAAGATCCGGGCCCGGTCCGTCGTGCCGTTGTTCTGAGGTGCCGTCCCTTGACCGAGGAACGGCACCCCCGCGAGAAGGCGGCGCCGCCGACATGCCCTCACGCGAAGCGTCCCCACAGCGCATCGCGGAACTCGCCCGCGCACACTGGCGGATCGAAGCCCTGCACCACATCCGCGGCACCACGTTCGCCGAGGACGCCTCCAAGATCCGCGCCGGACACGGACCAGCCAACATCGCCACGCTTTCCGAGCGCCGCGGCGAACGCCTGTCTGCCTGGCTCGGCGCGGCCCGCTGCGACGACCTGCCCCAGCCTCCATACCCTTGCCGCGGGCATCGACCGCGACCGGGAAGCCGTTATCGCGGGCCTGACACTCCCTTCGCATTGCGGTGTCGTCGAGGGCCACGTGAACCGCATCAAGATGCTCGAACGCCGGATGTTCGGCCGCGCCGGCTTCGACCTGCTGCGGAAGCGGGTCCTGCTCGCGTCGTGACTCCGGGCAGACCTCGCGGTCACGCAAGCCGAGACCGTCCGGGACACGACAAGCTGAACGGCCGTCGGAGGAGAGGGCCTAGGGTCGGTGGTGTTGGCCGCATGCGGGCGTTGCCGCCGTGCGGCGTCGGGTCTGGGCGGCGGGCGAGCGGACGAGATTTCGGGGGCGAGTATGGCGGGCGGGCGTGTGCTGGCCGGGCGCTATCAGTTCGAGGAGTTGTTGGGCCGGGGCGGTATGGGGGAGGTGTGGGCTGCGGTCGACGCCCGTATCGCCCGCCGTGTGGCGGTGAAGGTCATGCCGTCGGGCGGCGGTGATCCGCAGGGGCTGCTGCGCGAGGCCCGGACCGCGGGCGCGCTCAGCCATCCCGGCATCGTCACCGTCCACGACCTGGGGCGCGAGCCTGACGGCACCGTGTTCGTGGTTATGGAACTGGTCGCGGGGCGAGACCTGGCCCGCGTGCTGCGGGAGGTCGGCCGGCCCGATGTGCGCGACGCGATCGACTGGTCGGCGCAGTGCGCCGACGCGCTGGCTGCCGCGCACGACGCGGGCATCGTGCACCGCGACCTGAAGCCCGCAAACGTTCTGCTGACACCCCACGGCACGGTCAAGGTCGTCGACTTCGGGATCGCCCGGTACGCGGCGGCCACGACCCGGTCGAGCCAGGTCGTGGGCACCCCGGCGTACATCGCCCCCGAACGCTTCTCCGGCCAGTCGGGCGACGGCCGGGTGGACCTGTACGCGCTGGGCTGCATGCTCTACGAACTCATCTGTGGTCAGCCGCCGTTCACGGCACCGGATCCGATGGCGCTCATGTTCGCGCACCTGCGCCAGGAACCCGTCCCGCTCGGCGCCCTACGCGCCGATCTGCCTCCCGGTGTGGCGGAGCTGACCGCCCAACTGCTCGCCAAGGACCCCGCGCAGCGCCCGACCTCCGCACACGAGGTCCACCGCCGGCTCAGGGCCCTCCCCCTCGACCCGGCGTCGGCCCCGCGGCCCGGCCGAGCATCGGCCGCACCGGACGCGCCGCCGCCGCGGCACGGAGCCGAGACGGCCACGGCGGTCGACTCCCTTGTGGCACACGGCCCACGGCCCCTCGCTGCCCCGGAGACCACCGATACGGTCGCCGACCCCGGCGATGCCCGCTGGGGCGCCTTCGGCCCCCGGGACGTACCGGAACGACGACGCGGGCTCTCGCGTCGTTCGGCCGTGCTGCTGGCGCTTGGCGGGGCGGCGGCCGCCGGCACCGCGATCGCGACCTACCCGTGGGACGATGCGGGCGCCGCCGACCCGGACGCGCCGCCCAAGAAGTGGGAGTTCGCCACCGGCGGCGGCAACCCGACCGCGCCGGTGACGGACGAGGGCGTGGTCTACGTCGCCAGCGACGACGGCGGCCTCTACGCGATCGACGCGGCCTCCGGTGCCCGGCGCTGGGTCTACCAGCTGGGCGGCGACCAGGTGTCCAGGCCCACGACGAGCGAGGGAATCGCCTACGTCCGCGGCGGCACACGTGCTTCGAGCGCGCTGCACGCCGTCGATGCCGCGCGCGGAACTGCGCTGTGGTCGTACCCGGTGACGCCGTACGGCGGGGACCCGACCGTGGCCGACGGGGTCTGCTACGTCGGCGGGGGGGCCGAACCGACCGGTGAGGGCACCACCGGCTATCTCGGACGCCTCCATGCCGTGGACGCACGCACCGGGCAGGAGCGCTGGACCTTCGACGCCGCGCACGCGTTCTACGCCCGCCCCACGGTGGTGGACGGCGTGGCCTACATCGGCTGCATGGACGGCACCGTGTACGCCATCGACACGGCCACCGGCCGGCAGCGCTGGGCGTTCAAGACCGGCAGTGCCGTGCGGACCCGGGTGGTGGTTGCGGACGGGATGGTCTACGCGGCGAGTTACGACACCAACGTGTACGCCGTCGACGCCGCCTCGGGTACCCAGCGGTGGGCCTACAACACGGGTGCACCGGCGGACTTCCCCGCCCTCCAGAGCGGCATCCTCGTCGTCGGCAGCGGGAAGCTGGTGCACGCGGTCAACAGCAGCACCGGCACCAGGCGCTGGACATTCGCCGCCCGCGACACCGTTGCGGCTCCGACACTCGCGCACGGAAGCGTCCACATCGGCTGCGGAGACGGAAGGCTCTACGCGATCGACATGACCCAGGGCTTCAAGAGCTGGACGTTCCAGACCCGAGACTCCGTCGTCGCCGCACCTGCCATCACCCAGGACGCCATCTACGTCGCGAGCCTCGACAAGAAGCTGTACGCCCTGGACCTCACCCCCAGGTACTGAACGGACACGTCCGGGCGCCCCGCGCCGGGCGCACGCAGCCGGGAGTGTCTCATCCACGGCGGATCTGATGATCAAGGAGACGCCAGAGATGACGACCGAGACGCCCCCTGAGCGGGCGGCTGGTGAGCTGTCGGAAGCTGCTGTGTCGGACGAGCAGTTGATCGCGATGCCGGTCGACCGTGCCCGTTCGGAGGGTCTTCAACTCACGTGCCAGGGCGGGTTGTTGCAGCAGCCGACCTGGCGCGTGCCGGAGTCCGCATTGGAGTGCCCCCGCGACGTGACCGGCACGTTCGAGCCGCGGATCGTCAGGAGGGGGCGTCGGCGCCGCGGGCACCATGTCCTGACGCATGAACGGCCGTCCACGCGGCGGCGTTTGCGATGCGCTGATGCCCGTCCGCAGGACTGTGCTACGCCGGGGCAGCGGTGCCGGGCAGCGCCGAGGCGGTCTGAAATCGTGTCAGTCCGGGAGGCGGTGCATCTTCGGAAACGCGGCAGGTGAAACCGAGGCGGCTCATGGCTCGGGTGACTTCGTCCGCGGTGAAGTCACGGCGGTCCTGCCGGGTGAGGATGCCCCCGACCTGCTTGACCGGGTACCGGCGGCGGCCGATGACCACGGAGCCGCCCGTGATGGGCTCGGGCTTTATGCCCTTCATGGCTTCCAGCACTCCGTGCCGGGAGAGATCGAATGCGAAACCGGCGATGACGCAGCGCATTGTGCCTCGCAGAAGGTCGAAGGGAGCCGAAGAGCGGGGGCAGAGGACGGGGACGCCTGGTGGCCGCCACCCCTTCGGCGTGAAGTGACGTATGCAGGCGACCGGAGGTGTCAGACCGCGAGTTCCCCGCCACGCGTCGCCGTCACGGCCATGGCAAGAGCTTGGTCCGCGTCGATGACGTCCCGGAGGCGGACGACGTCCGTGTACGACGGGCTGTCGCGTACGGCGGCCAGTTGGGCCTGGGTGACCAGGCCCGTGCACTGGTCGTCTTCATCGCAGAGGAACAGATGCTCGGCTCGGGCGCCGGACATCACGGCCAGGGCCACCTCGACGGTCATGTCGACGCCGACCCGCGGTCCGGACGCGTATGGGGTGTCGACAAGGACGGCACGGGCGTGGTCCGCCGCGGGACGCGTCTGAATCGGTGTCAATGGGGCCTCCACGAGGACAGACGGCAGGGAGGGCGCTTCGGTCGCCAAGGTGTCAGGCCGCCGCGTCGGAGGCGGACGGCCAAGAAGACGCGCGGCGCGGGGCCCGGCCGGTGTCCCGGCCCTGCGCGGGACGGCTCCGTCGGCCTCGGTGAGGGGAAGAAGCGCCCCGGGTCCGTTCACGGGGAGTGCGGTCCGCGGCAGGTGCGGAGATGGTGACCGGGATGCCCGAGGGCGCCTGTGCGCCCGTGATGCGACTCAGTTCCGCATCGCCGGAGCGTACCTGGGTGGTCTGCGCGGTCACACCCGCGGCTGCCATCAGTCGGATCATGCTGCGGCGCTGGTCGGGCGTGACAAGGGTGACGACGCTGCCGGACTCGCCGGCGCGGGCCGTGCGGCCGCCGCGGTGGAGGTAGTCCTTGTGGTCGGTGGGCGGGTCGACGTTCACGACCAGGTCGAGGTTGTCGACGTGGATTCCGCGCGCGGCGACGTTGGTGGCCACCAGCACCGTCACGTGACCGGACTTGAACTGGGCGAGCGTGCGCGTGCGTTGCGGTTGGGACTTGCCCCCGTGCAGTGCCGCGGCACGTACCCCGCTCGCCAGCAGGTGCCGGGTCAGGCGGTCGACGGCGTGCTTGGTGTCCAGGAACATGATCACCCGGCCGTCGCGTGCCGCGATTTCCGTGGCGGCCTGGTGCTTTTCCGCGTCGCGAACGTGGAGCACATGGTGTTCCATCGTGGTGACGGCGCCTGCCGAGGGGTCGACGGAGTGCACGACGGGGTCGGTCAGGTAGCGGCGCACCAGCCGGTCGACGTTGCGGTCCAGCGTGGCCGAGAACAGCATCCGCTGTCCGTCCGGCCGCACCTGGTCCAGCAGCTCGGTGACCTGCGGCATGAATCCCATGTCGGTCATCTGGTCGGCCTCGTCGAGGACCGTGATGCCGACGCGGTCCAGGCGGCAGTAGCCCCGGTCGATGAGGTCCTTGAGCCGGCCCGGAGTCGCGACGAGGACCTCCGCCCCGGCGCGAAGTGCGTTGCCCTGCTTGCCGATCGGCATGCCGCCGACCACCGTGGCGAGGCGCAGCTGCACGGCGCGGGCGTACGGAGTGAGCGCTTCGGTGACCTGCTGGGCCAGCTCGCGCGTCGGGACCAGGATCAGCGCCAGCGGCTGCCGCGGCTCGGCGCGCTCTCCGGCTGTACGGGCCAGCATGGCGAGGCCGAAGGCGAGGGTCTTGCCCGAGCCGGTGCGGCCGCGGCCGAGAACATCCCGCCCCGCAAGGGAGTTGGGTAGGGTCGCCGCCTGGATCGGGAACGGCTCGGTCACGCCCTGGCGGCCGAGCGCCGTCAGCAGCGGCGCCGGCATGGCGAGGTCGGCGAACGCCGCCACTGCGGGCAGTGCCGGGGTGACCGTCTCGGGCAGCGCGAACTCGCTCCGCGGTGCGGACGGTCGGCGTCCGTTGCCCCCCGAACGGTTCGGGCCGCCGGATCGGCCGGAAGGGGCGGCCCCAAAGCGGTTGCCGCGCTGTCCGGCGCCCGTACGGCCGGTTCGGGTGCGGGCGAAGGGATCGTTCGTGCGTGTGCGGTTCATGCGGAACCTTCCTTGATGCGGCGCGCGCCAAGGAATTCCCGCGGCAGGCCATGCCGTACGGAGAATTGCAGGAACGAGCCGAGAGAATTTCGCCGGAAGCCGGGCCGGCGTGAAGGTCGGCCGACGGATCCGGAAAATCGGAACGAGGGAGCGGCCGGGGCGGATGCGGCCAGGGCAGGCGCCTCGGCAACTCGAGAACGGCGGGAGCGGACCCAAAGGCGAGGCCCCGGGTGTGGCCGAACGGAAGCGCAGCCGGGGCCCGCACCCTCAGGTGCGGGCCCCAGCTGGGAAGTACGTGCGCGCGTCAGGCGGAAACGATGTTCTCGGCCGTCGGGCCCTTCTGGCCCTGCGCGATGTCGAAGGTCACCTTCTGGCCTTCCTGAAGCTCACGGAAGCCCTGGGCGGCGATGTTCGAGAAGTGGGCGAAGACGTCAGGTCCGCCGCCGTCCTGCGCGATGAAACCGAAGCCCTTTTCCGCGTTGAACCACTTCACTGTACCGGCAGCCATGTCAAATCTCCTTCAAGGGGCACGGACCAGAGCCCGAACTTCACGGACTCCGCGTCGCCGCGATGATCGCCCCTACCTTCAAAAGCGCTTCCCGGCGGGTGAAAACACGGCGGGGGCACTCGGGGATTCCGGGAACCACAACTGCAACTAAGAAAGACACTAGCACGCTGTGACGAAATTCTTGAAACAGGTGAACTCGTTTGGCCTGTCGAGAAAGAAAACCTCGCTGCGGATCGCGGCAATTTCTCACTCCGCGGCAACAGATTATCCTCCGTCAAGCACGTTCCGATGGGTCTGAACAAGCCCGGTCGTCGGCCCGTCCGGATGGGTGCTCAGGGGCTTACCGGTTGCCTGCGGGCGTGCATGGCATCGGCAACAGCGCCGGGTGTCAGGACGCCGAGGACGCGGCCTTGGTCGTCGGTGACGGGCCAGACGGTGTGGTGTTTCGCGCGCATGGAAGCGGCGGCCAACGCGAGGGGCAGGTCAGGCCACGCGAAGGGGCCGCGCTGGTGGTGGGTGTCGCGAACGGGGGTGCGTTCGCTGTACCAGTTGCGGGCCAGGAACGCGGCGAGGCTTGCACGGGTGAGGACGCCCTCGCAGCGGCCGTCCTCGTCCACCACGATCAGGTGGGGAATGTCGGGGCGCGCGGCGAACAGGTCGTTCGCTTCGTCTACGGTGGTGTGCTCGCCGATGCTGGGACCGCACGGTTGCAGGACGTCGGCGGCGGTGTGAGAGGCCGGTGGGGCAATGGGCACCATGGCGAGGACTCTTTGCTCCAGACGCGGATACGGCCCGTCTGGTGGCCGGTCCAAGACGAAGCCGACTTGACCATCGGCATGCGAAGTACCCTGGGTGATAGCTCACTCTACGCGGATTCGCCGAAGCAACGAGTAGCGTGGGGAACGGCAGTAGCGTGGGGAACGGCCCGCAGACCCGGATCCTGCCGTTGAAGCTCGATGAAGCCCGAATGGTTCCCCCGCGGTGCGGCCCGGAACGGAGGATGGTGTCATGCCCGAGCCGATGGCCGCCGGAGCGGACCGTCCTGGAAGGACGGCTTCGTCGGTGCGGTTGCCGCGGCTGGCGTTGGAGGTCCCGTCGACGGGGCGCGGGATGTTCGACGGGGCATGGTGGCCGCGTTCGGACGACGCCACCGGGGAACTCCCGGATCTGGTCGCGGCGATCAGCGCGCACGCCGGGCGTGTGGTGCGCGTGGGGATCCACCGGCCGCACTGGCGCCGGATCCCGCACACGGTGCTGATCAGCGGAAACCTCCCCGTCCGGGTCAGTCCGGTCTCGACCACAGCCCACACCGTGGTGCTGACCCGCAGCCTGCGCGATCAGATCCTGCTGCTCGTCGTGCCACCCGACACCGAAACCGACGTGGCCCTTGCGGCGATGGCGACCGCGGCCACCGCCGACAGCCGGACCAGCGCCGCGGACCTCCTCCAGGCACCCCGCTAGCTCGCCAAAGCCTTCGCTGGTCCGGTCTCGCCCGGTACGGGCCACCGGTGCGGGCACGGCGTTGTCCTCAGCCCCGGCGAGAGAGCAAAAGGGCAGCTTTGACGGTCATTCCCATCCCGGCCTGCGTCGGGGTCACGGAGTGGGCGAGGCGGGGTGACGTGCTGCAGGCCGTACCCGCCGCCCGAGCACGGCACGAAAGCGATTGTGTGTGCGACGCGCGGCCGTCCGACGCCGCGGGCGGCCATCAGAGCGGACGTTGGTGGTGCCGGAGTGGTCGGCGGTGCGGCGGGAGCAGAAGAACTTCCAGCGCGTCGGCGCAGGTACGGGTGTGGGCGAAGAACCACGGGAGCAGGTCCTCGCTCATCACGGCCGGCGTCGACCGCACGGCGAGGGCGGCGTGCGCGGTGCCGGTGCGGTCGAGAACGGGGGCGGCCAGGGTGCGCACGTGTTCGGCGGACTCGCCGTCGTTGACCGCGTACCCGACGGCTCGGACGGTCCGCAGTTCGGCGCGCAGCGCGTCGGCGTCGGTGATCGTACGCGCTGTCACCGGCGCCAGGGGCAGGAGCTCGGCCACCGGATCGTCGCCGGCGTCGGGGCCCGCCCACGCGAGCAGGACCTTGCCGAGGGCTGTCGAGTGCAGCGGCCGGCGAAGGCCCAGTCCGGTTCCGGGTTGGACGGAGCGGCCCACCAGGATGAGCGCGTGGTGCCCGCTGCGGATCGCCAGATCGGCGGTGGCGGAGGTGCGTCGGCTCAGTTGTTCCAGTTCCGGCGCGGCGTGGTGGAGTCCGCGTTGGTGGAAGGCGAGTTGTCCGAGCTCGGCGACGGCCGGGCCGAGCCGGTAGCGGGCGGTCACCGGCTCCTGGTCGAGGAAGCCGGCCGCGACGAGCGTGCGTGCCAGGCGGTGCGCGGTGGACACGGACAGGCCGGTCAGGCGGGCCAGGTCGGACGCGCTCAGGTCGTCGGCCCCGTTCTCGCGGAAGCAGTCGAGGATGCCGAGGGCGCGCCGCACCGCCTGCGCGCCGGCGGGGGCGGGTGGCGAAGCCATCGCGGGTTCGCTCCTGAGTCGGGAGGTGCGTGCGGGCGCGGAGCCACATCGGTGGCTCGGCCGCAGGATCTCACGTTGCGGTAACCACCCGTCCACTGCACGGCGTGGATTTAAAGGGCACGCAACATCTTCTCCCACATCATGGGACGAGTTGCCGGATCGGGTGGGCCGTGCCAGCCTCTTCGCACGGCGCCGCCCGAGAGCGCCGTTCCGGGTCCGGAACGCCGGACATTCGCGCGACGAGAGCAGGAGGATGCCGTGCCGACGACGAGCCGCCACCCCTGTGTCCTACTGACGTCGCGCCGCTACATCGACCTCGTGCTGGTCGCCGGCTCGTGTTGTCGCTGACCGACTGACGACGCCCCCTCGATTCCGTCCCGCCGAGACGTGGCCCCTGCGTGCCCGTGTCGTGCGGACGGTGGTCCCGTGTAGCGGGTGCCCGCGTCCCACGGTGTCGTGGCGCCGCGTATCCGGCCTGCGCCCCCTCGGTCCCCCGCGCCCCGACGCCGCAGCCACCGCCACCGCCACCGCCAAGGCCCGCCGTTCCCTTCCTTCCTTCGCTTCGCTGCCGAAAGGTGACGCACCATGCCCGACCAGCGGGTCAAGATCCTGTGGTACCTGACCGCTCCCGACGGCCCCTACCCGTGGGAAGCCGCCGGACGCTGGGAGACCGGCTTCGACCACATGCGACAGCTCGCCGTGGCGATCGATCGCCTGGGTTTCCACGGCGCCCTCCTCGGCACGAGCAGTGACGACGGGTTGACCACCGCTGCGGCGTTGGCCGCGGAAACGCGGACGATGCGCTTCCTGACGGCCGTCTACCCCGGTTTGGTGGCGCCCGCCAAACTCGCCCAGATCGCCCGGACCATCGACCGCGTCAGCGGCGAACGCCTGCTGTTCAACGTCGTCAACGGCAACGACCCGGGCATGGCCGGCTACGGCCTGCACCTCGACCACGACACGCGCTACGACTTCAGCGCCGAGTACTGGGACGCCTTCCAGCATGTGTATCAGGGCGAACTCGGCTCATATCGGGGGAAGTTCACCAACATCGCGGCGCGCCGCAACGACGACGGGCCGCTGTCCGCGTGGCGTCACACCTTCCCGGGGGGCAAGCGCGCCGAATTGTGGGGCGCCGGCACGTCTCCGGCCGGAGTCGCCCACGCGGTGAATCTGTTCGACGTGTATCTCAGCTTCGCGGACACGCCGCAGCGACTGGGCGAGAAGTTCCGACACGTGGGCGCCGAGGCCGCCAAGCTCGGCCGTACGCTGCGTTTCGGCACTCGGCTCCAGGTCGTCGTGCGCGAGACGGACGAAGAAGCATGGGACGCCGCGGCGAGGCTGCTGGCACGCACCGGCGTGGACACCGCACGTGCGCTCACGGCACGCCAGTTTCCCCCCGGACAGGACGTGGAATCGTACGAGCCCGCGCCCGACGCGGACCCGAAGGTCATCCGCCGTCTCGCGGCTCTGCGCGCCGGGCGCCTGCCCGATGTCCGCGACTTGGAGATCTACCCCAACGTGTGGGCCGGACCGAGCATGTTCGGCTTCGACGTCGTCCGGCCCGGCGCGGGCCTCTACCTGGTCGGCAGCGCGGAAAACGTGGCGGCACGCATCCGCGAGTACCGCGTGCACGGGACCGAGGCGTTCATCCTGTCCGGATTCCCGCTGATCACCGAGGCCCAGCGGGTCGCCGACCTTCTGTTCCCGCTGCTCGACCTCGACCACGGTTTCGACGTCCCCGTGCTGGGCGAAGCCTCGCGCGGCGCGGCGTGGGACGCGGGCGGCAAGGGCGCGGTCGGAGCGGCGTCCGCCGCGCACCGTCCCGCCCCGGCGGTCGGTGACGGTGTGTCCGCCGACACCGGACTCACGCTGCCGGTCGTCGTCTGACGTGCGCTCCGCCGCGCCCCGCCCGCGTGAATAGCGGGCGGTCGGCGCACTGCCGGAGCGACGGCGTCGGCGTTCGGAGCACCCAAGGACGCGCCCCTGCGGGCCCTCCGCCGCGCTCGCCCCGCCACCCGAATCCCACCCCCATCGTGCCGAGATCGCGTCCGCATCCTGCCCGGACGCGTCACGCGCCCCGTGTCCCGAACCTGGAGTCCCACCGTGAGCCACCCCGATCCCTCTTCGTCACGTCATCCTTCCCGCCGCAGATTCCTGGGCGGTGCCGCGGTCGGCGCCGGCGTGCTGCTCGGCGGCGGACTCCTCGCCGCGTGCGGCGGCTCCGACGGCGCCGCGGCTCGGCCCGCCGCCGGAGGTGCCTCCGGATCACCGGTGCGCGGCGGTCGGATTCGGCTCGGCGTCATCGACGGCAACCAGAGCGGCGATCTGGACGCGCACAAGCCGATCGGCAACGGCTCGATCATCCGCGGTTTCGCGTTGTACGCGAAACCTTGGGAGTGGAGCGCCGAGATGGAACCGGCCTTCGCTTTGGCCGAGTTCGCCGAGATCAGCCCGGACGCGACGACCTGGACCGTCCGGCTCAGGCAAGGTCTGGAATTCCACCACGGCAAGACCGTCACCGCCGACGATTTCGTGTTCTCCGCGCGGCGCCTGACCGACCCCGGGCTCGCGTCGCCGTACGCCGGTTTGTTGTCGTACGTGGACCGCGAACGGATCGAGAAGCTGGACGACCGCACGGTCCGCTTCCACTTCAAGAACGGCATGGGTTTCGTGCCGTTCCCCGAGAACTTCACGAACTTCGGCGGCATCGTGCCGGTCGACTACGACCCCCGCAACCCCGTCGGCGCCGGACCGTACAAGTTGAAGGAGTTCACTCCGGGACGGCGTTCGCTGTTCACCCGGTTCGAGAACTACTTCAAGGACGGGCATCCGTACGCCGACGAACTGGAGATCATCGACTTCAAGGACGAGCAGTCCCGTATCGCCGCCCTCCAGGCCGGGCAGATCGACCTCGCGAACGGCATCGCCGCCGACCAGCTCCGGCTGCTGCGCGGCGACGGCCGAGTGGGGACCGTCGTGTCGCAGACCAACGGCTGGCAGAGCTTCGACCTCAACCTGACCAAGGCTCCGTTCACCGACGAGCGGGTCCGCACCGCGTTCCGGCTCCTGGTGGATCGTCAGGAACTGGTGGACCGGGCGTTGTCCGGCCAGGGACGCGTCGGCAACGACCTCTACTCGCCGCACGATCCGACGTTCGACAAGACGCTGCCGCAGCGCACGCACGATGTGGAGCGGGCGCGGCAACTCCTGCGCGACGCGGGCGCCGGCGACCTCACCCTCGACCTCGTCACGGGCCCCGATCCGACCGGCGAGGCCGCCGCCCTGGTGTTCGCCACGCAGGCGAAGCAGGCAGGGGTCACGATCAACGTCAAGAAGGTCGACTCGGCGACGTTCAACGGCCCCCAGCGCACCGACTGGACGATCAGCACCAACAAACTGCTCGCCGAGTCGTTCCTCGTCAGTGGCCTGCATCTGGACGCGCCCGGGTCGAACAACAACAAGACGCACTTCTCCGACCCGCGCTTCACGGAGCTGTTCTCGCGGGCACTGTCCGAGCCGGACACGGCCAAGCGAGCCCCGCTGGTCGCCGAGATGCAGAAAATCCAGTACGACAAGGGGGGCCTGGTCATCTGGGGCTTCGTGGACAACATCGACGCGGTCGCCAAGCGTGTCGGCGGTGTCGCCGCGGAGCACACCCAGTTCTCGACGTGGCGCTTCGAGAAACTCTGGGTGTCGTGAGCGACGTCGTCCACCCGAACCGCGCGGCCGGCGAAGACCGCGCGCAGGCGTCGGGGCGCCGGAACTCTCCCGGCTGGCCCTCGTGGCTGGTGCGCCGTGTGCTGTCGGGAGCCCTGGCCGTCACGGCGGTGTCGGTCGTGGTGTTCGCCGCCACCCAGGCCTTGCCGTCCGATCCCGCACGTACCGTCCTGGGCCCGGAAGCGCCGCAGTCGTCCGTGGACGAACTGCGCCGACAACTCGGCCTGGACCGCCCTCTCCCCGCACAGTACTGGTCGTGGCTGGGCGGAGTTCTGCGCGGCGACCCGGGCACGTCGCTCGATTCGCATGTGCCGGTCGGCCACATCGTCTCCGAACGCCTGGGCAACACACTCGCGTTGGTGGCGTGCGCGACGGTGGTGTCCACGCTTCTCGCACTGCTGCTGGGCACGCTTGCCGCGGTGTACCGGGACCGGCTCGTCGATCGCGTCGTCACGTCCGCGGCGGTCGCGGCGCAGGCGCTCCCCGCGTTCGTCACCGCCGTCATCCTCGTCATCGTGTTCTCCACCACGGTGTTCCACGCGCTGCCCGCCGCGTCGCTGATCGAACCCGGCCGGTCGCCGTGGGACCGACCCGACTATCTGGTACTGCCGGCCACGGCTCTCGTGCTGTCCGTCACGCCGTACCTGCTGCGCCAGGTGCGGGCCGCGGTCGCCGAGGCACTGAACTCGGACTACGTCGCGGCGGCCCGGCTGCGCGGGGTGCCCGAGGCACGACTGCTCGTCCGGCACGCGCTCCCGAACTCCCTGGTGTCGCTGGTGCAGGCGACCGCGCTCACGTCCAGCGTGCTGCTCGGCGGGTCGCTGGTGGTCGAGGCCGCCTTCACCTACCCGGGGTTGGGCGGCGCGCTCAACGGGGCGGTGCAGGTGCGTGACGTGCCCGTGGTGCAGGCGGTGGTGCTCGTGGTGGCGGCCGGGGTGGTCGCGGTGAACCTGCTCGCCGATCTGGCGACGGTGCTCCTGACGCCCGCGCTGCGAACCGGGGCGGCGTCGTGAGCGCGGTGGACGTGTCGCGGGCGAAACCGGCGGAATCCGGCGCCGCGGCGGGGCCGACCCGGCGCGACGGCGGACTGCTCGCCGCCGTGGCGCGTGACGCTCAGGTCCGCGTCGGCGGCGTCGTCACGCTGTTGGTCGTGCTTGTCGCGTTCGTCGGGCCGGTCGTCGCCCCGCACGCCGCCGACGCGCTCGTCGGAGCGACGTACGAGGGACCGCGGGCCGGCGCACCGCTGGGCACCGACTACCTCGGCCACGACGTCCTCTCGCGCGCCCTCTCCGGCGGGCGCTCGGTGGTCCTGATGACGATGAGCGCGGCGGCGCTCGCGCTCGTCGCCGGGACGACCTTGGGCGTCGCCGCCGCGTTCGCCGCCGGGTTCGGGCCCGGCCGACGCGGACGGGCCCTCGACCGCGTCCTCGTGTGGACGGCGGATGTGCTGCTGGCCTTCCCGAATGTGGTGATGGTGCTTCTCGTGGTCGCGATGTTCGGCCGCGAACGGTGGCTGATGGTGGCGATCGTGGCCCTGACGCTGCTTCCGGGCACCCTGCGCCTCGCACGGGCGTCCGCGATCGGCGTCATCCACCAGGAGTTCGTGCAGGCCGCGCGGCTGATCGGCTATCCCAAGCGGGAATTGGTGGCGCGGGAAGTACTGCCGAACATCGCCGCGCCCCTCCTGGTGCACTTCGGGACGATGCTGACCTGGGCGGTCGAACTGCTCGCCGGCATGGCCTTCCTCGGATACGGCGTCACCGCGCCGGCCGCCGACTGGGGCCTGATGATCAACGAGAACCGCGGCGGGCTCCGGCTTCAGCCGTGGGGCGTCGTGGTGCCCGTCCTGCTCGTGGCGGCGTTCGCGCTCGGCACCAACGCGATGGCGGAGGGTGCGGCACGCGCCACGGGTGACGGCACCGGGGCGCGCCGTGCCGGGCGTCGGCGCACGTGGCGTCGTCCGGGCACGGGGCGGACCGGGGCGGGGAATCCGAGCGGGACAACGAACACCGTGAAGGCGAACCGAAGGGAGCGCGCGGCGTGAGCGTGCCGACGAACCGTCACGAGTCGGCCACGCGTGACGGCACTCCGCCGATCCCGCCGGTGGTCTCGGTGTCCGGATTGCGCGTGGTATTCGACACCGGGTCCGCCGCCTCCGCGAGCGGGACGGGGACCGACATCGTGTCCGACGTGGCGTTCGACGTCGCGGCCGGAACGATCCTCGCCATCGTCGGCGAGACCGGCTCGGGCAAGACCACCGCCGCGACCGCGCTGCTCGGCCACGCCCGGCGCGGCGCACGCATCGCCGCAGGTCGTGTCACGGTGGACGGCCTCGACGTCACCACCGCGTCGTCCTCCGCGTTGCGCGCGCTGCGCGGGGGCCGCGCGGCGTACGTACCGCAGGACCCCGCGACGGCGCTCAACCCCGCTCGGCGCGTGCACGCTCACCTCGACGAAGTGCTCCGCGTCCACGAACCGGGACTGTCGCGCCCCGAACGCCTCGAACGCGTCGAGTCCGTCCTGACCGAAGCCGGTCTGCCGGGCGGCGACCCCGCGTTCCGACGCCGCTTCCCCCACCAACTCTCCGGAGGACAACAACAACGCGTGCTCCTGGCACTGGCGTTCGTGCTGCGGCCCAAGGTCGTGGTGCTCGACGAACCCACGACCGCGCTGGACGTCACCACCCAGGCGCGGGTGCTGGCGACCGTCCGCGAGTTGTGCCGCACCCACGACACCGCGGCTGTGTACGTGTCGCACGATCTGGCCGTGGTGCGGTCGTTGGCCGACCGGGTCGCCGTGATGTACGCCGGGCGCGTCGTGGAGGAAGCGGCCACCGCCGACCTGTTCGCGGCACCTCGACACCCGTACACGCTCGGGCTGCTCGCCGCCGCGCCGGACGTGGCGCGGCACGGTCGCCCGACCCCGATTCCCGGGCACGCCCCCGCGCCCGGGGAACGGCCGCCCGGATGCGCGTTCGCGCCCCGATGCCCCGCCGCGACGGCGGTGTGCCGCGCCGAGCGGCCCGAGTCCGTGCCGACCGGGTCGGGAGGAACCGTGGCCTGCCACCATCCGGTGGACGGGGAAACCGCGTTCACCGGCCTGTCGGCCGCGGGGTACGCGTCGTCGGCCGTCGGATTTCCCGAGGGCCGTGCCGGCGTAACCGACGAGCCGGTGCTGCACGCCCGGGACGTGCACGTCGCCTACGGCGACGCCGCCGTCCTGCGCGGAGTTTCGCTGACGCTGCGGCCCGGTGCCTGCACGGCGCTGGTGGGCGAGTCGGGAGCGGGCAAGACGACGCTCGCCCGGGTCCTCGCCGGTCTCGACGTGCCGGGTCGAGGGGACTTGTCGGTGCGCGGCGCGAGCGTGCCGTGGCCGGTGGAATCCCGCGACGCGGACGTGCGGCGCGACGTGCAGTACGTGTTCCAGAACCCCTACCGCGCGCTGAATCCGCGCCTGACGGTGCGTCGGACACTGGGCGCGGTCGTGCGGCACTATTTCGGCACCGACCGCGCCGAAACCGAGCGCCGCGTTCTGGCGGCCCTCGAACGCGTGGCACTGCCCCCACGCACCGCCGACGCCCGACCCCGCGATCTGTCCGGCGGCGAGCGCCAACGCGTCGCCGTCGCCCGGGCGCTCCTGGCCGAACCCGCGGTGCTGATCTGTGACGAGATCACTTCCGCACTGGATGTGTCCGTGCAGGCCGGCGTCCTCGACGTGCTCGCGCGGCTGCGCGCCGACGGGCTCGCGACGTTGTTCGTCACCCACGACCTGGGCGTAGTGCGCGCGATCGCCGACGACGTGGTGGTGCTCCACCACGGACACGTCGTCGAACGAGGTCCCGTGGACACCGTCCTGGACACCCCCCGGGAGGACTACACCCGCACCCTCGTCGCCGCCGCACCGCGCCTCGCGGCCACGCCGGCCCGCCCCGTGGAACGGGTTTCCCCCTGACCGGGGCCGGACTGCCCATCGCCACCGGCGGCAATGGGGCCCAGACCGCCGGCAAGCTCACCCACTACGGCGCGGATGGGGACAGCCCCCGCCGGCCCTGGCCTGCGGCCCCCGCGCGCGGGGGCCCGGGGCCCGACCCCCCTGTTGGTTGGGGGGGGCACGGCCTCACCCCACGCAGACAGCGGCACCTCGCGCCAACTCTCCATGGCGAGATACCCCCGCTTCAGCCACTGCGGCCGGGGGACACAACCGTCTGATCACCCGATCGCCACTAAAAAATTCGTTGGCGTCAGACCGCCGAGCAACGAACAAGCCGGCCGGACAGCCTGACTTCCGGCCCGGCTCGGTGTGAAGGCGCCGCGAACGCCCCGAGCGGGGCGGCGGTCTTCCGCCTGGCCCGAGACCGCATCCTCCACCCCATCAGCCCGGCAACGCGACCTGGCCGGGAACGGATTCAAGCCCGCGGTCCTCCGAGTCCCGCCATCCGCGGGACCGGGTCCCGCCCCGCACCTCACAACACCATCAGGGCAGCCGCCCGCGCCCCACCGCGGCGTCGCCGTGCAACCTGCCCGGTGAGTAAAGGCCACCACCACCCGGCCCGGCATGTCACCGCGATGCTCCTGGACCCGCTCGACACGGAGGGACGCCGATCCGTGCCAGGCCGACGGCAGCGAACTGATCAATAGGTGATATTCATATCGCTATTCGCACTCCGCTTCGGCGGATACTTCCCCGTGAGGAATCCGTGACCAACGGCCCCGTCAAAGCGCCCCACAGCGCCACGTTGTCCGCAGCCTGTCTGATCCTGGTGGGCGGGCTCGCGCTCAGCTCGTGCGCGAAGCCGGGAGACGAGGCTCGCGGCACGACGGTTACGGAAGCGGCCGGCGCAGCATCCGCAGCGGCGGCCCCCGCGGCGGAGCCCGGGGCTCCCTCGGCGTCGGCCACCGCGTCCGCGTCCGTGTCCGCGTCACCGTCCGGCTCGCCCTCTGCCTCACTATCGGCGTCGGCCTCTGCGTCACCTGGCGCTTCGGCTCCGTCGGCGGCCGCGCCGGGAGCCCCCAAGGCCCCGGAAGCACCAGGCAGCGCGCCCGCAGGCACCTCGAACGGGAACGTGTTCACCGGCCTGGCCTTCGACACCTGCACCGCACCCCCGCTCGCCACCATGAACGCCTGGCGCGGCACCTCCCCCTACGGCGCCATCGCCGTCTACGTCGGCGGCAAGAACCGCGGCTGCGCACAGCCGCAACTGACCGCCTCCTGGGTGAGCGCGGTCAGCAGCTCCGGCTGGAAACTGATCCCGCTGTACGTCGGCGCGCAACCGCCGTGCCAGACCGGCTCCAGCCCCGAGAAGATCACCGCCGCCACCGCCGTGTCCCTCGGCGCCGCGGACGGCGCCGACGCGGTCGCCAAGGCCTCGGCCCTGGGCATGCGCACCGGCAGCACCCTCTACCTCGACATGGAGGCGTACAACACTGCCGACGCCTCCTGCGCCGCCGCGGTGCTCGCCTACACCCAATCCTTCAACCGCGCCGTCAAAGCCCGCTCCTACCGGCCCGGCTTCTACGGCTTCGCCTCCTCCAGCGCCGCGGACATCGCCAAGGCGACCGCCCAGGGAGCCGCCGACATGCCCGACGCACTCTGGTACGCCAAGTACGACGGCGCCGCCGACACCACCGGCAGCTTCCCCTACGCCCAAGGCCTGTTCACCGGCCACCGCCGAGCCCACCAATACCAAGTCAACTCACGCGAGACCTACGGCGGAGCCACCCTCACCGTCGACCGCAACGCCTGGGACGCCCCCGTCGCCGCCACCGGCTGACGACCGATCACCCGGAGAAACCAACGCCAGGGTAGGCCTTTGAGGTCACCCGTGCGGCGGTGAACCGGCTACGCGAGGTTCTGCGCCAAGGCCCATACCGCTGCAGCAATCGCCGCGATGCCGCAGCACCGGTCGCAGCGCTCGCGGACCCCGATCGCGGCTTTGATGCCATCGTCATCGGGTCAAGCGAACGCGCCTTCTACGGAAAACAGTTCGCCACCATGGCACCGCTGTTCGCGCCCCACGGCATATCCGTGTGATTGCCCGAACCCGGCGGCGAGGTCAACCCACTCACACAGCGGATCGCCGCCTACTGGCTCCGCGAACGCCACGTCCGCCGGCCAACCTCCACGAACCCACATCTGGTGGTCTCCTCGCAGACCGCTCTCGACCCCGAGGGTCCGCAGATCAGCCGTGTCTCCGCACGACGCGGCTCCACCGAACTCGGCCTGACCATGACGGACGTCCGCCAAGACCGCATCCGCGACGAAGCCGCTTTCACCGCGGACCCGCTCCACCTCATGCGGCTGTTCGGCATCAGCAGCAGCACCGCCATGCGCTACATCACCGCCGCACACCCCGAACGAACAGCCAAGGCTCCCCATTAGCGGCAACGGCGCAACCACAACACAGGCCCGGGGGCTTGAGTGGTACCCGGGAAGGTCGGGCAGACATACCTGAGGTGTGCCCAGATGAGTACAGGTGAGCCGAAAAGGCCCGTGAGATCATCGTGAGCTGGCGGTCTTGATGTCTCCATGTCCGACTCGCCGTAAGCTTCCCTGCTCATGGAAGGGAACGGGCGGCAGTGACAACGGGCGGTCGGCCTCCAGGCCACGGAACAACGGGCGATGGCACGCTCAGTTGTGGCGTCGAGATACTCAGCGGCCCGTTCGCGGGCATGCCGTCGGCGCTGGACAGCGTCGACGACGGGCAGGTCTGGGCAGACGTCTTCATTTTCGGCCAGAAGACGCGGATCTCGCTGCCGCGTTGTGAGGTGGCCCTACCGAGGGAAGTCCACCGGCTCGGCATGCACACCACTCGCGCGCAGCCGGTCGATCTCGCCGACTGCCTCCCCGAGTTACTGCCGATGGCCCGGACGACAACCCGGCTGCACCCATGCCCGGGGAATCCATCGACGTCGGACAGTTCTGTGGGCGGGCCGCTGTGCTGGCCCGCCGTCGAGCCGTGGCCGCACTGCACCACGCCCCACGACGCCCCGACCGACGGCGTCCACGAGCCTCGGGGGCCGGTGCCGCTGGTACCGGTCGTCCAGCTGTACGCACGGGACGTACCGGAGTTGCCTTTTCCGCCCGGGACGGACGTACTGCAGGTTCTCTGGTGCCCGTTCGACCACCCGGACGACGATGAGGGGCCTTGGCCGCGGCCGGCGCTGTACTGGCGCGACGAAGCCGCTGTCGGCGCCCAGTTGGCCGCCGACCCGCCCGAGCCGTCCGAAGGCAATCCCTTCGGGACGGTGCCGCGGCCGTGCCTCGTCGATCCGGAGCAGGTCGTCGAGTACCCCAACCCCGACGAACTCGAGTACCAGCCCGAGCGCGCCAGCCGGATCGCGGCTCTCGAGGCGGCGACGGGTTGGTCGTACTTCCGCCATCTGTCCGTGGCACCGGGGGTCAAGGCCGGCGGCTGGCCGGGTTGGACTCAGCCGCCGCGCTGGCCCGAGTGCGCCTGCGGCCGCCGGATGGAGCACCTGATCACGGTCTCCAGCCGAGAGTACGACGTGGAGAGCGGAAAGCGCTGGGCGCCGATCCAGCACGTCGGCGCCGACATCGATCCGCGAGTCGACTCAATCGAACGGGGCTTCAGTCCAACCAGCCTGTGCATCGGTGACATGGGTGGGATGCACCTGTTCGTCTGCCGGAGTTGTCCAGGAACACCCTGGGCGTACCGCTTCGACTGCTCCTGAACGGGACTGTTCGGCGGTCGGGAGCTCCCAGCCATCCGCCTACGCGCAGCACTCGCCGACCAGGCCGCCGCCTGCCCCGACATGGAAATCACCGGCACCCGCGCCCGCTGAACCGGCCCCGTGCCGGGGAATGCGGCCGGGGTACCGGCCGTTGCAGCCCCTGGTCGGTGAGTCCGGTGTCCCCGGGCCCTACCTATCGCCGCCGAGGAATACCGGTTCGGCCGGAGCCTCGGTGAGCCACTCGCCGATAGACATCGCACGGTGTTAGGGCGTCAAGCTGCGGCGAGGAGTGTGGCGGCGAAAGCCTTGTTCTCGTCGAAGTGTTCGCCGCGCTGCAGGCAGTGGTAGAGCTGTCCGATCATCCGGTTGAACAGGTGCCGCTGGGCCTGTGCGTGCCAGTGCCATGCTCGCCGAGCACCTCGGCCTGGACGTTCTCATCAGCCTCCCCAAAGTCCCCCCGGGCTGGGATCGCCACGACATCACATGACTTCGACGTGACGCGCCGCAACACCCCGGAAGAGTGGCTGATCTCTGCGAAGCCGGTACACGGCCTTGGTCCGTGACACGGAAGGAGGCTGCCGCGCACAGCGGTTGCTGGGCCAAGGCCGGGTCGCCACCATGCGAAGCAAACGCGCCCTGACCAACCGCGAGCGCCGGCACCACATCCACGACCTGCTCGGCCAGGGCGGCCGGAGGCCCGGCATTTCATGGAGGCGGAAGCCACCCGCACCATCCGGCCCACCAGCCGAACGCCCCCGGATGTGACGGAGACATGAGCCCGGCGCATGCGCCTCCCGGCCCGCGCATGACCTCCGTCCGTCAGCGCGCCGACAGGCGCCCGGCAGCGGCAGCCGCCTCCTCGCGCCGTAGCAGCATCGCGGGGCCCCAGTCCACGATCGGATGAGCGTAAACACGAACGCCCTTCGGACCGGGAGGAGGCGGCGCCGCTGCGGGGCATCGGCCCAGGTGCGGTGGACGTTCAGCGCCTCCGGGCCAGCGCGACCGCGCCGCTTCGGCGAGTGCGTGAAGGCTCCAAGCGCCGCGGCAATCGCGGGGCTGGAGTGTCAACCGTGCTACTCGTGGCTGCCGATGGTGTCGGCCGGGTTCGCGCGCAGGACGCGTCGCAGGGGCAGCGCGGTCGCAGCGAACGCCAGCATGGCGGCTGCCACTACCACTCCGAGGTAGGCGAGCGGTGGAGCGTACGGAGATCCGCCGCCGTCATGCCGCGGCCGTAGGCACTCAGTGTCCTGTACGCGATCGCCGTCCCCAGCGCGACGACGGTCGCGGTCTCCCAGCGCAGCATCGCCCGGATCTGCCGCCGCGTCGTCCCGACCAGCCGCAGCATGGCGAATTCACGCACGGGCAAGTCCGTTACGTCTTGACCACCTGAACACGCTACGACCGCTGTGTTGGCCAAGGCGGCTTGGTAACAGATCTCGTTCCAGTGGTGTGGCGGTCGCCCTGGCGCTCGGTAGCCATGCGCCTTACCGCCCGCCCTTCCGGGAGTGGACGGCGCCTCAGGGGGCGGGCAGGCCCAGCGATCGGATCAGGTCGCCGATTTCGCTGCGGTAGACCTTGCCGGGATCGGAGGTCTGGTGGCGCAGATGGCCGTAGATCTCCAGCGAGACCAGGCCGTGCATGCGCCCCCACACACGCAGGGCGAGCGCCACGCCCTCGGGCGGGAGGTCGGGGAACAGCTCGCGCACCGTGGCGACCAGCGCCGGATCGAAGTCCGACCAGGCGTAGGCGGTGTCGGACTGGAGCCGGTGGGCCTGGGGCCACGCGCCGGCGACGAGCCCGGTCAGGCCCGCGCACGCGCGCGCCTCGGCGTCGGCCGCGGCACCTTCGGGCGGGGCTTTGTATCCGGGGATGGGATCGCCGTAGACGAGGCGGAAACCCGCGGGATCGGCCAGCGCCCAGTCGCGGAACTCCTGTGCCCAGGCCATGATCCGGCCTCCGGCGTCCTCCTGCGGAAGGGCGTCGCGGGCAGCCTCCGCGGACTGCACGAACGACGTGTACAGGTCCGCGATCAGCGTCGTGACCAGATCGTCTCGCGTGGCGTAGTAGCCGTAGATCGCGTTCGGGGTCATGCCCATCTCGCGTGCGATGGCGCGCAGCGTGATCGCGTCAGGGCCCCCTTGGGCCATGAGGTCCAGGGCGATGGCCTTGATCTGCTGCGAAGCCTCGGCCCTCAGACGGGCCCTCCTGTTGCGCGGCTCGGAGTCCATGGCGTCACTTTACAGCGTTGCACTACTGCTCGCCGTACTGTAACTATACGGCGTGAAGTAAATGAACACCGTAAAGAAGGGTTGAGATGCCCCCTCCGGCTTCCCTGCCGCAACGCACCGGGCTCCGGCTCGCGCTGCTGGTGGCGACCCAGTTCGTCGTCGCCCTCGACTACAACATCGTCTACGTCGCCCTGCCCCACATCGGGGACGGACTGGGCTTCAGCCCCCAATCCCTCCAATGGGTCGTCAGTTCCTACGCCGTGGCCTTCGGCGGCCTGCTCATGCTGGGAGGCCGCCTTGTCGACCTCGTCGGCCGCCGACGCCTGTTCGTCCTCGGCATCGCACTGTTCGCGGTCTCCTGCCTGGCAGCGGGACTCGCGACCGGCCCCGCCGTGCTGCTCGCCGCCCGGGCGGTCCAAGGCGTCGGCGCCGCCATGGTCACCCCCGCGACACTCTCGCTCGTGAACACCGGCTTCGCCGAAGGGCCGGAGCGGACGCGGGCCCTGTCGATGTGGTCGGCGGCCGGCAGCGCCGGCCTGGCGGCGGGGGCCTTGCTCGGGGGCGTGCTCACCCAGGCCGGCGGCTGGCGCTGGGTGATGCTGGTGATGGTCCCGCCCGCACTGCTCATCGCGATCGCAGCCCCTCGGCTGCTCGCACAGGATCCCGCAAGGGAACAGACTTCCGGCGGCTTCGACTTCCCGGGCGCGTTCGCCGTCACCGCCGGATCCACGCTGCTGGTCTTCGGACTGGCGAGCGGACCGCAGGCAGGCTGGGGCTCCGTGCGCGGCACCGGCGCGATCGCCGCCGGCGTGCTCCTGCTCGGCGTGCTGGTCGCCGTGGAACGCCGTGCGGCGCAACCGCTCGTGCCGCCGCGCCTGCTGCGCAACCGCAACCTCGCGGTGGCGATGTCGGTGATCCTGGTGTTCCAGAGTGCCCTGGGCGGCGCCTACTACATCTTCACCACCTACTTGCAGACCGGCCACGGCTACAGCGCGCTGGCCACCGGCCTCGCATTCCTCCCGGTCACCGTCCTGTCCGTCCTCGCCGGCATGCGGCTGGGCCCCGCCATGATCGGCCGCCACGGCGTCCGTACGACACTGTTCGCCGGCATGCTCGTCAACGGACTCGGAATCGGGGCACTCGCCCTCGGCATGTCGACCGGCGCGCCGTTCTGGACCCTGCTCCCCGGGATAGCGATCTGGGGCATCGGCGGCGGGGCCACCTTCACCGCCATGTTCGTCACCGCGGCCACCGGCGTGGACGCCGCCGAACAGGGCGTCGCCTCGGCCATGGCGACCACCGCCCAGCAACTCGGCGGCGCCGCGGGACTCGCCCTGCTCGTCGCCGTCGCCAACGCGGGCGTGCATGCCCACGGCGGCCACGTCCCCGCCGAGGACCTCGTCCGCGGTCTGCGCAACGCAGGCCTGGTGGCCGGCGCAGCCGCCATCCTCGGAGCGTTCCTCGCCCTCGCGCTGAAGCGTCGGCCCACTGCCGCGCTACCGCGTGAATCCACCACCACACCAGAAGAGACCGCCGTGTGAACCACACGACCGACAACCTCGTCCGCGCCGGCTTCGACGCATGGAACGAGCTGGACGCCGACCGCCGCGACGCCGCGCTCGAAGCCCTGTTCGCGCCGGACGCCCGCATCATCGACCCAAACTGGACGGCCACAGGCCGCGAGGAGATTCTCGCCGCCGTCGGCCAGGTGCGGAACAAGCTCGGCGACATGTTCCTCGCCCTGACCAAGGTGGTCGGAGCCAACCTCGGGACGGCCCTGCTCACCTGGGAACCGACCCCGCTCGCCGCCGGAGCCGCGCCGGTGGCCACCAGCTACGGCACGGTGGTCGCCGAGGGCGGCCAGGTCGTCCAGGCCGGCAACTCCTGCGGCTGAGCCCGAGGAGAGGACAGGGCTCGGTGACTCCGTGGGCCGCTCGGGACGCGCCGGGCGGGCCACGGAGTCCGTGTGCGGGACCCGGATGCGCCACGGATTCGGAACAACGCCTGGAGATATACCGCGGCAAACCACCCGGACGCCGCCCACCAGCCCGATCGGGTTCGGCATCCGGCCAAGTAATGGCCTTTCGCGGCGGCCCGCAGCCTGGCCCTCCAGGCTCTTCTCGCGGAGGCGATGGTCGCCCGCGCGATCGACGAGGGCATCCCGTTCCGGTGGGTGACCGCGGACGCCGGCTACGGCTACAGCAAGGGCTGGCGCTCGGAGTTGGAACGGCGGGACGTCTTCCACATGATGGCGACCACCCGCCACGACACGGTCGTCACACGCTGGGCGGTCGACCACCCTGTCCGCGACTTGTTCCCGGGCCTGCCGCGGCAGAAGTGGAAGCGCCGGTCCTGCGGCGACGGCGCCCACGGCCGCCGCCTCTACGACTGGGCCCGGGTCGAAGTCCGACCCTGGCACCGCCCCGACCGCAAACACCGGGTCCTGGCCCGACGCAGCATCACCCGGCCCGACGAGGTGTCCTACTACATCGCCTACTTCCCCGCCGACACCACCCTCGACCAGCTGATCCGCATCGCGGGCAGCCGCTGGGCAGTCGAGGAATGCTTCCAGACCGCGAAGCAGGAATGCGGCCTGGACGACTACCAGGTCCGCCGCTACGACGACCGGCCCCGCCACATGACCCTGGCCATGGCCGCCCACGCAGCCTTGACCGTCCTGCGCGCCCGACAACTCGACGCCGGGAAAGCAGAAACGGATCCTCCGAACTGATCCACCTCAGCCTCGCCGAAATCCGACGCCTGATCCACCGCCTCACACAACGACGACCGGCCCCGTCGAACACATACTCCACTGGTCACACTGGCGACGCCGCCGCCAACGCCAAGCCCACACCAGCCACTACAAACAACGAGGACACCCACTCCCCACCTGACAGAACAAACGCCGTTGCAGTACTGGATGGTTCGCTCACTGTGGCGGCGGCTGCGGACTCGACCAGCGCCCTGCGATGTTCGAGTCGGCAGCCGGTCCGGATCAGCGCCGGATGCCCGCCCAGGACGAGCCCGGTCCGCCGTCCGCCGGCAGGGTGCTCGTTCCGACGGCCCAGACGGTGCCGTCCGACGCGGTCGTGGCTCCGAACACGGGCCCGGAGCCCGGGGGTTCCTGGGAGCGGGTCAGCGCCCCGTCCGACCCGACCGTGAGAACGTAGTTGCCGTCGGGGTTCACCTCCTTGTTCTGGGTTTCGCCGGTGAACACCGGCCTGCCGTCACGGGTGACGGCAACGTCGAAGAGCTGCGACTCCTCGTGCGGCGTCGCCATCTTCGTCCACCGGCGCCCGTCGAAGTGCACGACGAGCGACCGCCGGAACACCTCGGCGTCGGACTCGTTCCCGACTACCCAGATCTGATTGCCGTGGAACTCAATCGCGTCGTAGTAGACGTCTCCGAGGTCGTCCGGCAGTTTCTGGGAAACCCACCCGCCGCGCTCGAACCGCGCCACCGTGCTCCCGGACACCGCGTACAGGGTGCCCGCGGGGCTGAAGGCCAACCCGTGGGCGTACCGCACGAGTTCCGATCCCGGGGTCAGCGACCAGTTCCCGGCCGGGTCCCGGCGGAACACCCCGTACGTTTCCTGGCCGGTGTTGTCGTTGCCCCACCCGCCGGCCACGTAGACGTTGCCGCCGGGATCCGCGGCGACGCTTTCCAGGTAGCCCCAGGCTCCGTCGCCACCCGGGAACGGCGTGGCGACCTCCGACCAGGCCGAGCCGTTCCACCGTTGCAGCAGGGGGCGGGTCTCGAAACGCTTGGGGGCGATCTGACGGCTCACCGCGCCGGCCGCCCATACCTGGCCGGGTCCCGCCACGGCGACGTCAACGAGACGCCCGCCGTCGTACGGCTGCGGCGGCGCGTCCCAACTCCTGCCGTTCCAACGCACCGCTATCGGTGACGTGCCCCCGTCGGCACGGTCCCCGAAACCGACCGCCCAAGTCTCCGTCCCGACGCTCTCCACATCATGCAGCCTGCTCAGCGGCAGATCCGGCGGGCTGACGTCCCGCCACCGGTCCTCGGCGACGGCGGGGCTCGCGAACACCCCGGCCAACACCGCACCTCCCACGAGCACACTTACGGCAGACCGCACCATGCGGCCACGCAAACGAATCGACACGTTGCTCCCACGAGAATCGGGTGCGGAGGAAACTCCTCCTCGTACGGTCCGACTCCCAGACGGCGCGTTCCGTCACACCCGTCGTCGCGGTGCACATCCGGCATCGGCGGGCGAAGCCCGGTTGCCGACGGCGCCAGGGCCTCGCGGGGGGCCGGCGGCGGGCCTCCGAAAGCGCGAACCTCGACGTAGGCCGGAAGATCCGGATCGCCGCCAACCACTGGATCAAGGATCTCCTCGACGAGGGCGGTACCCGTCGGCTCTGACAAGGAAACAGGTCCCATGCCTGGTGGAAACTGACGCCGTCTCGGACGGTCACGCAATGCAGTTCCGCGAAGACCAGGCGCAGGGCCTCCACGGCCCGCAGGCCACCGGAGAACCCGCCGTAGGAGACGAATCCGACGGGCTTGGCGTGCCATTGGTCGCGGTGCAGGTCGATGGCGTGCTTGAGGTGTGCCGGGAAGCTGTGGTTGTACTCGGGGGTCACGATCACGTATGCGTCGGCTGCGGCCACCCGGGTTGCGAGCACCCGCAGCGCGGGCGGGCGGACGGCTTCGGGGCCGGGGTGCCCGGATGGCAGGTCGAGAGTCGCAACATCGAGCGTGTCGATCGCGAAACGGCCCTGTTCGTCGGCCTGTTCGGCGAACCAGTCGGCGACGACGGGTCCGCGGCGTCCCTCACGCGTCGATCCGACGATGATCGCGAGGTTCAGCGGGCGGTCCAGGGGCCTCCTTCGTTCGTTCCTTCGATCGTGTCGTGATCCGCCGCTGTCCGTGCGGGCAAGGGAGGGTGGTCAGGCAGTGCCGCGCCGCCCGCTGGGTGACGCGCCTCGTCACGCGGGCCCGTCAGGACCAGGGCCGCGGCGGCGAGGCAGCCGGCGGCTATCAGCCACATGACGTCGCGCGTTTCGCCGACCGGGACGAGCAGGGCGAGACCGATCCCGGCGCCGCACTGCAGAGCGGTGGACCCGAGGCCGGAGGCGGTGCCCTGCTCCGTTGCCCGCACTCCCTGCCCGACGATGACCCACAGCGCGGTGAACGTCGTCCCGGTGCCCAGCCCGTGGCAGACGACACCGGCGAGCAGGTACGTGTAGCCGGCGTCGGGGACAAGGACCAGGACGAGCGCGGCCGCCGCCGACCCGAGCGCCGAGGTCACCAGGCCGGCGCACAACGTGGCGCGTACTCCCCAGCGGCCGATGGCCCGCTCGCCCAGCAGGTTGCCGGCGGTGATGGCCAGCGTGGGTGCGAGGAACGCGACACCCGTACGGACGGGGGAGAAACCCAGGTCGTCCTGCAGGTACAGCGTCAGGAAGTAGGTGAGTGACTGGGCCGTGGCCCCGAACGCGAGGACGACGGCGAGCGTGCGCGCGCGGGTACGCACCAGGCGGGGCGGCACGAGCGGCTCGCGGGCACGCGATTCGACAGCTGCGAAGCCGGCCAGCAGCACCAGGGCGGCAACGGCGCAGCCGACCACCCGGGCGCTCGTCCAGCCCCAGCGCTCCCCCTGGGCGAGTGCGAACACGAGCAGCGTGATGCCGCATGTGCCGGTCACCGCACCGGCGATGTCGAACCCCCCTCGACCGCGTCCGGATTCGGCACGACACCTGTCGGCCGGCAGCAGCACCCATGCACCCGTCCACGCGACGGCCGCCAGGGGCAGGTTCACCCAGAACACCGCGGGCCAGCCGAACGCCCCGGTCAGCGCTCCGCCGAGCAGCGACCCCAGACTCAGGCCGGCCGCCCCGGAAACCGACCACAGGCCGAGGGCGCGGTTACGCGCGGGCCCTTCGGCGAACATCGTCGTGACGAGGGAGAGCGTCGCGTCGAACGCATTGAGACGCAAGCGTCCTGAGTAGGCTGCGCCGGCATGATCGGAATGAACGCTCGTTTCGTTGGTATCCCCGAGCTGGCCGAGGCCCCGTCCGTGGCGGTCGTAGTCGACGTCATGCGCGCTTTCACCGTGGCTGCCTGGGCCTTTGCCCGGGGGGCGGAAATGATCGTTCTTGCCGAGTCGCTGGACGACGCTCTGGCCCTGAAGGCCCACCACCCGGACTGGGTGGCACTCAAAGACGGTCCGCCCGCGGCCGGGTTCGACATGGTCAACTCTCCAGGCATGCTGCGGGCAGCTGACCTTCGCGGACGGATCGTTGTGCAGAAGACCACCGCAGGGACGGTCGGCGCTCTTGCCGTCAAGGATGCACCGCTCGTGCTGTGCGCCGGCTTCGTGGTGGCGGAGGCGACCGCTCGGCTCTTGCGGGCACGCAAGGGCGACAGTGTCACCTTCGTGGTCACCGGCGAAGAGGGACGGGCCGATGAAGACTTGGCGTGCGCCGAATACATCGCTCGCCGGTCGAACGACGCCGAGGCGGATGCTTCCGTGTTCCTCCGCCGAGCCGCCGAGTCTCGCGCCGCTGCCGAGCTTGCCGAGGGGGTGCGTCAGGGAGTGCATCCTGACGACGTCGCACTCTGCCTTGAGCTCGACCGGTTTCCCTTTGCCATGGTGGCAGCCTTGGAAGACTCGCTCATGGTCCTGCGTCCGCGCGCCGTACCGGAGCAGGTCGACGACACCGTGCCCTGATAAGCGCGAGCCAACATACGGGCAGGCTGCGTCGAGCACGTCTCGATGGCGGTGCGTCGGTGGCGGGAGCCGCCCTACCCCTGGTCACGATCCACAAGTCTTGACCATTGCTCTCCCGACGGCATCACCGCAACAGACTTCGCCTGGGGCGGCCACGGCCTACGGAGACACGAAGCTTCACCGTCGACGCCACCGTGGCGCAGCGCGAGGCGACATCCCACTCGATCCACCGGTCTTGACGACTACATCCGTGGCCCCTGTCACCGCTTGGATTCCGGAGACTCCTCGGTGGCGAGTTCCTTCACGTACCGATGTGCGGGCACGGACACATCGCCTTCGTCGCTCGGTGCAGCGTGTTCGAACAGGCCTTCGTCCGTCCAGCCGTTACGGGCGTAGAACCGGCGCGCCCGCGCGTTCCCAGGCACCACGGCCAGCCATGCCTGCCGATGGCCGCCCGCCACAACGAGGCGCTCCGCTTCCCGGAGCAGCACCACCGCCACTCCGCTGCCTCGGTGCCGCGCGGACATGTACACCTGCTCGACCTCGTCGCCGACCACCATGACGAATCCCGCCACGTCGCCGTCGACCACGGCAACGGTGGTATCGCCGACGCGCCGCGCGGCGCGGTCCACGAACGACGCCTGCGTCCGCACCGCGACCAGCGCGTCGGGGACGTTCCCTAGGTGCCCGTCGCACCATCCGCGGTACCAGATGTCGGCAACCGCCTCCGCATCCGCAGGGCCGGCCGGCCGCAGTACGAGTTGTTCGGCTTCAACGGACATGTGGGCGGCCTCCTGGGGGCGGGGCGGTGGTGCGTCCATCAAGTGGTCGGCTCAAGATGTGAGCTTCGCCGACGTCCTCAAGGTCCAAGTACGGAATCACGACCACCTAGGCCACGCTGTCGCTTATGGTACGACCCAGCCACACGACAGTTCGCCCGTCATTGGCGACGAAGGTGAGCAGATCGACGCGCGCCGTTGGACTTGTAGCGCCGCGGCGTCGTGTGTGCTGCCGAGGTCGTAGGTGAGGAATCCGACGAAGCCTCCGGTGTCGGCGGGCAGGACGGAGATCCGTCGGCGTTCGGCGGTGGTGGCTGCGGCGGCGTGCCCGGCGGTGATCTGCCGGTGGTGGTGCTCGAGGGCTTGGGTGTAGAGGGCGGGTGCTCCGCGGAGGTTGTCCAGGCGTCCGTGGGCTGCCCGCAGTTCGGCGTGGGCGTCCGCGAGGTCGCGGCTGTCGCAGCGGCGCGGCCGGCGGCCAAGGAGGCGCCGGTGCATTGGAGAAATTCTCTGCGGCACACGTCGTCCTATTCCGCCAAGAGGCCGTCGGACGCCGCGGCGGCGGGGCTGCCGTCGGGTGCGTGCCGCCCGGCTTCGGCCAGGGAGACCAGCTTGCCGTGCGCGCCGAGGGCTTTGTCCAGGGCTCGGGCGATGCGGGGTGTGGGTGAGCGGCGTGCGTGTTCGAGGTCGCTGATGATGCTCTTGCTAGTGCATGGGCGAAGGCGTCGGCCCGGTAGCAGGCGCCGTTGTCTGTGACGATCATTTCGATGCGGTGTATGCCGTGGGCTGCGAACCACGCGAGCTCTGTGCATGAACAAGACGGCGGTTACGGCCTTCTGGTCGGAGAGTGCCTCGGTGTAGGCGAGTCGGCTGAACCCGTCGCGGTCGGCTGGTGTCGAGGTGTTGACGGCCGGTCCATCAGGCCGAGTGCACCGTTGTGACGGTAGCGGTTGCCCCACTTGGAGGCGCAGGCCCGCGAGATTCCCATCTCGGCAGCCACATGGGCATCGGGCGGTTCTCGCAGCGTCCGATGAGGCAACGGCGTCCTTCGACGGACAGCCGGGGCGTTGGCGTGTGAGAAGGGGAGTCTTCCGGCAGTGACTGCGGAGGACGGGCGCGGGGGCGGGATGCTCTTCAGAAGGTGATGAGGATCTTGCCGAGTAGGCCGCCGGCTTCGAAGCGTTCGTGGGCGGCACGGATGTCGGTGTAGGGGTAGCGGCCGGCGATCCGTAGGTGGAGTTCGTTGGTGTCGACGAGCTTGGCGAGTTGCGCGAGGTCGGTGGCGTTCTCCTGGACGTAGCTCTTGCGGGCGCCCGGTACGTCGGGCAGGGGGCGGTCGGCGATGGAGACGTAGCGTCCGCCGGGGGCGAGGGCGGCGGCTGCGTCGATGCCGGCCGTGTCGAGGATTACCCGATAACGGCCGTAGGGCAGGTCGTCGCGGCGGTGCCAGACCTCCTGGGCACCGAGTTCCCGGGCGGCATGTTCGTGTCCGGGGCGGGAGACCAGAGCATCAACCTGAGCACCGGTTTGGCGGGCGAGTTGGACGGCCAGGCCGCCGACCGCCCCGGCCGCGCCGATGACCAGGATGCGCTCGCCGGGGGTCAACTCGGCGTTGCGCAGGGCCTGCAGGGCGGTCACCCCGGCCAGGGGCAAAGCCGCCGCGTCGGCCAACGGCACCGTGGTCGGCGCAGCGGTGACCAAGTGGCCGGGCAGGGCCACGTGCTCGGCCCACGTACCGCGGCCGGTGGCGATCTGCGCGGACATGGCGACCACCGGCTGGCCTACTTCGTGGGCAGGGTCGGTGCTGGCGACGATACGGCCGGCCAGGTCCCAGCCGAGCGTGGCCGGCAACGGCGGGCCGACCTGCCAGGCGCGGGTCTTCCAGTCCACCGGGTTGAGACTGCTGGCTGTAGTGCGGATGAGGACTTCGCCGTCGGCGAGGGCGGGTACAGCGATCTCGCGGACGGTCAGGGCGTCGGGGCCGCCGTGGCGGTCGATCTGTACAGCATGCATGGTCGGGAGAGGACCTTCCGGGGAGGGTGGATGTTCAAGCGACCGTAGAGACGGCGGCGTTGCCGGTACGCGACGCAGTACGGGTGCGGGGCAGAATCAGATAGGTCAGGGCCAGACCGGTCAGGCTCAGCACGGCACCTGCCAGCCCGGTCCAGCGCAGCGCGCCCGCGGCCATGAGGAGCCCGCCGAGAGCGGAGCCGACTGCGGCGCCGAGGTTGAACGCCCCGACGTTGACGGAGGCCGCCAGGGCCGGTGCTGCCCCGGCGTGGCGCAGGATCAGGCCCTGCAGCGGGGCGATGGTGGCGGTGGCGAACAGGCCGAGGACGAGGACGGCAAGGACGGCGGTGGGCTGCCAGGCAACAGCGAACGGCATGGCCACCAACACGCCGGTCAGACCGCCGAACACGCCGCGCACGGTGGCGGACAGGGACTTGTCGGTCAGCTTGCCGGCAGCCAGGTTGCCCAGGAAGCTGCCGGCGCCGTAGGCCAGCAGGAGGGCGGAGACAGCGGCCGGGGAGAAGCCGGCGAGGCGGGTGAGCAGTGGCGCGATGTAGGTGAACACGACGGCGACGCCCGAGAAGCCGACCGCGGTGGTGGCGATGGCCAGCAGCACCGGTTTGCGGGTCACCACGCGCAACTCGTCACGCAACCTCGAAGCCGGCGCCTGCTGTTTGGGCAGGGCCAGCGCCAGCAACGCGACGGCGGCCAAGGTGAGCGCGGTGAGCACCGCAAACGGGGCGCGCCAGCCGGCGGCATGCCCCAGCAGCGAGCCCAAGGGCACTCCGAGCAAGGTGGCCACGGTGAACCCGGAGGCCACGACGGCAATCGCCGAACCGGTCTTGTGCTCGGGCACCAAGCTTGTGGCCATCACCAGCGCCAGTGCCACGAACGCGGCGTGGCTGAGCGAGGAGATCAGCCGCCCTGCCAGCAGCATTTCGAAGGATGAGGCCATGGCGCTGAGCGCGCTGCCTGCGGCGAACAGCAGCATCAGACCGAGCGCCAGTCCCTTGCGCGGCAGCCGAGCGGTCGCCATGGTCACCACGGGACCGCCGAGTACCACTCCGAGCGCGTAGGCGGTCACCGCCTGCCCGGCAGTACCTTCCGACACCTGAAGATCCGAACCCACCTCGGGTAGCAGACCTGCGACCAGGTACTCCGACGTTCCGACAACGAAGGTGCTCGCACACAAGGCGGCGAGCGAGGCGAAGCTTTTACTCATGCCGGGACGCTAGAGTCTCACATCGATGTGAGAGTCAAGCGGCGTTGCCACCGCCACAGCATCCCCCAGGAGGAACACATGCGGATCGGTGAGCTGTCCCGCAGAACCGGCGTACACGAACGACTGCTGCGCTACTACGAGGAGCAGCACCTGCTCCAGCCGGAGCGCCGCCCCAGTGGCTACCGCGAATACAACGAGGCGGACGTAGACACCGTGCGCCGCATCCGGAGCCTGCTCGCCGCCGGTCTGAACACCGCCACCATCGCCACGATCCTGCCCTGCCTGCGCGACGAGGACGAGCGCCTGGTGCCGACCTGCTCCGACCTTCTCGCCGACCTGTTCAAGGAACGCGCGCGGATCACCAAGGCCATCACCGACCTGGAAATCTCCCGGTTCGCGCTCGACAACGTCATCGCCGCCGCCCCCGCCGACGTCGCTGCACGCGTGAACGACGTAGGGGCGGCGGCTCCCGCATCCACACGGTGACTGTCACCATCTGCGGCGGCCGGCGCTGGCCGTATGGCCAGGACAGCCGGCTGCTCACCGATGTCAACAACGTCAAGTCCCGCAGCAGCTAGTGTGATGCGCCGTAAATCCCAGGGGTAAGTTCTACTCTGCCGGCAGAGGCGTGGACGCTCACTTCGGTGCACTCGGTGCTGAGCAACCCCCGCTACACCGGACGCCAGGTCTGGAACCGGCAACGCACCGACCACGAACTGCTTGACCCGGACAACACCACCCTCGGGCACCGCGACGTCCAACGACGCAACACCCCGGACGAGTGGGTCATCTCCGCAAAGCAAGCCCACCCGGCACTGGTCAGCGAGGCGGACTTCGTCGCCGCACAGAGCATCCACCCCGACAAGACCGCACCCGAGCACACCTACCAACTCGCCGGACTCCTGCGCTGCGGGCACTGCCGACGGCGGATGGAATCGTGTTGGTCGAACGGCCGCGCCGCGTACCGCTGCCGCCACGGACACTCCAGCGCCATGCCTCGGGACCCGAGCCGGACGCCGAACGCGTATGTGCGCGAGGACCGAGTCCTCGCCCGCCTGCCGGCGCTCCATCTGATGTGCACCGGAGAGGACGCGGCACCTGACCCGGCGGGCGCACTCGCCCGTCTCCGCTCTGACGGCATCGGACTGATCTACAACCAGGTCGGTCGCACTGTGACCGCCGACACCGACAAGAAGGAGAGGATCGCCATCGGCCGATAGAACCCACAGCGCCGACCGGTCTCGGACACCCGGTCAGAGCGCGACCGACACCCACCCCGAACCGCAAGGAGGCGGCCGCCAGACCCAGACCTCGGAAACGACGAACACCCGCCTCGGCCGAGGCCAAGCACGGGTGCCGATCGATGCTGCCCACAAACCGAAGTTCGTGGGGCAATTATGTGTCCGATCCCTATCTCCAAAATTGTCGGCGGTTCCGAGCTGCGGTTGCCCGAGGCATAAGGGCCCCCGGCGGGCCCTCGCCTCGTCCACGACGTGCTTCCGGCCCCGCCATGGCGGGATTCGCGCGTGTGGCGGACGGGCGGCCCGGACGCTCAGATCGCCGCTGACGCGGACGGGGCAGGTGGCGGCGAGGGCTGTGTAACGAGGGTGGCCGCTGCACGACGACGTGGTCGTCGCGTCGAATGCGAGCCGCAGTGGGACCGCCGCCTGGGCGCTGCGTCGGGGCCGGCGCGCCCACCCGGGCGACCCGACGAACCGGCGACGCTGATCGTGCGCTGCACGGCCGAGGGCCGGACCCGGAGCGCGGTCCGCGTCCAGCGCGATTCGGCGCCTCTGTCACCGTCCGGGACGCCGCCTGTCGCCGGCGGCTCTCGCCACTCTCCGGTCCGGCGACCGCTCAGCTCGCCGGGTTGGCCCGATCACTGGAGATCTTGTTTTCTGCGGGCGCCGATAATAGATTTCTGCCCCCGCAGACTATTACCCGGCCCTGGTCGGGAAGTCTCTCCGAGCGCCTCGCGACCACCCCGTGAACGGACAACGCACATGACGGACACCATCGGCCCGGAAGGCTCGAACGCCGGCGCAGCGCCCATGCTCGCCGAGGGCGGCCGGTGGCCTGCGGGCTTCCTCATGGGGGCATCCACCTCCGCCCACCAGACGGAAGGCAACAACGTCTCCGCCGACTGGTGGGGCTTGGAACGCCTGGCCGGCTCCGGCGCGCTCGGCGGCCACCTGCGCGAGCCGAGCGGGGACGCGGTCGACAGCTTCCACCGCTGGCCCGAGGACATGGACCTGCTGCGGGAACTCGGCTTCAACGCCTACCGCTTCAGCATCGAATGGGCGCGTATCGAGCCGGAGGAGGGCCTTGTCTCCCGTGCGGCGATAGCGCATTACCGGGCCATGGTGCGCGGTGCCGTCGAACGCGGCCTGACCCCGGTGGTCACGCTGCACCACTTCACGAGCCCGCGCTGGTTGGCAGCGCGCGGCGGCTGGACGGCGGCCGGCGCCGTGGAGTCGTTCGTCCGGTACGTGGAAACGGCCGTGGAGGTGCTGGGCGACGACGTCGAGTACGTGGCCACCATCAACGAGCCCAACATGCCGGCCCTGACCGCCGCCTTCCTGAGCCTGGCGCCGGAGGCCCTGACCGAGATCAACCCGGCGGCCGTCGAACCCGACCGCGAGACGACCGACGCGTTGATCCGTGCGCACAAGGCTGCCGCCACGGCGTTGAAGCGGGCCAATCCCCGCTACCGGGTGGGCTGGACCGTCGCCAACCAGGTTTACCAGGCGGAACCCGGGGCGAGGACGTCGCCACCGCGACCTCGTACCCGCGTGAGGACGTGCTCCTCGAAGCCGCCCGCGGAGACGACTGGGTCGGCGTCCAGGCCTACACCCGGACCCGTATCGGGCCCGACGGTCCGCTGCCCGTGCCGGAGGACGCCGAGCGCACGCTCACCGGCTGGGAGTTCTACCCCGAGGCGATCGGCCATGCCGTACGGCACACCGCTGCCGTGGTCGGTCCTGACGTCCCCATGCTGGTCACCGAGAACGGCATTGCGACGACGGACGACGATCGCCGCATTGCCTACACCACCGGCGCGCTGTCCGCACTCGCCGACGCCATCCAGGACGGCTGCGACGTGCGCGGCTACCTGCACTGGTCGGCCCTCGACAACTACGAATGGGGCTCGTACATCCCGACGTTCGGCCTCATCGCCGTCGACCACACGACTTTCGCCCGTACCCCGAAGCCGTCCGCGCGCTGGCTGGGAGCCCTGGCCCGCGACATCACCGGCGGCACCCGCACCGAACTGAAGGACCGGCCGTGAACCTCGTATATAAGCTGGGCCGCCGCTACATGCTGAGGACGTCGATGCACATGCGGGCGAGCCAGTTCGCCCAACTCCCGCCGGCCACCGGACGTGTGGTCTTCTTCGGCGACAGCATCACCGAAGGCGGCCTCTGGGACGAGTGGTTCCCGACCACCGCGTTGATCAACCGGGGCATCGGCGGGAACACCATCGAGGACCTGCGGGCCCGGATCGACACGGCGATCGACAATCCCGCCGCCGTGTTCCTGCTGGTAGGGACCAACGATCTCGGTCTGGGCTACCGCGTGGAGCGGGTGGCCGACGAGATGCGCGGACTGGTCGCGCTGATCCGCGAACGTGCCCCCGAGACGGAGCTGTTCATCCAGAGCGTCATGCCCAGGCAGACGAAGTTCGCCGACCGCATCCGGCAGCTCAACACCGTCAACCGGGACATCGCCGCAGGCGCCGGAGCCGAGTACATCGATCTGTGGCCGGCACTGGCGGACAGGGAAGGCGCCCTGCGTGCCGAGTACACCCGCGACAAGCTCCACCTCGGCGGTGCGGGCTACGCGGCGTGGGTGGAAGTGCTGCGCCCGCATGTGGAACGGTTCTCCGCTCGCAGGTGAGCTGCCGCCGACCCCGACCCGGGCGTCCACGAGAAAGGACTCTCCGCCATGCCGCTCGCTCCCGAGATCGCCGAGTTCCTCAGCATGCTGCGCGACCTGCCGGCGGAGTTGCGGGAATCCGATGCCATGCCGATCGAGCAGGGCCGTGAACTGCACGACGCCTCGGTGGACTTCCTGACGCCCGTGGAGCAGCGCGGCACGGTGGCCTCGGTCCAGGATGCGTCCGTGTCCGGGCCGGGCGGCCCGGTCGGCATCCGGATCTACCGGCCTGTCCAGGCGGAGCCCGGCCCGGTGCCGACGCTGATGTGGATGCATGGCGGCAGCTGGTCGTCCGGCAGTCTCAAGACCGCCGACGTCGAATCCCGCGCCCTGTGCGAAGGCGCCGGAGTGGTGGTCGTCTCCGTCGACTACCGGCTCGCCCCCGAACACCTCTTCCCCGCCGGCCTCGACGACTGCGGCGCCGTCCTGCGGTGGATCCCGGCGAACATCGGCCTCCTCGGCGGCGACGCCGCACGCATCGCCGTGGGAGGCGAAAGTGCGGGCGCCACGTTCGCCGCGGTCCTCGGCCAGAACACCACCGGGCACGACGTGCCGCTCGCCGCCCAGATGCTCGTCTGTCCGGCCACCGACCTCAGCGCGGCCACCGACGACTTCCCTTCGCGGCGAGCCTACGAACGCGGCTACCTCTTCGAGACCGCCGACATCGAGACCGCCGCGAGGCGGTACCTCGCTCCCGGTACGGACCGCACCGACCCGCGCATCTCCCCCTTACACGGCAAGGACCTCGCAGCGGTCCCGCCGATGCTGCTGGTCACCGTCGAGTTCGACCCGCTGCACGACGAGGCCGTCGCCTACGGGCGCAAGGTCGCCGATTCCGGGGTACGCGTGGTCCACCGCGACATCGAAGGCCTGGTGCACGGCTCGCTGGGCATGATCGGCGTCTCACCGACCGCCCGAGCCGGCCTGGCCACCGCGGCCGCAGCACTGGCCGAACTCCTCGGCGTCCACGGCACCATCCCTCCGGCCGCGACACAAGGCGGGGCATTCCTCGCCCACTCCGAACGGCCGGGCCCGGCGGCGGCTATCGCCCAGCTTCTTCGGGAAGCCGGCCGGCCGGCCATCGAGCCCTGACGGAGAGCGCCGGTCAGGCGGTGGGGGGCTCAGCGAGGAAGACCGCGGCGATTCCCTCGAGGGCTACCTTGAGTAGCGTCGCGAACTGCTCCTCCTGGTCCGGTTGTTCGTCGGGAACACCGGCCGCCAGCAAGGGCGTGGGATAGTCGCTCTGGCCGCGGATCATGGCCGTGAACGCCTTGTGCGTCTCCGTACCGTGGGCCTGCTGTGCCCGCTGGACGAACACGGCGCGGGCATTGGCGGAGACAAGCTCAGCAACGACGCCGAGGGCACGCACGGCGGACGTAGCGGTGAAGCCGTCGCGCACCATGGCTTCCAGGACGCGCTCGACCTGGGCGAGCTGGCGCTGCCCGGCGACGCCTTCCAGGAGCACATGGTCGACGGGCGTCCCGTGGGCGACGAGCGCGTCCCGCATCACCTGGGCGAAGGCGGAGGCCCAGGTGCGCCAGTCGGCGTCGGGAGCGGGCATCCAGGACTCGTCGAAGGCCTCTTCAAGGCGTGCGACGGCGACGAGCGCGACCATCTCCTCGCGGTCGGCGACGTGGTGGTAGAGCGTGCCGCGGGGTACGCCGAGCCGGTCGGCGACGGCCTGCATGCTCAACACGTGTCCGGCGGCGTCGAGTTCGAGCGCCGCGTCGATGATCTTGCGGCGGCTGATGAGGGGCGGCCGTCCCGGTCGCCGCTTGACCTCGCTCATCCGCCGTCTCCTCGGGGCCGTACCGCATTCCGGCAGCGGTCTGCCTGCCGCACAGCCTACCGGTCAGGCGTCGGAGCAGATCTTGTGTGCACCGGCGGCAGAGCGCGGATGCCGGGCGCCGGCCAGGTGTGAGCCCCCGCGTGCGCGAGACGCGACGGAGGCTCACACCGGTGCGGCACCGCGACCCCCCGGCGGCCGCGGTGCCGCGGTGCGGCCGCTACTGCGTCGAGGGCACGAAGCGGTTCGCCGCCGGGTCGTAGGTCATCGGGTGCAGCGGGATCGAGCCGCTGGTGCTGTCGCGGCTGTAGGTGGCGTTCTCGGCGTAGCTGGGGATGTGGAAGCTGCCGAGCCCGAAGCCGGATTCTTGGAAGGTGCGGTAGTCGAGGGTGCGGCCGGCTTTCTCGGCGATGGCTTTGAAGAGCGTGACGTTGATGCAGGCGGTCCACAGCGACGCGCTGGGGTTCGGTTGTCCGGACGGGACGGTGTTGGGGTCGACGAGTTTGCCCGTGAGGTCGGGGTGGGCGGCTTCCATGGTGGCGATGCACTCCTGCATCGCGGGGTCGTGGTCCCAGTCCAGGGTGGCGCTCGCGGTCTGCGCGCCGTCGAGGACGGAGTAGTCGTGCTTGCCCTTGTCCAGCAGGTATCCGTAGGGGATGCCGACGAAGGTCATGCGGGGCCGCCAGTCGGTCTTCTCGATCACGGCGGGCATGGTCTGTCCCGCGCTGCCGGCCAGGAGGACGGTGTCGGCGCCCGCCGCGCGGGCCTTCTGCACCATGACGCCGGACTGTTGGGCGAGTGCCGCCGCGTCGAGTCCGACCGCGGGGAGGTAGCCCGTCGCCACCGGCGTGGCGCCGGCGTTGCGGAGGAGAGGCAGGACGCTGTTCTCGACGGTCGCCTGGGATTGGACGTCGCCGATGACGGCGAGCTTCTTGCCCGCGTACACGCCCCGGTCGAGGAGGATGCGGACCGCGTCCGCGAACTGGTCGTCGCCGCTGTTCTCGGCGAACCACGGTGCCTGGGCCTTGGCGTAGGCCTCTTTCGGCTGCGGTGCGGCGACCAGGGCGGTCTTGTAGGTCTCCGTGTAGCAGTTCGTCTGGTTCGGCATGACGAAGTTGCCGAGCACCGCGAAGACCTTCTCGTCCTGGGTGAGCTTGACGCAGGCCTCCTGCGCCGCCGCGGGCGAGACGACGCTGATCTTGCCGAACACCGGGACGATGCGGCGGCCGTTGATCCCGCCCGCCGCGTTGACCTTGTCGATCAGGGCCTGGTACGCCGCCTCGTAGTCGCCGAGGTCGATGTTCACGAACGCCTTCACGCTCTCCATGTCCGGATACGCGATACCCACCTTCACCGCGTCGGCGGTCACGCCGGGCGCCACCGCGGCCGCACCCGTTCCGGGCCCGCCGCCGGTCGCCGTTTGGCTTGCCTTGTCCTCGACGGTGCAGCCGGCCGCCGCGGCAGCGAGGGTTACCGTCATGACCACGGCAACCCAGCTCCGCGCGATGGCACCACGACGACGAGCGGCAATCTTTGGGGCAAGAGGCACGGGTAACTCCTTGGCCTGGCGGGGCGGAGGCAGGTGGAGCGGCAGCGTCGGTGGAGCGCGACTCTGCGGGGCGCACGTGCATGCGATTTGTCTGCGGGCGCAGGAATCTATTCTCCGCGGTCGCGGAAAACAAGGCCCTCGTCATGCCGGGCGGGTCCGGCGGATCGGCTCGCCGGTGTCGTCGCTGCCGGGACGGCCGATGCCGGTGTCGAAGCTCGGAACCACCCGACTCTGCGTCGTGTCGGCCTACCGCGGACTCAGCCCGGCGGACTGCGCTCCAACCTGTTCAGGGTGAGCTTCAGCCAGGAAATGTATGCGGCGGTCGCCGCGAAGCTGCGTTCGTGGGACAGCAGACGGATCTCCCGTGCCCAATGCGGGTCCAAGTCGCGCGGTTGAGCCTCCGGAATCAGGATGTGGTCGAAGGCGCCACCCGCAGCGGCGTGCTTCTCCCGGTGCCGTAGTTCGCTGCGGGTCAGTGCGATGGCGATGCGGCGGTCGAGCTGTCCAGCGAAGACGAACCGGATCATGAAGTCCGGGTCGGCGGGGCGCGGCGACGGCTCGTAGGGCGACTTGGCCCACGTCCACAGTGCGTCGCGGCCGGCCTCGGTCATCCGGTAGACCTTGGCGTCCTGGCCGCCTGCGCGCGGGTCGACGTCGAATTCGATCCATCCGCGTTCGGCAAGCATTCCGAGACGGCGGTAGATCTGCGGCAGCTGTACCCGGTAGCCGAGCGGGCGCAGCGGACCGTCCATCCATTTGCCCAGGTCGTAGCCGGAGAACCGGCGCAGCGCCAACAGCCCCAGAATCACGAAGTCCAGTTGCATTGCCTCGCCCACGCTCGCTTGTCGCATCTCCCTCGTCCCCGCTCGGTTGCGGAGCGACTTGGCCCGGGCCGGAGGGCGGCCCGGGCCAAGAGGTGGTGCGCGGTTCCCCGGCAGCCCCGCGCACCGGCTTACGGTGTCCGCGGCGCTAAGCGCCGTCCCCGGCCGGCACGCGTGTGGCGGGTGACGTCGCGGGGTCGTCCCCGCTTCGGTTGATGGCGCGTTCGTCGGTGCCGAGGTAGCTGGCGACGACCTTGGGGTTGTTGCGCACGGCGCCCGGTTCGCCTTCGGCGATGACGAGTCCGGTCTCCAGGCAGTAGACGCGGTCGCTGATGCCCATGATGAGCGGCATGTCGTGCTCGATGACCAGGAGCGACGCGCCCAGTTCCCGGCGGATCTCCAGGATCAGCGGGCCGAACGCCTCCGTTTCGCGTTGGGCGACACCGGCCGTGGGCTCGTCGAGGCAGAGCAACCGGGCGTCGAGCGCGAGAAGCCCGGCGAGTTCGACGATGCGCCGGGTGCCGGTGGACAAGTCGCCGATGAACGCACCCGCGTAGCGCCCGAGACCGAGGAAGTCGATCAGGTCGTGCGCCTCCGCCTTCTTCGCGCGCTCGCCCTTCACCGACTTCGGCAGCCACAGCGCCGAGGACAGCAGTCCGCTGCGGCCGCGCGCCTCCAAGGCGATCTGCACGGTCTCGGCCACGGTCAGCTCCGGGAAGAGCGCGGCCGCTTGGAAGGTCCGGCCGAGTCCGAGCGCGGCCCGCTTGGCCGGGGCGGCGCCGGAGATGTCCCGGCCCAGCAGCTCGATCCGGCCGGTGGCCGGGACGAAGCCACCGATGGCGTTCATCAGGGTGGACTTGCCCGCCCCGTTGGTGCCGATCAGTCCGACGATCTCGTTCGGCCGGACCTCGATCGAAACGCCGTCGACCGCGGTCACGCCGCCGAACCGCACCCGCACATCCGACGTCGCCAGCACCGGCTTCCCGTCGGGCAGCGGTGCCCGGTCGCCGGCGCGCGCGGGCGCCTTGGGGAGCGTGGTGGCGGTCTTGGGCACGTCCGGGCCCAGCCGGGCGTCGGCCCATGCCAGCAGCGCGTCGCGGGCGCTGTAGCCGATCTGCACGAGTCCGCCGGGGAAGTAGAGCAGCAGGAGCAGCAGGCCCACGCTGGAGGCCAGGAGCGGCACGATCGAGTTGCCGGGGAAGAAGGCCGGGAGGCCGATCACCCACAGCGAGCCCAGTACCGGCCCGGAGGTGGCGCCGAGGCCGCCGATGACGACGACGGACACCAGCATGAGGGAGTCCTCGCTGCGGAAGTACGCGTCGCTGTACGGCACGGTCTGCAGGGCCCCCGCGAGCAGTCCGCCGCCGAGCCCGGCGATCCCACCCGCGAGCGCGAAGGCGCGCAGTTTCACCCGGGTCGGCTGCACGGTGTAGGCGGCCGCGGTCGCCGGGTTGTCCCGGACGCCGATGGTGGTGCGCCCGACACCCGTCCGGCGAAGCCGCCCGGTGACGGCCAGCACGAGCGCAAGGGCGACCAGCACCACGTAGTAGTAGGACCTTTGCGACGTGACGTCGATGCCGAACACGTCGGTGCGGCGGAACGTGGCGGTGGTCCGGGTCGGGCTGTCGTGGAAGACGTCCTGCGTGTACACCCACTGCTCGCACGCCACGGCGAACGCGACGGTGGTCACCGCGAGCAGCAGTCCGCGCACGCGCAGGGCGCCGATGCCGATCACCGCCGCGATCGCCGCGGGGAGCAGCGCGGCGGCCGCCACCGCGGTGGGGAAGGTCAGGCGGTCGACGACCAGGACCTTGCCGCCGCCGATGTCCAGGCGCAGTCCGCGGCTCAGGGCCGCCGCGGTGAGCGCGCCGATGCCCGCGAACGCCATTTGGCCGAGCGAGAGTTGGCCGGCCCAGCCGGTGAGCACGGTGACCGACGCGGCGCAGATCGCGTACGCGAGGATGACGGTGTAGAGCAGGTGCCGGGACGGCTGGGTGACGATCAGCGGCACCACGATGGCGACCAGGCCGAGGAACAGCAGCGTGAACCGCTCCAGGTTCCGCACCCACCACAGCCCCTGGAGCCGCTCCGGGATCGGTCGGACCTTCGGGGCGAAGGAGAACGCGGACGCCTCGGTGTCGCGGCCGCGGCCCGCGACGAACACGGCGGCGAGCACGAGGGCGAAGACCACCACATCGGTCAGGCCGGGCTGGTCGAGCCAGTTGAACTGGATCACGGCTTCCAGCAGTCCGAGGCCGACGCCGGCCAGGAGTGCGGTGCGGAAGGACATCATGCGGGCGATCACCGCGGCGGCGAGCGCGCGCATGAGCGTGGTCATCCCGAGGACCGCCGGGGAACTCACGGACCCGGTCCGGGCGGAGATCAGGATCAGGCAGACCGTGGCGATCAGCCCGGCGATCGCCCACACCGCCGTCGACACGGCCTTCGGGCTGATGCCGTTGAGGCGCGCCAGGTCCGGGTTGTCCGCGGACGCGGTCACCGCCTTGCCGAGCGTGGTGCGGCCGAGGAACCAGCCGAGGGCCAAGGCCGCGAGCGGGACGACGACCAGCACGGCGAGCTGGGTCGCGGTGACGTCGACCCCGCCCGGATGCCACGTGCCGCTCGACCACACCGGGTAGGTGTGCGCCGCGTCGACTTCGGGATAGGCCATGACCATCACGAGCGCGAGTTGCGCGACGCCGATGGTGGCGACCAGCAGGATGACGCGCGGCGCGGCGAACAGCCGCCGAACCACGACGAGGTCGATCACCGCGCCGAACGCGGTGCCGGCGACGAGCGAGATCGCCAGGGCGATCCAGAACGGGACGCCGTAGCGGACGTCGAGCAGCGCGAACAGCGCGGACCCGACCAGGCCCATGTTCGCGACCGCGAAGTTGATGACGCGGGTGGCGCGGTGGACGAGCACGATGCCCATCGCGAGCAGCCCGATGACGAGGCCGTTGACGAGGCCGTCGAAGGCGAGTTGGCGGGTCAGGGTCATCGGTCAGCCCCCGTCCTTGCCGAGGAAGACCGCGCGGGCGAGGTCGTCGCGTTCGGCGAGTTCGCGGGCGTCGCCGGTGAACCGGACCTGGCCCTTCTCCAGGAACACCGCGCGGTCGGCGATCGACAGCGCGACGTTGAGGGACTGCTCGACGATGACCATCGTCAGGCCGTCGGCCTTCAGCCGCTCGACGATCGCCAGCAGGTCCTGCACCACCACCGGCGCCAAACCGAGCGAGAGTTCGTCGATCAGCAGCACCTCGGGGTCGTGCATGAGCACCATGGCGAGGGCGAGTTGCTGCTGCTGGCCGCCGGACATCGACCCGGCGCGCTGGTTCTGCCGGGCGGCGAGATCAGGGAACACGTCCAGGACGTAGGCCAGGCGATCGGCCCGGAACCGGGCGTCCTTGTCGCGCAGTTGGAACGCTGCCATCTCCAGGTTGTCCCGCACGGTCATGCCGGGGAACACGCCCTTGCCGCCGGGCAGCAGCCGGATGCCGAAGCGGCCGCGCTGCTCGGGGGAGACATAGGTGATCGTCCGGCCGTTCAGCCGCACCACGCCGCGCGACGGTGTCCCCAGTCCGCAGATCGCCTTCAGGATCGTCGACTTGCCCGCGCCGTTGGTGCCCAGCAACGCCAGGCACTCGCCGCGCGCGACCTCGAACCCGACCCCGAACAGCACCTGCACGTTGCCGTATTCGAAGTCGATGTTGTTCACCTGGAGCACGGGAATGCTGTCCGGGTCCTGCGCCTGACGGCCGTGCTCCTCCAGTTCCTCGCGCAGTTCGGCGACCACCAGGGACAGGTCGTTGCGAATGAATGCCGCCGACCGGATGAGCATCAGCGCACCCACGAGTGTGGACGGGACGCCGATCAGCAGCGCCGCGACGCGCGCGTCGTAGGAGTCCAGGAACAGCGCGGACAGCAGCGAGCCGCCCGTGGCCCCGATGAAGAAGATGTAGATCGCGGCCAGCGCCGCGCCGAGTCCGCGCAGCCGGTAGGGCGTCACGGACTGCATGACCGGGCCGACCATCGCGAAGGCCGAGGACAGCAGGATCAGCGGGAACATCTGCACGACGACGAACGCGGTCGCGTTCGGCATCGCCCACTGGATCGGCAGCAGCACCGCGACCGGCAGGATCAGCCAGCCGACCAGGCGCAACGCACGCGCCGGATCCGTCCGGTAGAGCCGGTCGTAGCGCGGCCCGACGAACGGCAGCACGGCCAGCACACCGATGCCGCCGATCGTCCCGTACACCCCGCGCTCGAAGGTCCCGAGCCCGAAGTGGTCTTCCATCCACAGGTTCGTCAGCACCGGGCCGGTGAACAGGCCAAACCCCATCGCGGCGAACGCCATCACCACCGTGCGGGTGGTGCGGATCCGCATGAGCCGTGCGAACGCCGCCTCCACCGAGATCGGCATCGGCTTGTCCGACGCGAGCACCTCGCCGAGCACCGACTTCATCTCGTGCTGTCCGCGCGGCGGCTCGGGCAGCCGGAAGGCGAAGAAGGCGATGACTGCGCTGGGCACGCCGAGCACGAAGAACGCCCAGCGCCAGCCCTCGTCCCCGCCGGCCAGCGCCGCGATCCCGCCGACGGCCAGCGGGCTCAGCACGCCTGCCAGCCGTCCGGCGATCCCGCTGGTCGCCGCCAAGCGGCCGCGCACCCCGATCGGGTACGTGTCCGCGGTCAGCGACCCGTGGACCGGGAGCGTGCTCGACTTCGCGACGCCCACCCCGAGCCGCGCCAGGAACATCAGGAACGCGTTGGCGACGAGCCCGCAGGAAAACACGAACACCGAGAAGGCGAGCCCGGCGAAGGCCGCGACCTTGCCGCGCCGGAACCGGTCGGCCATCCAACCCATCGGCAGCGCGCCCAGCACCAGGAACGCGCCCGACGCCGCCGACAGGAACACGATCGCCCCGTCGCTCATCCCGAACGAGTCGCGGATGTCCGGCGCCAGCACCCCGAGCGCGGCACTTTCCAACTCGTCGAACGCGCCCAGCATCATCAGCGTGACGAACGTCGCCGACCCACCTGCGGCGAGTCCTTGACGCAACGTCAGCTGCTCGCCGCCCACCCCCGGCAGCAAATCGTCGGCGAACAGCACGTCGCTGTCGGCCTTGGCCTCGCGGGCCCGCTCCGCCTCGGCGTCGACGAGCCCGGCGGCCAAGCCCGCGACTTCGGACGTGCGTTCCTCCGCGGCGTCGAGGCCGCCGGCGGGCGGCCCTCCGGACGCCCGCGGACGGCGTGCTGCGAACCTCATGCGTTCTCCAGGGGATGTGTGCGGGATGGGGGCGGCTCAGAGGGTGATGTCGACGCGCTGCCGCACGTCGCCGGCGCTGCGGCCGACGGCGACGCGGTACGTGCCGGGTTCCACCGACCAGCCGCCCACCTCGGTGTCCCAGCGGCGCAGGGTCTTCCGGTCGACCGTGATCCGGACCGTCGCGGTCTCTCCCGCGGCGGCCTTGGCGACGGCGTACCCCACGAGACGCAACGGTTCCGGCTCGCCGAAGAGCGTGCCGTCGGCGGGTTCGAGGTAGACCTGCACGACTTCGAGGCCGGACCGGGCCCCGGTGTTGGTGAGCGCCGCCTCGACGACGAGGCCCTGTTCGGCGTCGCCGTCGACCCGCACGTCGCCGTATTCCCAGTCGGTGTAGCCGAGACCGTGGCCGAACGGATAGGCGGGCCGGGCGCCGCGGAGTGCCCACAGGCGGTACCCGATGTGCGGGCCTTCCGCGTAGTCGTGCCGTCCGTCGACCGCGGCGGTGGACAGGATCGGCGTGTCCGCTTCGGCGGCGGGGAACGTCGTCGGCAGGCGCCCTCCGGGTTCCGCGTGCCCGAACAGCACGTCGGCGACGGCGGCGCCGCCCTCCTGCCCCGGCAGCCACGCCCACAGCACGGCCGCGACGTCGTCGCGCCACGGCATGAGCACCGGCGATCCGGCGTTGACGACCACGATGGTGTTGGGGTTGACGGCGGCGACGGCGGCGACGAGTTCGTCGCTGCGGCCGGGCAGCGCGAGGGTGTCGCGGTCGAAGCCTTCGGACTCGATGTCGTCGGTCGTACCGACCACGACGATCGCGACGTCGGCGGCGGCCGCGTCGGCGATCGCGGCAAGCATCTCGTCGTCGTCGGCGGCCCGGGGCGTGCCCCAGCCGAAGCCAAGCCCGGCGACCAGGACCTCGGTGTCGGGAGCGTAGGTGAGCGACAGCTCGACCGGCACGTCGGCCTGGGCCGGGACCTCGACCCGGCGCAGCGCGGGCCGCATGAGGCCCTCCACGATGTCGCCGGTCTCCGTGACCAGCTCCACCGTCTGCTCGGCGCCGTCGATGCCGAGGGTGAAGGTGCCGACGCCGAGGACGTCGAGCAGGTGCACGCCGTCCGTTTCGGGGGCGACCCGGGTGCGCACCGTGATGGACGCGGTGCCTTCCGGGAAGAGGCCGGGCCACAGGACGATGTAGGAGCCCAGCCGGTTCTCGGTGCCGAGCAGGGTGCCGTCGAGCCCGCGGAACTCCAGGCCGACACCGGGTTCACCGGTGATCGGGTCGGTGGAGTTGTGCCGGGTGAGGCCGGGCAGCCGCCGGTGGGTGAAGGCGCCGTCGCGGACGGTCGTCTCGGTGTCCGGTCCGAGTGCGGCGCGCACCCCGTCCGCTATTTCGACGACATGCTCGGGGAAGCAGCGTGCGCTGCCGCCGCCTTGCGCGGACAGGCGCCGGGAGTTGGGGCCGATGACGGCGACGCGGCGCGGGGCGGACGGGTCGAGGGGAAGGGTGCCGCCGCGGTTCTGCAGGAGCACCATGCTGCGGGCGGCGAGGGTGCGGATCCGGGCGGGCGCGTCGTCGGGCAGCGCGGCTTCCGGTGCTTCGGTGTCGCCGAGGGCGCCGACGCGGGCGGCGAGCCGCAGGATGCGGGTGACCTTGTCGTCGAGCACGGCTTCGTCGACGCGGCCTTCGCGGACCGCGTCCCGGAGCGGCTCGGCCCACTGCGGGAGGGGGCCGGGCATGGCGAGGTCGGTGCCGCCGACGGCGGCGGGTTCGGTGGACCGGACGGCCATCCAGTCGGAGACCACGACGCCGTCGAAGCCCCATTCGTCCTTGAGGATGCCGTTCTGGAGACGGAAGTTCTCCGTCATGGTGGCGCCGTTGACGCCGTTGTACGCGGACATCACGAGCCAGACGCGCGCGTCGTGCACCGCGGCCTCGAAGGGGGCCAAGTAGAGTTCCCGCAGGGTGCGTTCGTCGACCTGGACGTCGTAGGTCATGCGGTCGTTCTCGCAGTCGTTGGCCACGAAGTGCTTCGCGGTCGCGGCCACTCCCATGGACTGCACGCCTTCGATGTAGCCGACGGCGGTACGGCCGGCCAGCAGCGGGTCCTCGGAGTAGCACTCGAAGTGCCGGCCGCCCAACGGCGTGCGGTGCATGTTGACGGTCGGCGCGAGCAGGACCTGGATGTCCTTCGCGCGGGCCTGGGCGCCGAGCAGGGCGCCCGCCTGCCGGGACACCTCCGGGTCCCAGGCCGCCGCGAGCGCCGACGGGTTGGGCACCAGGACGGAACTGTCGCGTTCGTCGACCGTCACGCCGCGGACCCCGACCGGGCCGTCGGACAGGCGTATCTTGCGCAGGCCGATGCGCGGCATCGCCGGAATCGACCAGACGTCTTCCCCGGTGATCAGTTGCAGCTTCTCGTCGAGCGTCAACTGCGCGACGAGCTTACCCAGTTCGGAGGAGTCGATGGCGGCGGCACCGTCGCGGTCGGCGGCGGGGTGGGACATGGGAGTTCTCCTGGACGGTCTGTCTGGGGTGTGCGGCCCGCCGCTGTTCGGGGGGACGGGCCTGGGACGGGGAGGCGGCCGCGTCAGTTCGTCGCGCGCCCGAAACGGTTCCCCGCGGGGTCGTAGCCCACGACCGCGACGGGGATGGCCCCGTTCGGGGTCTGCGGGGTGTAGTTCGCCGGGTCGAGGTAGCCGGGTATGTGGAGCCCGCCAAGCGTCTGCCCGGCCTGCTGGAACGAGGCGTAGTTCAGGTCCTTGCCCGCGCGCCCGGCGATCGCCTTGAACAACGTGAGGGTCTGGCAGGCGATTTGGAGGGAGGCGCCGGGGTTCGGCTGGCCCGCGGGCACCGTGCGCGGGTCGAGCAGCTTGAGGTTCAGGCTCGGGTCGGCAACGCCCAGGGCCGCAGCGCAGGACATGAGTTCCTGGTCGTCCTGCCACGTGGTGAGGGGCTCGGCGGCGACCGCGTCCTTCAGGATCGAGAAGTCGTGCTGCCCCTTGGCGCCGAGATAGCTGCTCGGCACGGTGGTGAACATCAGGCGGGGCCGCCAGGAGGCCTTCTCCAGTGCCTGGGGCAGGCTGTGCGCGGCGCCGCCGACGATCAGGAGGGTGTCCGCCCCGGACGCCTGGGCCTTCTGGAACAGCACGTTGGTCTGCTGGGCGAACGCCGCCGGGTCGGTCGCGTTGGCGGGGATGTAGCCGGTGACCACCGGGGTGATCCCGGCGACCTGGAGCGCCGGGGTGACCTGCTGGTCGACCTGGGCCTGGTCGGTGGTGATGGCGGCGACCGCGACCTTGCGGCCCGCGAAGTCGCCGTGCGCGGCCAGCGCGCGGACGGCTTCCGCGGCGGCTTCGGCCGAGGTGTAGGCGAACGCCGGGGCCTGGGCCTGGGCGTACTGCTCCTTGGTCAGCGGCGTGCCGATCGCCGCGGTGCGGTTGGTCTGCACGTAGCAGGTGGCGTCGTACGGCATGGCGAACAGGACGGCGAACACCTTGGCGTCCTGCGTGAGCTTCACGCAGGTCTCCTGCTGGGCGGCCGGGGACAGCAGGTTCACCTTGGCGAAGACGGGTTCGATCTTGCGGCCGCCGATCCCGCCGCCGGCGTTGATGTTGTCCACCACCGCGCGGAAGGCGGTTTCGTAGTTGCCGTTGTCGATGTTGACGAAGGCCTTCACGGCGTCCAGGTCGGGATAGGCGATCCCGAGCTTGATCGTGTCGGACGTCAGACCGGGAGCCGCCGTGCTCTGCGCCGGGCCGGCGCCCGGAGCGGCGGTGCCGGAGTCCTTCGACTCGACGGTGCAGCCCGCGGCGGCGAGCACGGCGACCGCGGACAGGGCCGCCGCGGCGCGGAGGGGACGGCGGGCGCGTCTGGAAGCGGGCTTGGTCATGGGGGGCTCCTGGACCGTCGGAAGGCGGGGAATCGTGGTGGTCGGCGAACGCCGGACGCGGGTGGCCGCGGTCACGCGGGACCGGGTCAGGCCGGGACGATGCGCACCGGCATCTCTTTGATCCCGTTGAGGAAGTTCGACCGCATGCGCAGGGCGGGGCCGGTGAGTTCGACCCGGTCGGCATGCCGGGCGAGGGTCCTGAACATCACTTCGAGTTCGAGCTTCGCGAGATGGCGCCCGAGGCAGAAGTGCGGGCCGCCGCCGCCGAAGCCGAGCATCGGGTTCGGGTCGCGGCCGATGTCGAAGGAACGCGGGTCGGCGAACACGTCCTCGTCGTAGTTGGCGGACGAGTAGAAGACGACGACCTTGTCCCCCGCGGCGATCCGGGTGCCGCCGAGTTCGGTGTCCCGGAGCGCCGTGCGGCGGAAGGCGTTGACGGGCGACACCCAGCGGACGATCTCGTCGGCGGCGGTCGCCGCGAGGCCCTCCGGGTCGGCCTTGAGCCGCTCCCACTGCTCGGGGTGCCGGGTGAGGGCGAGCATGCCGCCGGAAATGGCGTTGCGGGTCGTCTCGTTGCCGGCGACCGCGAGCAGCATGAAGAACAGGTCGAATTCGAGCGGGGTCAGCTCGTTGCCGTCGCGGTCGGGGCACACGAGCTTGGACACGATGTCGTCGACCGGGCAGGCGCGCTTCTCGGCGCCCAGCTTGTCGGCGTACTCGAACATCTCCATCTGGGCCGCGAGTCCGGCGTCGGGGTCGAGGCCGAGTTCCGGGTCGTCCGCGCCGACCAGCATGTTCGACCAGTGGAACAGCCGGTGCCGGTGCTCCTGGGGAACGCCCATCAGGTCGGCGATCACCACGAGCGGCAGTTCGGCGGAGCACAGGGCGACGAAGTCGCCCTCACCGAGCTCCACGGCCTCGGCGACGATCCGCTCGCACGCCGCCTCGATCGTGCTTTCGAGCGTGTGCGTGGTCCGCGGCGTGAAGCCGCGGTTCACCAGCGACCGCAGCCGGGAGTGCTCCGGCGGGTCCATGTTCAGCATCATCAGCCGCTGCGTGTCGAGCAGTTCGCCCTCGGCCTCGCCGAGCAGCGACAAGCGCTCGTACGAGGAGAACACCTCGGGGTTGCGCGAGACCGTCACGACGTCCGCGTGCCGGGTCACCGCCCAGAAGCCCTCGGGCAGCTCCGGATCCGGATGCCTGTGCACGGGGGAGGCGCGGCGGAGCACGGCGAAGTCGTCGTGCGGGATGCCGTTCTCGTAGGCGTCCGCGGAGAACACGTCGATCAGGGGGACGTCGGCGGCGTCCGTCGGGTTTGAGCGCATCGGATGTTCCTTGCGTGCGGACCGGGTGGGGGGCGCGGTGACCCGGAGGCGGGCTCGCGGGCCGGAGCAGGGCATCAGCATCGGAGCAATAACCGACAGTGTCAAGAATTAGTTTCCAAGCCCTCTCGCGCCGCCGATCCTGCAGCTCGCAAGGGTTATTGACACAGTCGATAACAACTTCTAGGGTCGCGTGTGCGTACGCCGTTCCCGGCCGGAGGCGCGGGCGCTGCCCCGCGCGGCCACGGCCGCCGAAACCGAGGGAGGCGCGGTGCCAAGCGGCGGGCGCGGGCCGGGACGTCCGGCCCGCATCGACCGGAGCATGATCATCGAGGCCGCGCTGGCGATCGATACCGCGGGGCGGCCGCTGAGCATGCGGGCCGTCGCCGAACACCTCGGCGTCGCCCGCCCCGCCCTCTACCACCACGTGGCCGACCGGGACGCACTCGTGGCGATGGTCGCGCTCGCCCGCCTGGAGCACGAACTCGACGAAGCATGGATGCCGTCCGACGACACGGACTGGCGGGCCTGGCTCACCGGCTTCGCGGTCAGCATCCGCAGCCGGCTCCTGGCCGAACCCGCGCTCGCCGAGTACATCCTCCTCGAAGGCGACGCCGGGCAACGGCAACTCGCGCAAGTCGAACGACTGCTCGGCGTCCTGGTGCGCGCCGGATTCGACGCCGCCGACGCGGAGCGCTGCGTCACGCTCATCGCCGAACTCGTCCACGTCAACGCCCGCGCGGTGTTCGTCATGCGCGAGGCCGGACAGGAACCCCACCGGATCTCCGTCGCCAAGGCACTCAAGGACCCGAACGCCGACCTACCGCTCATGCGCGCGGCCCGCGCCGACCGTTTCGACCCGGAAGCCCAGTTCCTCTTCGACTTGGAGACGGTCCTCGACGGGTTGGCCAAGCGCCTGAACCAGGCGCCTTGATCACGGACACCGGCACCGGAGGGCCTTGATCGCGGTGGAGGAACACGCGGACACCGGGTTGGCCGGGCACGGCTCCCACGGCCCTCGGGGGGACGGGCCGCGGGCGATCAAGACCGCATGGCCGGGGCCGGTGCCGCCTTCGGCGACGAGCAGGTACCAGGACCCGTCTCGTTCGAACAGGTGGGGGCCTTCGGGGTGTTGCAGACCGGTGCCCGGCCACAGGTCGTAGGGGCCTTCGAGGATCTCGCCGCTGGAGTCGTCGATGCGGCACTGTCGGATGCCGGAATGGGTGACCCAGCAGGTGCCGTCCGCGTCCCAGGCGAGGTCCGGGTCGATCGAGTCGATCGCGACGGGCACCGGATCGGACCAGGGGCCTGCCGGGTCCTCGGCCGTGACGAAGACGGTCCGCATGCCCTTCATGTCGACGACCGTCGTGATCAGCCAGAACCGCCCGGCATGGTGGCGCAGCGTCGGAGCGAAGACCCCCAGCGAGGTGAAGTCCGCCGCGCCGAGGTCGAGTTGCGAAGGGCGGTCGAGCGCGTTGCCGATCTGCGTCCAGGACACCAGGTCGGTCGACCGGAAGACCGGCACGCCGGGAAAGTACGAGAACGACGATGTGGCGAGGAAGTACTCGTCGCCGACCCGGCACACGCTCGGGTCCGGGTGGAACCCCGGGACGACCGGGTTGCCGAACCCGCTGCTCGACTGGCTGGACATGGGGCCACCCCTTCGGCCACCAGGTGGCCACGAACGCTGCGCATGATTTTCGACGGGCGCAGAAATCTATTCTCTGCTCGCGTCGAAAACAAGATCGGCCGCGCGGTTCGGTGGCATCCAAGAGCCGCTGCTGTCCTCAAGTCCCGCGCCTGGAGCCGAGCGCCCGGCGGGGATCGATCGCTTGGCGCCTCGGGGCGGCCGGCCCCGGCGCGCCCGTCAGGCCAGCGCGCCGGGGTCGGCGAGGATGCGCGCGATGACGGTCCCGGCTGCGCCCCGCTGCTGCGCGAACGGGCCCGCGCGTACCGCGCCGACGCGGAGGTCCGCGAGGCCATGGCCGCGGCCGGCCTCGACCGGCTCGCTGTGCCCACCCTCGCACCGGGCGAGACGTACGCAGACCTCTCCGCGGACGACTTCGACGCCGACCGCGCAGCCGAACGCGGCCTCGGTTACGAGCGGTTGGATCAGCTCGCCGTCGAGCACATCCTCGGAGCCCGCTGACATGGCCGCCCGCCTCGTCGAGGGGGTCGACTCCTCCACCCAGTCCTGCAAGGTCGTCGTCTGCGACGCCGACTCCGGGAGGGTGGTCCGCGAAGGTCGCGCCGTCCACCTGGATGGCACCAAGGTCAACCCCGAGCACTGGCGGCTCGCCCTGGAGCACCGGCACGTGCGCCTCGCGGCCGGCGCATCGCAGCCACCCCGCAGCACGCCGGCAGGCGGCCGACACCACGGGTTGCCTCCTGCCGCCGTAGCGCACATGGACTCGCGGGTTCACGATCGAAAGGCGTGTAGGCGCGCTCGTCATGGGACCCAGGAGACCCGAACCGCCATGGCTGAAGCGAAAGAAGCACCCAGCACCGGAACCGTGCTGACAGCGTGGGCGACACGACACGGACACGACTCAGCCCGACCCGCCCCGCAGACAAGCCTGCGCTTCGGGTTCTACGGACGAGTGTCGACCGAGGACCATCAGGATCCGGCACGTCGAAGGGCTGGCAGCTGTTCAACGCCCAGGCGCTGACATCGGGTCACGGCCGGATCGTCGCCGAGTTCTTCGACATCGGGCACACCCGCGTCCTGCCCTGGACACGACGACCCGACGCCGCCGCGCTGGTCGCCGCCCTCGCCGACCCGGACCGCGGCTTCGACGCGATCGTCATCGGGTCGAGCGAGCGGGCCTTCTACGGGCAGCAGTTCGCGAATATGGCGCCGCTGTTCGCACACTACGGCGTCCCCGTGTGGCTGCCAGAACTCGGCGGCGAAGTCGACCCGGAGATCACCGCGCACGACGAGTTGATGGCGCTGCTGGGCATCATCAGCAAACGCGAGGTCGTCCGTGCGCGGATGCGGGCACGGACCGCGATGACCGTGCAAGCGCGCGACCAGGGACGCTACCTCGGTGGCCGGCCGCCCTACGGCTACCGTCTCGTGGATGCGGGACCGCACCCGAACCGCGCCTGGGCCCGCCGCGGAGCCCGCAGCCAACGCCTGGACATCGACCCGACGAACGGCCCCATCGTCACCTGGATGTTCCAGCAACGCCTCGCCGGCCACAGCATGGCCCGCATCACCCGGGCGCTGAACGACATGAAGATCCCGTGCCCGGCCGCCGCCGACCCCGAACGCAACCCACACCGCACCGCCGAGGCATGGAGACTCAACTCTGTGCACGCCGTGCTGAGCAACCCCCGTTACACCGGCCGCCAGGTCTGGAACCGGCAACGCACCGACCACGACCTCGTCGACCCGGACAACACCACCCTCGGCCACCGCGACATCCAACGCCGCAACACCCCCGACGAATGGGTGATCTCCGCGAAGCAGGCCCACCCCGCGCTGATCAGCGAAGCCGACTTCGTCGCCGCACAGAACATCCGCCCCGACAAGACCGCACCTGAGCACACCTACCTGCTCGCCCGTTTGCTGCGCTGCGGGCACTGCCGACGGCGTATGGAGTCCTGTTGGTCGAACGGCCGGGCGGCGTACCGCTGCCGCCAAGGACACTCCAGCGCCATGCCTCGGGACCCGAGCCGGACGCCGAACGCGTACGTGCGTGAGGACCGAGTCCTCGCCCGCCTGCCTGCGCTCCATCTGATGCGCACCGGAGAGGACGCGGCACCGGACCCGGCGGGCGCACTCGCCCGCCTCCGCGCCGACGGCATCGGCTTGATCTACGACCAGGCCGACCGCACCGTGACCGCCGACACCGACAAGAAGGAGAGGATCGCCATCGGCCGATAAGCCAGCCAGCGCTCGACTGGTGTCGGACACCCGGTCAGAGCGCGACCGATGCCCAAACCGAACTGCAAGGAGGCAACCGCGAGAGACAGACCCGGGAAACGATGAACATCCGCCTTGGCCAAGGCCAAGCACGGGTGCCGATCGACGCTGCCCAGAAACCGAAGTTCGTGGGGCAATTATGTGTCCGAATCAGCTTCGCATCGATCCCCTCACCTGAATCTCCGGGCCTGCCGACGTCGCGCCCCAACGGGCGCGCGGCGGGCGCGGGTGACCCACAACAAGGTGCATCAAAAATGCATGCACTCGCCCAGTACAGTGAGCCCTCGGCGTCTTCCCTCCCCCACACTCGCGCGGGTCAGGAACCGGCGAGCAGCGCGCCGGCACCCGGCACGTACGGCTCCAGGTCGAGCGCGCGGAGGGTACGCCACACGGTGGCTGCCGACGCGGTGACGACCGGGATATCGAAAGCGTCTTGGACGCGCTGGAGTGCGGGCAGCGAGGGCATCTGGACGCACGCGCTGAGGACCAGGGCGTCGACGCCTTTGGTATCGACGGTGCGAGCGTGCTCCAGCAGACCTTCCGGATCGAGGCGGCCGACCGCGAGGTTGTCGGGCACCTCCAGACTAAGCGCGTCGTGCACGTCGAGGCCTTCGCCTTCGAGGTAGTCGCACACCAGGCCGGTGAGCGGCTTCATATAGGGCGCAACGACCGAGATCCGCTTGGCGCCGAGATGGTCCAAAGCCTCGACCAACGCCCCGGCCGAGGAAACCACCGGCGCCGCGTCGCGACCGCTCTCGGCCGCCGCGGCGGCGGCCAGCCGGGTCTCGCTGGCCCGGTGGTAGCCCGCGCCCTGCGCCATGATCGCGACCAGGCACGCGTACGCCATGACGTCCACGTCGGCGTCGGCGAGTTCGACCGCGCACCGGTCGGAGTCGGCGTCCATACACGCGAGTTCTTCGGGCGTCACGTGCTTCATGCGCATACGCGACGAGTGGAAGGTGAACCGCTCGGGTCGCTCGGCTTCCCGGGCCCGGAGCATGGCCGGTATCTCGGTCTCCATCGTGGTGTTGGAGCTGGGCACGATCAGTCCCACGCGGTAAGCATCGGTCTTGGAAGTGGTGGACATGGGTGTTTTGTTCTCCGTTCCGTGGGTCCGCCCGCCAATGACGGACGCGGTGCCGGGCAAGTCGCGCAGCACCCGGCGGCGAACGCCGCGCCCCTTACCGAGGGTCGCTGCGCGAGGCGCGGTAGCACAGGTTGCTTGTGGCGGTGTCGCCCACAACCACTGCGTTGGGGCGCCGCCAGTTCAGGTCGGCCGGGCGGACGATCCGGCCGTCCGGGTCGTGGGTCAGCTCCAGGCCGAGACCGCGCAGGGTGGTCAGCAGCGCATCGAAGCGGTGATCGGGCGACGCATCGAGGACGATGCCCAAAACGGCGTCGATCAGGTGCAGTTCGAGCAGTTGCCGGGCCTTCTCGTCGTCGCGATCGCGAACCGCGTCCAGGAACGCCCGGTCCACGTTGGCGAAGTCGGCGGGAATCGCCGGACGGGACAGGTACAGCCGCTGGTGGCGGTAGATGCGCGAGTGCTGCTGCGCGGTCATCTGGGCGATCATCGGCGGGTAACGGCGCAGCAGCACGTCGTGGAACCGGAAATGCGCCTCCTGGAAGTCGCGGATGCGAAGCCCCGCGCGCTCCATGTCCGCGAGAGCCTCCGCCATCGCCGCGATGTCCTCCTCGGCGACGCGGTCCACGAGCGCGGCCACCAGCGGCGGCTCGACCAGGAGCCGCACCGCGTACGACTGCTCCACGTCGTCGTGGCGGGCCGGGGCGACCTCGAAGCCGCGGTTGGCAGTGCCGACCACAAGTCCCTCGGCCTCCAGTTGCTTGAGAGCCTCGCGCAGCGGGGTGCGCGAGACGTTCAGCTCGTCCGCGACGCCTTGCTGCGACAGCCGCACGCCGGGTGCATAGAGCCCTTCTATGATCCGCTCGCGCAGTTCGCGGGCGATGTCGTCGACGACGTTGCCGGGCCGCACGTTCACCATGGCTGTTCCCCCGGGGTTACCTCGTTACCGGACTTCCGCACGTCCTCCGCGCCCGCCTCGTCGACTGCCTTGCCACCCGGCAGGTCGCCTGCTTCGTCGCCCGGCCTGTCGCCGCGCGGGGCCTCCGCCAGGTCGTCCGCCGCACCCATCCGGATCGCGAACAGGTCGCTGAACGCCTCCGGGCTCTGCGCCGCAACGATCTCCAGCTGCATCGCGTCGAGCAGGATCGACGTGCCCTGGCGGGGTACCTCGATCTCCAGCCGCTCGCCCTGCGGCGTCCACACCTTGCGCAGCCGGACGCCGGTGAACTCGTTGGCGATGCCGAACCATTCGCCGGTCCGGACGATGCCGCGGTCGCTCGGCGCCGGGTGTGCGGCGCCGCCCGACGTCCCGTGGTCAGCGGTCACGATGAATCTCCTGGCTCGAAGGTGCGAGGGCAAAGCCCTGGTGGTCGCGGCACATACCCGCAGGAACGGCTCAGCGCACCGCGACCACGCGCGGCTCGGCGGCGTAGGCGTCGGGCCTGCGCTGCCGCAAGACGGCGAGCGTGGTCCGGGCGCGGGCCACCTCCGTCATGTCGAGGTCGACCACCCGCCACACGGCCCGGTCGTCGCCGAGGTCGGCGAGGACCTCACCCCATGGGCCCACGGCGAGCGCGTGCCCGTACGTGGCGAACGCGTCGGCGTTCGGGTCCGCGCCGTGCACCGTGGCGGACGCGACGACGAACGCGCCGTTCTCGATGGCCCGGGCACGCAGCAGCACCTCCCAGTGCGCCTCGCCGGTGATCCGGGTGAACGCGGCCGGCACCAGCAGCACCTCGGCGCCCGCCGCGGCCGCCGCCCGGTACAGCTCCGGGAAGCGCAGGTCATAGCAGATGGTCACCGCCACGCGTACGCCGTCCACGTCCAGCAGCACCGGTCCGGCACCCGCCCGCTCCACGCCCGACGCCTCGAAAGACGTGCCGCCCACCCGGGCGTCGAACAGGTGGATCTTGTCATAACGGCCGCGGACCGTGCCGTCCGGTCCCAGGATCAGCGCGGAGTTGAACACGCCGTCCGGAGTCCGGTTCTTCATCCCGCCGAGGACCACGGTCACACCGTGCTCGCGCGCCAGGCCGGACAGGCGGAGGATTTCCGGGGAGTCCTCGGCGAAGGCGGCTTCGCGCATCTCGGCGTTGGTGCCGAGCATGAGGCCGTTCTCCGGCAGCAGCACCAGCCGGGCGCCGGCCGCCGCGGTCTCCGCGACCGCCCGGCACGCCAGGTCGGTATTGCGGGCGACGTCGCGGGTGGCGTGCCACTGGGTGAGTCCGACCTTCAGAACGCGGTCCGCCGCGTTTTCGCCGATCATGCCGTCTCCTCCGGAAGGCGCATCTCCACGACGGCCCATCCGCCGCCGGATGCCTGCATCGGCTCATAGGCGAAGACCTCGCCGCGGACGCCAGGCCCGACCAGGCCGAGCATGATGAGCCAGTTGGGGAACTCGTACTGCCCGTGGTCGAGCAGCGCGTAGGGTTCCAGCGCCGCGATGTCCGTGCCCCGTCCCGCCTGGAGCATCTCCAGCAGGTAGGTGTCGAATTCGACGTCCACGTGGCCGAACTTGCCGGGGTCGAGCCAATGCGACAGGCCCCCCGTGGCGAGCATGGCCACGCGAAGCCCGGATTCCGCCACGGCGTTCCGCAGTGCCGCCCCGAAAGCGCGGGCGCCGAACGGCGAGAACGACCGGGCGGGCTGAGTGGTGATCGGCACGACCGGCAGGTCGGGGCGCGGCAGCATCAGGCGCAGCGGGACGACCTGGCCGTGGTCGAGCTGCACGTCGCTGCTTTCCTCGACCTCCAGCCCGGCACCGCGCACCGCGTCGACGAGGGCGGCGGCCACCACGGGCGCACCGGCCAGGTCGAGATCGAGGTCGGGCCGGTTGAAGAACTCCATCGATCCGCGGTGCCGGTCGCCGGTGCCGACCACGAACGCGCCGGTGCGGAACGACTGGAAGTGGCAGTCGGCGGTGACCAGCAGCACGTCCGGCCGGGCGGCGGCGAGGGCGGCCTTCAGCCGGTCGTAGCCGGCGAGGAGCCGGGCGACCGCTTCGGGCGGGTCGATCTCGGGGCGGGCGAGCAAGTCGGGGACGTGCGACGCGCCGCCCGCGAACACCAGGTTGGCGGGCACGTCCGGGGCAGGCAGGGGCGACGAGGTGTCGACGTGGAACCGGCCTTGGCTCGTCGAGTCCCCAATATCGTCGGAGAACCAGCGGCTCACCAGGATGGTGACGCCGTCGTTTAGCCCGGCCGAGCGCAACCGGTCGCGGTCGCCGGCGGCGATGACCCGGGCCCATTCCGGGTCGAGGCCCAGGGCCGCGCCCTCCGACGCCGGTTCCGCGCGGAAGCGGGCCAGGAGGTCCCGGTCGCGGGCCAGGGTGAGGATCGCGTTTTCGAGCGTTGTGCTGTCCATGGGACCTCCTTCACACGAGCCGGCCGTCGCGGGTGACCGCGTCGCCGTCGATTGTGACCGTGCAGCCGTTCATCGGGATGTCGAGGTGCGCGGGGGTCTCCCGGTCAGCGAACCGGTTCGGGCCCGTGGACCACATGAAGTTGCCGGCAGTCGAACGGAGTTCCTGCCCGTAGAGACTGCGCGGGTCGTACACGTCGAAGGCCGACCAGCGGGCGGCGGGCAGCAGGCCCCAGCCCATGTGCGACACCGCCCACACCTCGGGGTCGTTCCAGGCCTCGAAGTAGTCGCGCAGCAGGACCGCGTCGGCCCCCTTGCCGTGCACGTCGGTGATGAAGCCCTTGTCGATCTCGAAGACGACCTCGTCGCGGACGTAGCGCTGCCAGGGGATCAGCGCGTCCCCCGGCTGCAGGACGATGCGGCCTTGCGCGGTGCGGTCGTGCGGGAAGCAGGCGACGAAGCCGCTCGGCCAGTGGTCCCAGCGTCCCGGCTCGTCGACGTAGCCCCACTGGTGGGTGACGGGCAGGTCGTCGCCGGAGATGTCGGCGGCGAGGTCGGTGCCGGCCGCGCTGGTGACGCGCAGTTCGCGTCCGGCCTTCAGGCGGCGGCCGCCTTCCTCGACCCGGGCTCGCAGGTCGCCGTCACCCATCAAGCGTTCCAGGACGTCGGCTGGCTCGGCGACGAACAGCATGCGCTTGCCGTTGCCGGTGATGCGCGTGCGCACGTCGGAGTGGATGAGGCCGCCGACGGTGACATCCACGACCAGGTCGCATTCCGCGGCGGCGGCGAGCAGCGCGGGCACTTCGCGGCCGTCCGGGGCGTACGGCGGGAGCATCGGGTTGGACAGGCTGGACGCGGTCAGCACCAGCGCGGAAGCACCCAGGTCGCGGGCTGCGGCCACGACGGCCTCGGCGTATTCGGCCTTGTGCCCGAGTTCGGCGATGACGGCGACCTGCTCGTCGGGCCGCAGCCCGCAGAGCTTGAGTTGCTCGACGAAGAGTTCGCGCAGGGTGCGGGACATGGGGGATCACTTCTTCCTGGTCGGGCTGGTGGGGGTCGCGGCGGATCCGGTCAGGGCGCGGACCTGATGGCGCCGCCGTCGATCGCGAACGACGAGCCCGTGGTGAACGACGAACGGGGAGAGGCGAGGAACGCGACGGCGTCGGCGATCTCGTCGGCCTCGGCCCAGCGGCCGAGGGGGATGTCCGCGACGACGCGGGCGATCTCCTCGTCCGCGGTGGTGCCGTTGGCCGCGGACTTGGCGTTCACGATGTCGCGCATCCGGTCGGTGCCGGTGGCGCCGGGCATGACCTGCACGGTCCGGACGCCGTGCGGCGCGACTTCCGCGGCCAGTTGCTTGGACAGAGCGGAAATCGCCGAGCGGAACGCGGACGACAGCACCCCGCCGGGCGCGGGCTGCCGCACCCACGTGGAGGTGAGGAAGACGATGCAGCCGCCGCCCTGCGCGGCCATCTGGCGGGCCCCCGCACGGGCGAGCTGCACTGCGGGGCGCAGGAGCAGGTCGTAGGCGGCGGCCCAGTCGGCGTCGGTGGTGTCGAGAAACGGGCCGAGGCGCGGCCCGGGCGTGTTCACGACCAGGATGTCGAGGCGGCCGTGGGCGGCGACGACACCGGGCACGAACTCCGCTGTGGCGGCGGGATCGGCGAGGTCCAGTACGGCAGGCACGACACCGCCCGGGACGCCGGGCGTCGCCTCGGCTGGGGCGGCGCTGCGGGACGCGGCGACGGCGGTGGCGCCCTCGGCGGCGAACCGCCGTGCGACGGCCGCGCCGATGCCTCGGCCGGCGGCGGTCACCGCGGCGATCCTGCCGTGGAGTTCGAGGTCCATGAGTGGTGCTCCTTGCGGACGAACGTGCGGGGCGGAGGGGCGGCTCGGACCGGGCCTACGCTTCGAGGAGCGATATCGCGCCTTCGGGGCAGTCCGCGGCGGCGGTGCGCGCCGCTTCCTCGGCGTCGGCCGGGACCGTGCCATCGCCCGCGACGGCGGCGTAACCCCACTCGTCCAGGCTGAAGACCGACGGGCAGTGCTCGGCACAGGTTCCGTAGGCGCTGCACTTGGTGGCGTCGACAGTGGCTTTCATGACGTGTCCTTCGTCTGCGGATGGTGCGGGTGCGGATCCGGGGTACGGACCGGGTCCGGGTGCGTGGGGGCGGGTGCGGGGCCTCCGGTCAGGGGCCCGGCCGGTCGGGTATCGGAGGCGCGCTTCCGGCGGACCCGGCGTCCCCGGGTGCCGGGCTCTCCCCGGGGAACTCCTCCGGGTACTCCCCCGCCACCGAACGGGCCAGCGTCGCGGCGCCGTCGAGGAACGCGCACGCACCCCGGCCCGGGAGGCTCTGCCCCCAGCGCACGAGCTTGGCGTGGTCGTCCGCGCGCCCCTGCCCGTCACGGACCCGGGCGAAGGTCTCGCCGATGGCCCGGGTCCCGTTCAGGCACACACCGCACTGAGCGGCGGATTCGGCGGCGTACCAGGCGCCGATCTCGGCGGCGGCGGCGAGGATCGGCCGGTCCGGACCGAGCGCGGTGAACGCGCCGCAACCCAGGCCCGAGCCGGCCGCGCGGAGCGCGTCGTAGCAGCAGGCCGTGCCGGCGCGGTCGCGGCGCAGCACGCCGCCGAACCAGCCGCCGGCGAGAAATCCGTGAACGCCGTCCACGAGTCCCCCGCCGACCTGCTCGAACAGTTCCTCGACGGTCAGGCCGAGCGGCACCTCGTAGACGCCGGGCCTTCCGCACGCCCCGGAGAGGGTCACCAGCGCGGTTCCGGGCGAGGCGGCGGTGCCGTAGGCGCGGAAGGCCTCTGCGCCGATCCGCGATATCACCGCGGCGTGGGCGAGCGTCTCGACGTTCGACACCAGGGTCGGCAGTCCGTCCACGCCGCGTTCGAAGGGGCGAGGCGGCTTGGCGGTCGGCAGCGCGGGGCCGCCGTTGATCGCCCGCACGAGCGCGCTCTCCTCGCCGGCCACGTACGTCGACGCGACCTCGTGGACCTCCAGGGACGCGGCGGCCGCGTCGCCGTCGGCGGCGAGTTCCGCGATGGCGTCCCGCACCGCCGCGGCTGTCTCCTCGTGCGACAGGTACACGATCGCCCGTGCGGCGCCGACGGTACGGGCCGCGAGCAGCAGCCCGTCGAGCACCAGGTGCGGCCGGTGGGTGAGGAGCCACCGGTCCTTGGCGGACGCAGGCTCGCCCTCCTCCCCGTTGGCAACGGCGACGGTGGCCCCGGTCGAGGCCGCGACAGTCCGCCATTTGACGTGCGCGGAGAACGCGGCGCCGCCGCGGCCGCGCAGTCCGGCGCGTTCCAGCTCGCCGACGATGCCGTCCGCCAGCGGGTTGCGGTAGGTGCCGAGGGCACGCTCGGCAGCGAGGTCCAAGCGTCTGTCGGCGGCTGCCGGAACGGCGAGACGCGGTTCGATCCCGGGGTGTGCGGCCGCCCGGGCGGGCAACGCGCGCGCGTCTTCGGCCAGGGGCGTGGAGAGGGTGGCAGTCATGGTGTGCTCACCTCCGCGAGCATCCGCAGCGCCGCGTCGAGGGTGACGACGTCGGCGTATTTGGCGTCCATGTCGAGCAGGTTGGCCTCGTGCGGTTCGGGGGCGCGGTCGCCGACGCAGTCGCGGACGACGAACGCGGGGTAGCCCGCCGTGCACGCGTCGACCGCGGTGGCCCGGACGCAGCCGGACGTGGTGGCGCCGGTGATGATCACGCCGTCCGCCGCGAGGGAGACGAGGAGCGACGCGAGCCCGGTGTTGGCGAACGCGGATGCCGCGCGCTTGACGACGAGGGGTTCGCCGGCGCGCCGGCCGAGCCGGGCGTCCACCGAGACGGCCTGGCTGCCCTCGGTCATCACCCGCAGCGCGGGCATCTTGCGCAGCCAGGCCGCGCCTTCCGCACCGTCTTCGGCAAAGGCGATCGTGGTGAAGACGACCGGCACGCCGGTGCCGCGGGCCGCGTCGAGCAGGATGTGGGTCGCCTCGACGACGGCGTCGAGGTCGCTGCCCGGCGGGTACGCGGGGTCGGTGAACCCGTCGACGAGGTCGACCACCAGGACGGCCGGCCGTCGGACCGGTGCCAGCCGTCCGCCGATGCCCCGGGCCCGGTACGCGTGCATCACCTGCGCGGACGTCCTGGTGTTCACTGGTCCCCGCCTTCGGTGGCGGCCCACAGGTCGTCCCCGCCGGCGGGGGTGCCGAGACCGCGCGAGAGCAGCCCGGAGTCGGCCACGATGGTGGTGCCGGTGACCGCGACGGTGTCCGCCGGGTCGGCGAGCATGACGTACAGGCCGGCCATGTCGTCGGGTGTCGGCACCCGGTGCAGCGGGAGGGCGTCCTCGGTGCCGGGCAGGACCGCGTCCCGGGCTTGCTGGCCGAGCGCGCCGAGGCCGCTCATCACGGTCGGGAGCACCCCGGGCGCGACCGCGTTGACCCGGACCGCGGGCGCGAGTTCGTAGGCGAGCTGGGTGACTAGGCCGCGAACGGCGTGTTTGGCCGAGGTGTAGAGGACCCCGCCGCCGCCCGCACGGTAGGAGGCATACGACGCGGTGAGCACCACACGCCCGCGCCGGGCGGCAAGAGGCTCCAGGACGGCGCGGAGGTTGAGCAGGACGGACCCGACGTTGGCCCGGTAGCACTCGTCCAAGGCGGCGCCGAGTTCCGCCCCGTCGATGTCGGCCAGGCGCGCGCCGTGGTCGTAGACGCCCACGCAGGAGACGAACACGTCGGGTCCTCCGAACGTGTCGCGGACCTCGGCGGCCAACTCCCGGCTGCCCTCCCACGTGGCCGCGTCGGCGGTGACCGCCCGCAGACGCGGGTGATCGCCCGCCGACGCGGCGAGGGCCGCGACGCGTTCCGGGTCGCGGTCGGCCGCGACGACGGCGCAGCCCTCGGCGAGATAGCGGCGGGTCACGGCGGCGCCGAGGCCGCCCGCCGCGCCGACGATCAGCGCGGTCTGGCCTTCGAGACGCCCGGTCATGCCTCGGCCCCGCCGCCCGGCACGGCCGCGTCGTCGGATGCGGTCTCCGGAGTGTCCTCGGGGAAGGTGAGCGCGGGCCATTCGCCGGGCTCGGCACCCATCATCTTCGCGTAGAACTCGAACAGGTTGCGCTGGACGCCCTCTTCGTAGCGGGTCCAGTAGACGCGGCCGGGACCGGGCCATTCGCGGACCGGTTCGGCGATGCCGACCCCCGGTTGCCCCATCCGGTAGTTGAGCTTGAAGTCGAGGATCTCGGCCGCGGTGGACCGGCCGGTGCGGCCGACGGTGATCCACGGCTCGGTGTCGTCCATCTCGAACGCGCCGCCCATGGAGAAGGTGCCGAGGCCCGCACGGTAGGCGCGGTCCTTCTGCTCGGGGCTGAGGTTCTTGTACGCGCAGAACCAGTTCCACACCTCGACCTGCCCGGCGCCGTGCGGCTGCCAGGTGCGGATGGTGAGGATGCCGGTGGGCGCGTGGTTGGCGCCGTCTTCGGTCATGGGCAGCGCGAGCACCGAGAAGTTCGGGAAGACGTTGCCGACGAACACCCGTGACCGGCGGGCGACATCGAGTTGCTCGGCGGTGATGTTGGAGGTGTTGAAGGTGGCGACCAGTTCCTCGGGGAATCCGAAGAACTTCGGGCCCGGTTCCTGCTCGTCCGCGGCCATCGAGAAGGACAGCGAGTGTCCCGGGGACGCCTGGATGTGGTAGCCCATCATGTTCTCGCGGAACGGCACGGGGAACGCGCCGATCTCCCATACCGAGCGGTGCAGGGTGCCGAGGTGGTAGTCGTCGCCGGAGAAGTTGTCGGCCCCGGACTTCCAGTTGGCGTCGATGACGAACCGCTGCGGCGGACCGAGCACCTGCATGCCGTGCTCGTTGAGGCCGAAGATGAGGTCGAGGTACCAGGCCATGCCGCCGAGGTAGTCGAGCAGCGGCGGTGCGTCCGAGTCGAGCGTGGCGAAGATCAGGCCCTGGTGGACGCCGACCTTGGCGGCGGTGGCCAGGCCGTTGTCGGCCTTGTTCATCCCGCCGAAGGCGTTGCGCCACAGTGGTGCCCCGACCAGGTTGCCCTTCGTGTTGTAGGTCCACCCGTGGTAGGGGCAGCGGAAGTGCGAGGTGTTGCCGGAATCGGCACGGCACACTTGGACGCCGCGGTGCCGGCAGGCGTCGAAAAGGACGTTCACGCTGCCTTCGTCGTCGCGCACCACGATGAAGGAGTCCTCGCCGATCTTGCGGAGCACATAGTCGCCGACTGCGGGAATCTCGGACTCGTGGGCCATGAAGACCCAGCAGCGGCCGAAGATGCTGCGCAACTCGCGCTTGTAGACGTCCTCGTTGCCGAAGATCGCGGCGGGGACCTCGCCCCGCCCGAGCCCGTCGGCGAGTTCGCCGACGAGCCGGTCGGCGTCGGGGCCGCCGACCGGACCCGGGGCGGTCCCTGGGCCAGTGGTGCGACTCGTCATTGGTCCTCCTCGGCGGACGGTGAAGCGGTTCGTGCGAAGAGCCCGGACATCGGGCGGTGGACATCGGGCATCCGGCGGCGGATCAGAAGAAGATCGCCAGGTTGTGCGTCTTGACGACGGTCAGGTCCAGCAGGACGTCGCGGCGGAGAAGCATCAGCCGCCCGTCCTCGCGGCGCAGCACGTCCGCGCGTTCGTATGCGAGAAGCTGCGGGTCGGCCTGGTCCTGGCGGGTCCGGTACACGAGCTGGTTCGTGCGCACGTGCAGTTCACCGGACGTCTCGTCCTCGCGCACCCGCAGGTTGGTCACGAAATGGCGGATGCGCGACGGGGGGTCCTCGGCCCAGGCGTACTTGGTCTCGTTGCGGGCCACCCGGCTGTCCAGCGAGCCGTAGGTCTCGCGCAGATGGAAGGCGTCGGTCGAGAAGCCTTTGCCCCGCGCACGCTCGACGGTCTGGCGCAGTGGAATCTCGTAGGTCACGTCGCGGCTGACCATGTGCTCCAGCCACTCCCGCTCGCGGTAGTCGTCCAGAAGCTCGGCCTCGGTGTGCACCCAGTCCAGAACCTCTGCGTATACGTCCGTCCTGGAGCCGACGGCGCGAAGGTCCGAGGTCATCGACCACCTCCTAGTAAGTGCCTACACTTTTGCATGCAGTTTGCGGGCTGACAAGAGTCGCCGCGAAATCCCCCGAACCGGCCGCGGGCAGACGCGGGGCCTGGACGGTGATGGACATCAGGCCTCCGCGGGTTCGTGTGGGGTGCGGTCGGCCGGTCCGGCCGCGATGCGGGTGAGGTGCAGCAGCAGGACCTCGGCTGCGGTGTCGGCAACGCGTCGTTACCTGGTGTCCACCCGCGTTTACACCGCGCAAGCGCGGTTCGGCGGATCAGCCGCCGCTCGACGAGCAGCGAGGCCCGCTCGGCCGCCACTCCGGCGTTACGCGCGGTGCCGCGTGGGCGCTGCGGCCCCGGACGTGCCCGGTGTGCGGCATGGCGGCGCAGTGGGATGATCCCGTGCCGACCAGCCGGGCCAGGCACCGGCACCGCAGCGTTCCTGACTTCCACGACGCACGGACGAGCGCTCACCGACGTCGGCCGGCACGGCACCCACGCCTGGCTCGCGCAAAACCCCGGAAGCGGCTGCAAGGTCCCGTGCCGATCGGAAGGGCCGCTCTCTGCCAACCCACCAGTTCCAGACCCTGGGCAGGGGCCCACGCCACCAACTCGTCGATCAACCGACCGTCGACTGCATCCCGAGGAGAGTCGCGACCAGTCCTTCTTGATCCGGCCTCGCCACAGCACCATCTCCATTGCTTCGAGCGGGAGTTCGGCCCACAGGTGCTCGGCGACCTGCCAGCCGACGATCATCGCGAGTACACGTCCAGGACGAACGCGGCGTACACCCAGCCGGACCACGTGCGCACATACGTCAGGTCCGCGACCCACAGCCGGTCGGGGCCGTCGCCGATGAACCGCCGGTCGACCGTGCAGCGGGCGACTACCGCGCCCTTGCGCCGCAGGGCGCGGGTGATCCGCTCGGCCCCGTAGGTGCTCCCGGAATCGGCGTACTCGGCCTCGATCAACCGCATCAGCTGCTCGTCGCGCAGCCGGCGGGCGGATTTGGGGCGCTTCTTGCGCGCGAAGTACGTCGACGGCGAGAGGTCCAGCACCCGGCATACGGGATCGACCCCCGAGACCCGGGGACGGTCGATCTCCTGGCCAAAACCACCGAGGCGGCTTTCAGGATCTCTTGCGCCCGTCCCAACTCCGCTTTCCCTGCGTATTTGCCTTATTTCCCCCTCGGTGGTCAGCCGGTCGGCGCGTTCCCCGGCGTCGGCCTCGGCCTGGCGGACCCAGCCCCGGAGGGCTTCCTTGTGGACGCTCAGTTCCGGACAACGTGCGCGACGGGCCGCCCGGAGGTGCGGACCTCGCGGACCGCCCGCTCCCGCAGCTCATCGGGGTGGCGGCGCCAACATCGCATCAAGTGCGAGCCCGACGCGCGAACCAGTTCTCCGTGGGTGCCGACTCACTCGTCTCTCGGCTTTCGACTCGTACCAATCACTGCTCCGCAGCACAGCGGCGCGCGCCGGGTCAGTGGCCGGCGGTCTCCCGAGCTTCTTCCAGCAGGAGTTCCGCGGCGGCCTTCCAGGTGACACGTTCGGCCAGGACCGCACGGAGTTCCGCGGCGCGTCGGAACGCTGCGGTCCGATCCCGGAGAGTCGCGTCGATCGCCCGGGCCCACGACTCCGCGTCCTCTTCGTCGTAGCCCGACATCGGGACCACCACGCGGCCGACCACCTCCCGGTCCAGGACCTCGGTCAGGAGTTCCGCCAGGCCGCTGGACGCGCTGACCAGCGTCGGCACCCCATGGGTGATCGCTTCGAGGCCGACCAAGCCGAACCCCTCGGAACGCGACGGCATGACGACCAGGCTCGCCCTGCGGATATCCGCCGTGAGCCGATCCTGCTGCGTGGCATAGGTCCGGACGATCACTTCCAGGTCCGGATTGTCGGCCCACTCCGCGATCTGGGCGCGCTGTTCGTCCGCCCCGTCCACAGGTGCGCCGCGGACGAACAGGCTGATCCGGTCGAGCCCGGCACGCCGACGCCACGAGGCGACCGTCGCGCAGGCACGGGCCGCCAGGTCGACGCCCTTGATCCGGGCATCCTCCGTCCGACCGACCAGCAGCACCTTGAGCGGCAGGCCCTCCGGCGGAGTTCGGGGCACGCAGTCGCCCGTGTCGAAACCGGGATCCAGCCGCAACGGCGGGACAAGGACATCCTGCAGTTCGTTCAGGAAGCGGCTGTGCAGTCAGGGGCCTACCGCCACCACGCGGTGCGCGGTCTCCCCGAGGCTGCGCTCGACGTCGGTCCGCTCCTCGGCTCGCTGCGCCGCCTCGTCCAGGCGGTCGGTCTTGTGCCATTCGATCTCGTCGGGCGCCATGTGTACGAAGTGCAGCCGCTTGGCGTCTGGGAAGAAGTCGCCGACCAAGGCGTGGGCAGCCGGCCCGGTGATCCGGCTGTGGCCGACGACGAGATCCGGCACGACGCCGTCCGGCATCCGCGGCCTACGCGTCAACTGGGTACTCGGCTCGGCACCCGGAATCCGTGCCGACGCAAGCAGCTCGACGCCGGCGCCGCGTGCTTCGGCCATCTCCTGCTCGGTCGCCGTGAGCACGACGCAGTAGACGACCGCCCCGGCGCCGGCGAACGCCTGGCAGAGGTTCCGGTTCAGCGTGCTGAGCCCACCGAACGCGGAACTCCACTCCGTGGCCACGGCCAGCACGACCGGCGCCTTCGGCTCGCCTGGAACGACAGCCTGCAACGCCGCCGCATCGACTTCCCCGGTGTCCGGGGACGTGTCCACCCCCAGGAGCAGGCAGGCCGACTCGGTCGCCTCGCCGAGCTGGATGCCCTTCTCCTCCACGACCACCAACTCGCCGTCGCGGATCCGCGGCACATACAGGAACTCCGCCACGGACTCGCTTGCGCCGGCATGCTCACATTCCGCCCGGGTCGCTCGGAACCGCTCCCGGGCCAAGTCCGCGTCGCCGGACTTCAGCGCGGCCACCGCCGCGTTGTACTGCGTCAAGGCACGCTGCCTGGCCGACGTGGCGAGACCAAGGGCCCGATCCGCCCAGGTGGCGACGCCGTCGAAATCCCCCTCTGCCAAGCACAGATAGGCGCTGTTGTTCGCCACGGCCCAGGTCGGTCGCAGCTCGAAACCGAACGACAGATGTTCTCGGGCGGCGTCGGTCTTCCCGGCACCGTAACCGGCCATCGACGCGCTCAAGTGGTTGTCGGCAAATCTGTCGCGCAGCGGCGGCTCCGACGACCGCAGCCAGGCCGTCATCCGGTCCCAGGGCTTGACTGGTTGCCGCGTCCGCTCCACGGTCAGGGCACCGCCGAGCTCGGCCACCCGCGCAGCCGCCGCGGCGAATACCGCGTGCGCGGACAGATCGACGTCGGCGCTGTCGGCGGAGTACGCCCAGCGCACTGCCGAGGCGTCCCCGAACGTGCAGGTGACCGCGGAGAGGTCCAGCGCGCCCGGCATCCCCGAATCCAAAAGCGCCGCATGCACAAAGTCGACCGCGAACGGCATCGCCCCGCCGGAGTCAACGCACATGAGGTCGAAGGCGTCGAGTGCCGCATTGAGGTGGCTCGAATCCATGCCCAGGCAGCACGTCTTCAAGATGCCGCCGGGCATCTCGACCAGCTCCGAAAGAAGGCACGTGAGCCTGCGGCTCAACAACTCCTCGAAGTTCCGCCGGCCCATGATCTGCCGGTGCTTCTGCGTGACCTTGTTGACGATCCAGAGGCGAATATACGTCTCGTCGAAGAGTTCCGCGCCCTCGACAAGTTGGATGACGCTCTGGTCTCGGAGGACGCCGTCGGCGACCAGCCGGTCGCGGTGCGCGGCCAGGAACTCCCAGGTGATGTCGGAGTTTCCGATGACGCGGTACGCCAGCCACACCTCTTCGGCGGTGGCGTGGCCCAGGGCCGAGCAGAGGATGTTGAAGGACAGCAGCTCGTCGTCCGACATGGACCGCACCGCCTGGATCAGGGGGCGCTCGAGAACGTCCCGTCCAGCCTCCAGCCTGGACAGCACGCTCTCGAACATGGGCAGCGAGAGGCTCATGGCCGGGTCGGATCCCGCCTGTTGTCGGGCGAACATCTCGTGGCAGTACAGCTGGATCTCGTAGGGGTTGCCGTCCGTGAGTCGCTGCACGTCCATGACCGTGGCGTGGAAGTCGGCGAATGCCCCCTGTCCGAGACCCACTTCGAGCAGCGGCCGCAACATGCAGTCGGCCACGTCTTCGTATTCGACGAAGCGGGTCAACTCGATTTCCACGAACTGCCGCAGCAGAGGGGAGAACACTTCAGTGATCCGGCGTATCAGATCGGCTGTCCCCGCCAAGACGAACAGGGCTCCGTTGAGACGATTGCCCAGCGTCCTGAGGAGGGACAGGATGCCCCCATCCCCCGCGATCAGTTGGGCTTCGTCGACGAGGATGACGAGAGGTCGGCCCGACTTCCTCACGAACAGCTGCAGATCGTGGCGCAGCGCAACCTCGGGGATGCTCCCGTCGCCGCCGCGCAGCGCACACGCCTCCGGGAACTGAAGTGCGAAGTCCGCCGCCGGTGTCTTGCCAGCGAGGACACGGCGTACCTCGACAGCGGTTTCCTCGGAGATGCCCGCCCCATCGGCGGCGACCGCAACGGTGATCTCCTCGTATAGCTTGCGGACAAAGGCCGGAGCTGTCGCATCACCGGGGACCAGATCCACGCGCACCGGCAGCATTCCGCGCTCGCGCGCCATGGCCTCGGTCCTGTTCAGCAGGCTTGTCTTGCCCGCCGCGCGGCGCCGGTGGATCGCGATGTACCCGGCTGGCTGCTCAGGGCCCATCTGGTCGAGCTCGGCCGCGATGGCCGCCAGCTCGAGCGCCCGGCCGGCGAACATCCCCGGCCGGCGTACGGGATGCCGGTGGTCGTACGGATTGGGCATCTTGGCCGTTGCCACGATGGCTCTCACCCCCGCCGGATTCTAGCTTCCGGTCGAACACCCGCATGAGTAGTCGTCAGTCCACCCAGCGGCGCCCGGGAAGAAGAAATCGGCATTCCCACCGTACCGTTGGCAGAACGCGACCGACATCTCCGCCCTCAAGGCTCAAGGCGCGCCACCCCCTATTGCGCGACGGACACCAGCCACCGGTTCCGCTCCGCCACCACACGGCCGGTCTCCAGGAACACCGGCGCATCCAGCACAAACACGATGTCGCGCCACACGAACTCGTCCACCAGAACCATCCGGCCACCTGCCGCCGAGCCGTTGCAGGCTCACAGCGCCCTCAGTGTCCTGGTTACCGCCGAGCCCGACCTCCCGATGAGCCCTGACACCGTGTTTGACGTCGTCAGCCTCACCAAAGTGGTCGCCGTCTGGCATCCATCGGCGCCCTGTGTCAGGACCGCGTGCTGCCTCTCGACGACGACCTGGACACCTTTTGGCCCGAAGTCCGCAGCCTGGGCAACCCGCAGTCAAGCAGCCCCTGCTCGCCGAGGCTCCGGATCTGTCGCAAGATCCGCTGCGTCGCCGGGTGTCTCCAACGCCGGTACCCGCTGGTGGAATGCTGCGGATCGCCCGCCGGGCACCTACACCGGCCGCAGCGTCGGTTCCAACGGTGGTGACTGGATCGGTGGCCCGCGGGTGCCCCGGGTTCCGAGAGCGGTGCGGGAGTGCGCTTGCGGCTCGCGTACCGCGTGCGTAGGAAACCCACGGCGCGGTGAGAGGCAGCCGCTGGCGGCGGTTGCCTCTACGCGCCGTAGCAGTCCGGCGGCATTTGGCACATGGTCGGACGGAGAAGCACGGTGCTCCGGCTTGAGCCAAGGGACCTGAACTGCCATGGCCGTCACGGAAGAAGCCCCCACAAGCGGCGCCGCACTGGCCTCCTGGGCTGCTGAGCGCCACGACACCGGCCAGTCCGCCGCACCTCGATCGAGCCTGCGCTTTGCGTTCTACGGGCGGGTATCCACCGAGGACCACCAAGACCCCGAGACGTCGCGAGGCTGGCAGCTCCGCAACGCGCAAGGGTTGACAGCGGGGCACGGCCGGATCGTCGTGGAGTTCTTCGACGTCGGGCACACCCGCGTACTGCCCTGGCCCGCCGGCCCGACGCCGCCGCACTGGTCGCCGCACTCGCCGACCCCGACCGGGGCTTCGACGCGATCGTCATCGGGTCGAGCGAGCGGGCCTTCTACGGGCAGCAGTTCGCGAATATGGCGCCGCTGTTCGCGCACTACGGCGTCCCCGTATGGCTGCCCGAACTCGGTGGCGAAGTCGACCCGGAGATCGTCGCCCACGACGAACTGATGGTGCTCCTGGGCATCATCAGCAAACGTGAAGTCGTCCGTGCCCGGATGCGGGCACGCACCTCCATGACCGTCCAAGCGCGCGACCAGGGCCGCTACCTCGGAGGTCGACCGCCCTTCGGCTACCGTCTCGTGGATGCGGGACCGCACCCGAACCGCGCCTGGGCCCGCCGCGGAGCCCGCGCCCAACGCCTGGACATCGACCCGACAAACGGCCCCGTCGTCACCTGGATGTTCCAACAGCGCCTCGCCGGCCACAGCATGGCCCGCATCAACCGCGCGCTGAACGACATGAAGATCCCCTGCCCGGCCGCCGCCGACCCCGAACGCAACCCGCACCGCACCGCCGAAGCTTGGACACTGACGTCCGTGCACACCGTGCTGAGCAACCCGCGCTACACCGGACGACAGGTCTGGAACCGGCAACGCACCGACCACGAGCTGATCGACCCGGACAACACCACCCTCGGCCACCGTGACGTGATGTGCCGCAACACCCCGGACGAGTGGGTGATCTCCGCGAAGCAGGCCCACCCTCCGCTCGTGAGCGAGGCGGACTTCATCGCCGCACAGAGCATCCGCCCCGACAAAACCGCACCCGAGCACACCTACCAGCTCGCCGGACTGCTGCGCTGCGGACACTGCCAACGGCGGATGGAATCATGCTGGTCGAACGGCCGCGCCGCCTACCGCTGCCGACACGGACACTCCAGCGCCACACCCCGGGACACGAACCGAACGCCCAACGCGTATGTGCGCGAAGACCACGTCCTCGCCCGCCTGCCGGCGCTCCATCTGATGCACACCGGCGAGGAAACGGCACCTGGCCCGGCGGGTGCAGTCGCGCGCCTCCGCGCCGACGGGATCGGGCTGATCTACAACCATGACGGTCGCACCGTGACCGCCGACACCGACAAGAAGGAGAGGATCGCCATCGGACGTTAGAGCCCGCAGCGCCGACCGGTCTCGGACACCCGGTCAGAGCGCGACCGACACTCACCCCGAACCGTCAGGAGGCGACCGCCAGACACAGACCCCGGAAACGACGAACACCCGCCTCGGCCGAGGCCAAGCACGGGTGCCGATCAACGCTGCCCAGAAACCGAAGTTCGTGGGGCAATTATGTGTCCGAGACCGTCATCTCCATACTCGCCCGCGGCGCGGAACTCTCCATGGTGGAAAGGCCCGACGCCGGGCCTCTCGTCCTCGCCTGATGGCAGGGGTGTCCGCCGCCGGACTAACGGCACGTCGCTCAAGCCCACGGACGCCGGCGCGATCGGCACACCGCGAGTTCCCTGGGTATCCGTCCGGGACGTTCATGGAGGACGTGTTACCGGGTCGGCCGGGCAACGGAATTCGGCGTGGCCGCTCGAGCTGTCCGGGCTGTCGGTGATACGGGCGCCGAAGCGGTAGCAGGTGCAGTAGGGGCGGTGACGCAGGCCGCACACGAGCCCGAGCCCGAGCCGGGGAGTCCGTCGTGCGAACGCCCCTCGTTACGAGTCTTGCGGTCACTCCACAAGCTTCCCCGCGGACGAGACCTCACGCATAAGGGAGGTGATGTCCGCAGGCACAGAGGGCAGTTCCTCGCGTTCCAGCTTGCCGGGACCGGACCACACCAGGTTGACCCGCAGGGCGGGATCAGTGGCCGGGTAGTCGGAGCGGTTGTGGCAGCCCCGTGTTTCCCGGCGTTCGAGCGCGGCTTCGAGCGTCGCCCGGGCCGCCAATGCGGTGCCGCGCAGGTCGAAGGCGTGGGCGAGGTCTTGGTATCCGGCGATATCGGGGTGGATGCCGAGGTCGGCCATCCGGTTCTCGGTCGCGTCCAGTTCCACGAGGCCCCGGAGCAGACCCGTCTCGTCGCGGACCACTCCCGCGTGCTCGGTCATGGTGTCGCGGATGGCGCGTTGGAGGACGCGGACGTTCTCCCGCCCGTCGACGGCAAGGAGTCCGTCGATTTCGGCGCGCGCCTCGGCGACCGCGTCCGCCGAGCGCTGCTGGGCCCGGAGCGCGCCCGAATACGCGGCCGCGGCCTCGCCTGTGATCCGTCCGTACACAAGCAGTTCGATCAGCGAGTTCCCGCCGAGGCGGTTTGCGCCGTGCAGGCCGCTCGCCGCCTCTCCGATCGCGTACAGCCCTTCGACGTCGGTGGCGTGGTCCTCGGCGCGCACCCATACACCGCCCATCGAGTAGTGCGCGGTGGGTGCGATCTCGATCGGGTCCTGTGTGATGTCGCGCATCTGGAGTTCCAGCAGCGTCTGGTGGACGCGCGGCAGCCGCTCCATGATCGTCTCGCGCGGGAGGTGGGACACATCCAGCCAGACACCGCCCTTGGGAGTGCCGCGCCCCTCCTTGATCTCCGTGTAGGCGGCCAGTGCCACCCGGTCGCGTGTGGAAAGCTCCATCCGCTCGGGGTCGTACCGCGTCATGAAGCGTTCGCCGAGGGTGTTGAGCAGGCGCCCGCCTTCACCCCGTGCGGCCTCCGACACCAGCGTTCCGGCCACGTCCTCCGGTTCGACGAGCCCCGACGGGTGGAACTGGACGAGTTCGGGATCGCGGATCCGGGCGCCCGCCAGGACGGCCAGCCGGAACGTGTCGCCGGTGTTCTCGTCCCGGCGGGACGACGTGTGCCGCCAGATCCGGGTATGGCCCCCGGTGGCGAGGATCACCGCGTCCGCGTGGATCACGTACCGGCTGCCGTCCGCCAGGTCGAATCCGTAGGCGCCGAAGACGACGTTGTCCCGTACGAGCAGCCGGGTGATGTAGACGGTGTCCAGGATCGGGACGGCCAGTTCCGCCGCCCGCCGGACCAGCGTGCGCTGGATCTCCAAGCCCGTGTAGTCGCCGCTGAACGCGGTGCGCCGCCATGTGTGGGCGCCGAAGAACCGTTGGGAGATCCGCCCGTCCGCTTCGCGGGCGAACGGCATGCCGTAGCGCACGAGGTCGTCGATCCCACGGGCGGCATTCTCGGTGACGATCCGGACCACGTCGGGGTGAGCGAGGAGGTAGCTCTCCTGGATGGTGTCGGCGGCGTGCTGTTGCCAACTGTCCTGCGGATCCATCGTCCCCAGCGCCGCGTTGATGCCGCCTGCGGCCAGCGTGGTGTGTGCGTCGGACTTCGGCCTCTTGCCGAGCGCCAGCACTCCGACGCCCCGTTCGGCCAGTTCGATTGCGGCGCGCAGTCCCGCACCGCCGGTGCCGATCACCAGGACCGGGGTGGACAGCCGCCGTTCGAGGCCGTTCATCGGGTTCTCCTTCGTCGAGGGGTTCGTGGGGCTCCCGCGCCGGAGCCTGGGGACGGTCGTCGGGGACCGGCCACCGTTCAGCAACGCCGGGCTACCGCGGGAAAGGTGGCGACGACCATCGCGACTCCGACGGCCGCCAGCGCTCCCGCGACGGCGATGACGCCGATGCGCGGTGCCGCCAACGGCAGGAGCAGGACCGTCGCCACGGCGCCCAGCAACGCCCGCGGCCGCATCACGTACTCGGGGACGATGGGCGCGTGGATCAGTTGCAGCAGCACCACCACGGCGGCCGTCGGGACGGCCACGGCGTAGCCGATCGCGAGCGGTGACGCCGCGAGCGGGTGCCCCGACTGCTCGACCGCGACTTCCAGCCCCGCCCCCAGTGCCGCGAGCCCGGCGAACACCCCATAGTGGCCGTAACCCCACAAATAGGAAGCTTCCCGCCGGTCCAAGAGTCCGCGGCCGGCCGGGAGGCGGAAGTAGAGCCACCACAACGCGAACAGCAGCACGAGGCCGGACATGGCCACGACGACGGTCTCTCCCCCGATGTCGGCCGCGTCCAGCGCCGTGCGAACCCCGTTGGACACGGCGAGCACGCTCTCACCGAAGAGGATGAGCGTGAACAGTCCGTAGCGCTCCGCGATGTGGTGCGGATGCCAGGCCGTACCGCCGGCGCGTTCCGCCCACCAGGGCACGCACAATTCGAGCATCGCGAGCGCGGCGAAGGACGGGATCTCGGCCGCGGACGGCAGGGCCTCCGCTTCCGCGAGGACCAGGCGCAGGAGCCACCCGAGTTGGAGGAGCGCGATGCCCGCCGCGTACCGCACGGCGGTGCGTCGTCCTTCCGGGTGCTCGACCGCGGCACGCAGCCATTGCGCGACGAGCGCGGCGCGCATGACGACATAGCCGGCCGTGACGAGCCGGAAGTCCGCGTCCGCGCCGGTGGCGGGCACACCCGCGGCCAGGACGAGTACGCCTGCCATCTGCACCATCGTCAGCACCCGGTACGCGACGTCGTCGGTGTCATAGGACGACGCGAACCACGTGAAGTTCATCCACGCCCACCACACGGCGAAGAACACTTCGAGGAACGGCACGAGGCCGGAAAGGACGTGCCCGGCCGCGATCCGGTGCGCGTACTGGGCGGTCACGGCCGCGACGGCGACGACGAACGTGAGGTCGAAGAGCAGTTCGAGCGGGCTCGCGGTGCGGTGCGGTTCGTCGGCCGCGCGACCGGTCATCCGGATCCGGATCCGGTACTCGTCGACTGCTGGGGGCACGTTCTCGCTCCTTGGGTCCGTCAGTCCGGCTGCCGTCAGACAAGACCGGACGCGACCCGCGCTTGTGACACCGTCCAGGCCGGCAGGCCGTCTTCCCGGACTTCCGAGCGAACTGTCACAGCCTCCCGAGGTCCCCGGTCATACCTGTCGTCCGGGTGACGACGGCGTCCCCGGAGGAACGAGGAGCTGACATGAAGATCGTGGTCATCGGCGGCACCGGCCTGATCGGTTCGAAGGTCGTCGCCCTGCTGGGCGAGCACGGGCACGAGGCGGTCGCGGCGGCGCCGAACACCGGGGTGAACACCCTCACCGGCGAAGGACTGGCCGAGGTCATGAAGGGAGCGAACGTCGTCGTCGACGTCTCGAACTCCCCGTCGTTCGAGGACACAGCCGTGCTGGAGTTCTTCACCACCTCCACCCGCAACCTGCTGGCCGCCGAGAAGAAGGCCGGGGTGGAACATCACGTGGTGCTGTCGGTGGTGGGCAGCGACCGCCGTCCCGACATCGGCTACTTCCGGGCGAAGACCGCGCAGGAACAGCTCGTCAGGGATTCGTCGATCCCGTTCTCGATCCTGCACGCAACGCAGTTCTACGAGTTCGGCCGGCGGATCGCGGACGAGGCGACGACCGGGAACGAGGTGCACATCGCCCCCGTCGCGTTCCAGCCGATCGCCGCCGAGGACGTGGCGCGGGCCGTGGGCCGGACGGCCGCGGGCGCGCCGTTCAACACGATGATCGAGATCGCCGGGCCGAACCGGTACCGCATGGACGAATTCTTCCGGAAGGCCCTCGTGGCGTGGGACGACCCGCGCGAGGTCGTCACGGACCCGCAGGCGCACTACTTCGGCGCGGTACCCGACGAGTCCACCCTCGTCCCCGTCGACGGCGCCATCCTCGGCGAGATCTCCTACCAGGAGTGGCTGCAGCGGTCCGGTGCCTGAGCGCCTTCCCGACCCGAACCAGGTCCGCCCTGCCCCGCGTTCACGGCGGTGAACGCGGGGCGGGGCCGCCGACCCACCCTGGAGGAGCAATGCCCCCCGCTGCCCGCGACGACGAAGACGCCGAGCTGGTCCTGGAACTGACGATGGCAGCCCGTGGTCTGTTCGGCGCGCTCTTCGACGAGATCGAGCACGACCCCAAAGGGCCGCCGGCCGAGCAGGCCCCCGGGGATGCCGACCGGTCCGGCCGTGAAACGAGAGACCGATGAGCGCTCCGGTACGGCAGCGCTCCGTCCGCGGCACCGCGGCACCGCGGATCGCCACACTCGATGAACTCCGTGAACACCTTCAGTGGGCAGTCGAGTTGGAGCACGCGACGCTGCCGCAGTACCTGTGTGCGCTGTACTCGCTGGACCAGCAGAGGAATCCCAAGGCCGTCCGGGTCGTGACCGGCGTCTTCGTGGAAGAAATGCTGCACTTGGCCTTGGCCGCGAACCTGCTCAACGCGGTAGGCGGCCGACCGCGGTTGGACACGCCGAGGATGCTGCCGCCGCACCCCCGGCGCCTGCCGCACGGCGACCCGTCGTTCGAACTTTCCCTGCTCCCCTTCGGCCCCAAGGCCCTCGACCAGTTCCTCCGATTGGAGCAGCCCGCTCCGCCGGACGCGCCGGCCCAAGCCGACGGGTACGCGACGATCGGCCAGTTCTACGCCGCCGTCGAGGACGGCTTGCGCGATCTGTGCGCCGACCTGGGGGAAAAGGCGGTGTTCTCCGGCGACCCCGCCCGCCAAGTGCGGGATCGCCATTTCCGGAATACGGCCGGACGGCTGGACGGAGTCGGCGATCTCGCCTCGGCGTTGAAGGCCCTCGAGGAGATCGTCGACCAGGGCGAAGGCCTGTTGCGCGGTGAGGTGTGGGATGGCGACCGCGACGTCCACGACCCGGACCGGGCGGAAGTCGCGCACTACTACCGGTTCCAGGAGCTGCGGATCGGGCGCCGCTACCGGCGCGGTGACACCCCGCAGTCCGGGCCCACCGGCGAACCGCTGCGCGTGGACCCCGAAGGCATACGCCGGATGCGGCCCAACCCGCGTCTTGGCGACCACCCGCCCGGCAGCCCGATCCGCGACGCGCAGGACGAGTTCAACCGCACCTACGGCGATCTCCTGCACCAGTTGGAGGAGTCGTTCAACGGCAGCCCCCGGCTGCTCGCGGTCGCGACCGGCACGATGTACCGCCTGCGTCGGCAAGCCGAAGCGCTCATGGCCATGCCCGACGGCGAGGGCACCACGGCAGGGCCCACCTTCGACTACGTCGCGCCCGAACAGCGTGGCGGCGGTCGGCGGCCCGACAGCGGACGGCGGATCGTCGTCCTGCCCGACGGCCCTTACCTCGTCTACGGCGGCGTCCCGCTCCGCCGCAAGACCAAGATCGTCTCCCCCGAGAACGACGACGCGCTGACCTGGCGGACCGGCCCCGACCTGACCACCGAGCCGACCTACGCGCTCTGCCGCTGCGGCCGCTCGTCGGCCAAGCCGTTCTGCGACGGCACCCACGCCTTCGTCGGCTTCGACGGGACAGAGAACGCCGTCGTCACGCCCTACCGCGAACTCCAGCACGTGCACGACGGCACCGGTATCTCGGCGCAGCGCGTCGGCGAGTTGTGCATTCACGCGGCGTTCTGCATCGGCGCAACACGGCCGATCGCCAAGATGCTCGACGACACCGGAGACCCCGACATGCGCGCGAACATCATGGGGCGCATCGACCACTGCCCCTCCGGTTCCTACACCTACGCGCTGGAACGCGGCGGCGAGACCGTCGAGGTCGACCTGCCGCAAGCCGTGTCCGTACTCGAAGAAGAGCACGGCCTGGCGAGCGCGCTGTGGGTGACCGGCGGTGTCCCGGTGCACCGCGCGGACGGCCGACCGCTGGAAACACGCAACCGCACGACCCTGTGCCGCTGCGGCCACTCCTCCGGCAAACCGCTGTGCGACGGCACCCACCGCGCGATCGGTTTCCGCGAGGAACCCGGCACCCCGATTGAAGGAAGGACACCATGACCCGCCATGTCCTGGAGCAGTCGGCGCAGGCGATCGCCGACGCGGCGGCGCAGCCTCCGTTCCTGTACCAACTGGAACCGGAGGCGGCCCGCAAAGTCCTGGACGACATCCAGGCCCAGCCGGTCGCCGCACCCGATGTCGACGACACCTGGCTCACCGTTCCGGCCGAAGTCGGTGACGTACGGGTCAGGATCGTCAAGCCCGCCGGAACGGCCCAGGAGGTGCTGCCGGTCGTCCTGTACGTGCACGGCGGCGGCTGGGTCCTCGGCAACGCGGGCACGCACGACCGGCTGGTCCGCGACCTCGCCGTAGCCGCACACGCCGCAGTCGCCTTCGTGGAGTACGACCGCTCGCCGGAAGCCCGCTACCCGGTGGCGATCGAACAGGCCTATGCTGTCGCGCAGTTCCTGACCGCGAACGGCGCCAAGGGCAATCTGGACACCTCCCGTATGGCGATCGCGGGTGACTCCGTCGGCGGCAACATGACCGCTGCCTTGACCCTCATGGCCAAGCAGCGCGGCGACGTGACGTTCGTCCACCAGTCGCTGTACTACCCCGTCACCGACGCCGCCCAGGACACCGACAGCTACCGCGAATTCGCCGACGGCCCATACCTCACGGCCAAGGCCATGGCGTGGTTCTGGGACGCCTACACCACCGATCCCGCTCAACGCGCCGAGATCACCGCGTCGCCGCTCCGCGCCACGTTGGACGAACTCTCGGGACTTCCACCTGCGTTCGTCATCGTCGACGAGAACGACGTACTCCGCGACGAAGGCGAGGCCTACGCCCGGCGGCTCGCCGAGGCGGGCGTTCCGACCACGAGCGTCCGCTACAACGGGACCCTCCACGACTTCATGATGCTCAACCCCGTCCGGGACACCCAGGCCACGACTGCCGCGGTCGCGCAGGCCGCGGCAGTCCTCCGGCACGTACTGCACAGCGGAAAGGACGCGTCGTGAAGACCACCGACAAGCCCGTGATCGTCCTCGTCCACGGAGCCTTCGCCGAATCGGCGAGCTGGAACCGTGTCATCCGGCTGCTGAACGACAGCGACCTGCGCACGGTCGCGGCCGCGAATCCGCTGCGCGGCCTCGCCGAGGACGCCGCCTACCTGCGCGACGTCGTCGAGGGCATCGACCAGCCCGTCGTCCTGGTCGGCCACTCCTACGCCGGCATGGTGATCAGCCAGGCCGCGGCCGACCTCGCGGCGGTGCGATCCCTGGTCTACGTCGGGGGGTTCGCCCCCGAAACCGGCGAGTCCGCCATCCAGCTGTCCGCCAAGTTCCCCGGCAGCACGCTGCGCGACGTGCTGACCGCCTACCCCGTCCCGTCGGGCGGCATCGAATTCCGGATCGCCGACGCGCATTTCCACCAGCAGTTCTGCGCCGACGCGGACGCCGACGAAGCCGACCTGATGGCGGCGACGCAACGCCCGGTCACCGAGCGCGCGCTGACGGAAGGGCTGACCGGCACACCGGCTTGGCGGACCATCCCTTCGTGGTTCGTCTTCGGAGGGATGGACCGCAACATCCCCGCCGAGGCGCTGCGGTTCATGGCCAAACGCGCCGACTCGCGCGGGACCCGCGCTGTCGCCGGCGCCTCGCACGCAGTTGCGGTGAGCCGACCGGAGGAAGTGGCCGCCACGATCCTCGACGCGGTCGACGGACCGCAGGACTGAGCGGCGCGCCGACCGGGGCGTGCCGTGCGGAAGCACTCCGCGCGGCACGCCCCGTTGTTCGGCGTTGCGGAGGCCGAGGCGGTTCGGCCGCTATCTCCCCAAGACGTCCGGGAGCGCTCGACGCGAGCTGATGCCGAGTTTTGTGTACACCTTGCGCAAATGCCATTCGACGGTGTGGGGGCTCAGGAACAGCTCCGCACCGATCTTCGCGTTCGTCATGCCGTCCGCGGCAAGCGCCGCGACCTGCGCCTCCTGGGGCGTGAGAGCGCTCGTGTCCTTGGTCTCCCGGACCGCGACGTGCTCGCCCGTGGCAAGCAGCTCACGGCGGGCCCTCTCGGCAAAGGCGTGCGCCGGCATCCTTTCGAACATCTCATGGGCGGTGTGCAGGTGTTCCCGGGCCTGCGCGCGGCGGCGGCCGCGGCGCAGCCACTCGCCGTACAGAAGGTGAGTGCGCGCGACCTCCACGACCACCCCGCCGCGGCCGAACTCCTCGATCGCGGTGCGGTAGAGGCGGTCCGCCGCGTCGCCGTCGGCGAGGAGCGCCCCGCTGCGGGCGGTCGCTCCTCGGGCCCATCCGGATTCGGCGGCCCGCGTGAGTTCCGTCAGCCGGGCCAGCGAGGTCCGGGCCTGGTCGAACTCGCCGCACCGGGTCGCCGCCTCGATGTGCTCCACCAAGGAAAGTCCGGTGAAGTTGAACCCGTCGTGTTCAATCCCCGTTCGAGCCGCCACTGTGGCTTCTTCGTAGCGTGCCAGGCCGTTGAAGAGCACGCCTTGGATGTACCCCATCGCGCCGATCAGGGACACCTCGCCCCGTTGTACGGCGCTTTCCCTGGTCTCTTCGACGATGGCGGCGGCGATGTCGGCCTCTCCGCGCCATGCGGCCAAGACGAGCGTGGCGTACTTGTGCGGGGCGTGACCGGTCGCGGCCGCGATCGCGTCGGCTTCGTCGATCATCCGGTCCGCCTTGGCGAACTCGCCGTAGTGGATGTGGACCCCGCCGGCGTAGATCAGGGCCGGCGGCAGTGCGCCGAGCGCGCCGATGTCGCGTGCCAGGCGCACCGCACGACTCGACAACGCGTCCCATGCATGAAGGTCCCAGGCGTGGTGGATGAACGACTCGATCGCGACGGGGGCCAGCAGAAGCCAGCGCACGGTCGCCTCCCGGGTGTCGAGCTTTTCGCCGGTCAGCAGGTCCAGCGCCTCGTACAGGGCCGGGACTCCGATCTCGGGCCCGTCCGCGAGAAGACCTGCCACCCCGTCCAGGAGTCGATCGGCCGCCGCGGAGCCCGAGGACGGCGCCCCCGACGCACGCGCGGCGATCGCCGCAGCCCGGGCACCGCTCGGACCGTGGACCCGGCCCGCGAAGATGGTGGCGCTGATCGCCTCCAGGTAGGTCTCCCCTGCCAGGGGCGACGAGGCGGCGGAGAACTGCGCTGCCGCGTCGAGGAGCAGGGGTGCCGCCTCGTCGCTGCGGCTGCGGGCGAAGAGGATTCTGGCCCGCAGCCGGGAAAGGCGGGCGTAGTCCAGAGGGCCGAGGGCATGCAGGTCGGCTACGGCCGCCAGTTCCGTGGCCCGTTCCGGTGCCGCGGCGGAGAAATACGCCTCGGCGGCCGCGAGAGCACGGCGCGCCCGCGGCCCGGGATCCGGCGTCAGTTCCACCGCGCGTTCCAGCAGAACCGCCTCGGCCGCGATACCGCCGCGCTGCCGCGCGCGGTCGGCGGCCTGTTCCAGGCCCGCGGCCACCGCCTCGTCCGGTCCGTCGGCCGCCTGCGCCGCGTGCCAGGCGCGTCGGTCGGGGTCCAGAACCGGGTCCGTGGCCTCGGCCAGCGCCCGGTGGGCCGCCCGGCGTTCCGCGGGTTCCGCCCGGCGGTAGACCGCCGAACGGACCAGCGGGTGCCGGAAGCGGACCGACTCGCCGAACTCGATCAGACCGGCCGCCTTGGCCGGCGCGGCGTCCGGGGTGATGTGCAGAGATGCGGCGGCCCGGGTCAACAGGCGCACGTCGCCGATCGGTTCCGCCGCGGCGACCAGCAGCAGGGTGCGGGTCGCCGCAGGGAGGGCACCGAGCCGTTCGGCGAAGTCGCGTTCCACCCGGCCTGCGACCGGCTCCCGGAGGCCCGGGAAGCTCGACGAGTCGAGGCCGTAGGCCAGCTCGGCGGCGCTGCGGCCGCGGGAGAATTCGAGCAGGGCGAGCGGGTTGCCGTGCATTTCGGCCACGAAGCGGTCCCGGACCCGTCCTTCCAGCCGTCCGCCGACGGCGCTGTCGAGAAGCTCTCCGGCCGCGGCTGTGTCGAGGCCGGTCACCCGCAGCGTCGGCAGACCGCCCAGCGCGGCTTGTCCTTCGGGATCCCGGACCGCGAACGCCATCGCGACCGGTTCCGCGAGGAGTCGCCGTGCCACGAACTCCAATGTCTGCAGAGATACTTGGTCCAGCCAATGGGCGTCGTCGACCAGGACGAGCACCGGCCGCGCCTCCGATGCCCGGGTGAGGAGTGTCAGCACGGCAAGGCCGACGAGGAAACGGTCGGGCGGGTCGCCGGCCGCCATCCCGAATGCCACGCACAGGGCGTCGCGCTGGGGTTCCGGAAGCTCGTCGAGCCGCGTCAGGAACGGTGCGCACAGCTGGTGCAAGCTCGCGTACGGCAGTTCCATGTCGGCCTCGATGCCGTGCGCCCACGTCACCTGAACCCGTGAGGCCCGAGCGGCCGCGTACTCCAGAAGCACCGACTTCCCGATGCCCGCCTCGCCCCGGACGACCAGAACGCGAGGCCCGCCCGTGCGCAGACCCGCGAGCAGGCCGTCGAGCGCCGCACACTCACGATGCCGGCCGACGAGGCCGAGAGGCGGGCTGGCGCGCATGCTCTGCGGCTCCTTGGGAATCCGGGGAATCCCCCCCAGGGTTTTGGGACGGCCTTTGCCACGTTACCCAAGGCAGCCCCGGCACTCCGCACGGAAAAGCTGTGATGACTTCCACGCCGGGAAAGGCCCGGGGGACGTCACAAAACGAGGCTCTATCCGGTCGCTCGGGCACCGTCCCGCCGGATTCGGCGGTCACAGGTCAGGTGAAGGACGGTGACATCGTCGGCCAAGCCGCCGAACGGAGCGGCCATCAGCGACACGTGGTGCACCAAGGCGTCGACGAACGCCTGCGACGGCAGGCTCGCGTAGCGGGCCGCAAGGCCAAGGAGTCCCTGTTCGCCGAGTCGTCCGCACGGGGTTCGGCCCTCGTAGAGGCCGTCGGTGAGCAGCACCAGACCGTCCCGGTCCGACAGGGCCATCTCGTTCTCGTGCCAGTCGCCGAGACCGGGGAACAGGCCCAGCGGGATGCCGGGCTGCGGGTCCACCCACCGCACCGTGCGGCGATGCCTCTGCAGAAGTCCGGGGTGGCCGGCGCTGATCATGCGAAACGCGCCCTGGTGCGGCCGGAGGACCAAGGAAAGAACCGTGGCAAAGGTGTCCTCATTCGGCCGTTCCTCGACCAGGACCCTTTCGAGCAGGCGCAATTGGTCCAGCGGCTCCTGCCCGCACAGCACGGCGGCGCGCCACGCCAGGCGCAGATGGACACCGAGGGCGGCTTCGGCCGCGCCGTGCCCGGACACGTCGCCCATCACGGCATGCACGGTGCCGTCCGTGGTCTGCACGACATCGCAGAAGTCGCCGCCCAGGAGCGTGTGCGAACGGCCGGGGGTGTAGTGGAAAGCGGTCGCGAAGCCGTCACCGTGCGGCGCCGGCCGGGGCCGCAGGCCCTGCTCCAGCACCGCCTTGTCCCGAGTGATCATGTCGTAGTCCGCTCTCGTGACCGGACCGGGCCGGCCGCGGCCCCGCCGGACCGGTGCCGCCTCCACGGCGGAATTTCCCAAGCCGCGCGATTTGGTGCCGAGACCATATGGCCGCGGAATGGGGCCCCCTGTGTTCGGCCCCTTTCTCGGGTTTGCGGATTCCGCGGTGCCACGCGCGAATTTCGGTGCGGTTCTCGGAACGCTCACCCTTTTCTCCTGTCCGGGTCGGCCCTTCGATCATGAGACAGCGGGCGTCCCCGATCTGTGACACGGCGCCCGCTTCCGCAGCGGTGCCGCCCGCCGTCCCGCGGGCGCTCCTTTCGTCGCGGACTGGACGAATGCGCGGCTTTGCTGCACCTTGTGATCGCGCCCCCGGACAACCCGGTGGCCCGGGAAACGGAGTCGGCAGGAGCATGCGCCCAGAGGCATCCGCGATCGAGGAGGACCTCGGCGAGGCTGTTGCCACGTTCACGAAGCTGCGGCCGCGCCTCTACGGCATCGCGTACCGCGTGCTGGGCAGCACGGTGGAAGCCGAGGACGTGGTGCAGGAAGCGTGGCTGCGCTGGCAGCGGACCGACCGGTCCGCGGTGGTCGACCCCGCCGCGTTCCTGTCCAGTACCACAGTGCGGCTGGCCATCAACGTGGCCCAGTCGGCCCGCGTCCGGCGCGAGACCTACGTCGGCCCCTGGCTGCCCGAACCCGTGGACACCGCCATCGATCCGATTGCCGAGGCAGAGCCCACCGATGCCCTGGAGCTCGCGCTGCTCCTCGTGCTGCAGAGGCTCACACCGACGGAGCGGGCCGCCTACGTGCTGAGGGAAGCATTCGGCTACGCCTACGCGGAGATCGCGGAAATGCTGGGCCTCTCCCCCGTCAACGCCCGGAAGATCGTGAGCCGGGCCCGCAAGCACCTCGCGGACGACCAGCACGGCAGCGTCGACAACCGCGAGCACACGAGACTGCTCGAAGCCTTCATCGCGGCCGCCCAGGACGGAGACGTCGCTTCGCTGGAGGCGCTCCTGACGCCCGACGCCGTCAGCCTGTCCGACGGCAACGGGCTGCGCGGCGCCTCGCGCATCCCGGTCGTCGGCCGCGCCCGTGTGGCGAACATCGCGTCCGCGCTTCCGCGGCTCTGGCCGGGCGAGGCCCGCGTCGTCGAGGCCAACGGGAGGAGCGCGGTTCTGCTGTACCAGGGAGAGCAGCCGATCGTCTTCATGACGATCGCAGCCTCGGACCAGGGCATCCACCAGGTGCTGTGGGTGTTCAACCCGAGCAAGATCGCCGCCTTCATCGGTTCGCGCAATCGCTTCGCCACCGTGCCCCGGTGAGCGGCGGACCCGGCGCTCAGGGCGCTTACGGAGGGGATGGCCGCGCGAACGGATTTGCGAAGTCGCCGCCTCCCTATACGCTCACTGGAGTGTTCGTGCAAGGTAGGAACCCGGGCCTTCGCCTGCAAGGCCGGCAAAGCGAACGTGCGGTGCTGGACCGACACTTGGCCAAAGTGCGGGCCGGCCGAAGCGCCGTCCTCGTGCTGCGGGGCGAAGCCGGTATCGGGAAGACCGCGTTGCTGGAGTACGCGGCCGACCGCGCCGATGGCTTCCGCGTGGTGCGGGCGGCGGGCGTCGAGGCCGAGATGGAGTTGGCCTTCGGCGGCGTCCACCAACTGTGCGCGCCCTTCCTCGGTCACCTCGGGCGTCTCCCCGATCCCCAGCGCACGGCCCTGGAGACTGCCTTCGGCATCAGCGCAGGGACACCCCCGGATCGTTTCCTCGTCGGCCTTGCGGTTCTCAGCCTGCTCGCCGAGGTGTCACAAGAGATGCCGCTCGTCTGCCTGGTCGACGACGTGCAGTGGCTCGACCGCGTTTCGGCGCAGGTCGTCGCGTTCGTTGCCCGGCGGTTGGCCGCGGAGCGCGTCGGGCTGATCTTCGCCGTGCGCGAGCCCGAGGGTGAGCGTGCCCTCGAAGGGCTGCCGGAGCTGGCGCTCGGCGGACTGAGCGAACCCGAAGCCCGCGCCCTCCTCAAGTCGGTGCTCCCCGGCGGCTTCGACGACACGGTCCGGAGCCGACTCCTCGCCGAGGCCCGCGGCAACCCGCTGGCGCTGCTGGAGCTGCCGCGTGCCTCCTCCCCCGCGGAGATCGCCGGAGGCTTCGCCTCGCCAGACGTACAACCGCTCTCCAGCACCCTGCGGCACAACTTCGCGCTACGGGTCCAGGCGCTGCCCGCGGAGACCCGTCGCTTTCTGCTGCTGGCGGCGGCCGAACCCGTCGGCGACGTCTCCCTGCTCCGAAGCGCCGCCGACGTCCTCGGCATATCCATGAACGAGGCGGCTCCCGCTCTGGCGGCCGGGCTGCTCACGATAGGCACCCGGGTGCAGTTCCGGCATCCGCTGGTACGCACGGCCGCCTACCACGCGGCGGAGCATTCGGAACGCCGGGACGCGCACCGGGCATTGGCCGAGGCCACCGACGCCGGATCCGACCCCGATCGCCGGGCATGGCATCTGGCACGGGCCACGGAGGGACCGGACGAGGACGTGGCCCGAGAACTGGTGGGCTCCGCCGACCGGGCCCAGGCACGAGGCGGTATCGCCGCGTCGGCGGCCTTCCTGGAACGAGCCGTCGAGCTGACGCCCGATCCCGCCCGCCGGAGGACCCGGGCGCTGGCGGCGGCCCGGGCCAAGTACCTGGCGGGCGCGTTCGACGCGGCGCTCGAACTGCTGAGCGTGGCCGAGCTGGACACCCTCGACGATCGGCAGCGCGCCCGCGCCAGCCTGCTGCGCGGACAGATCACCTTCGCATCCCGCGGCGCCGGCGCCACCGTGCCGCTGCTGCTCACCGCGGCCAAGCAACTCGAGCCACTCGATGTCGGCGCCGCACGCGAGACCTACCGTGACGCCTTCTACGCGGCACTGACGGCGGGCCGGATCTCGACCGGGCCCGGCCTCGAGGAGGTCGCCGCCGCGGTGCGCACCGCGCCGCAGCCGCCGTACCCGGCGACCACGGACCTTCTGCTCGACGGCCTCGCCGTGGCGACCACGGACGGATACACCGCGGGCGCCCTGCAGCTGCGGTACGCCTTGAGCACGTTGAAGTGCGGCGGGTTCACCGCGGACAAAGCGTTGAGCTGGCTCCCGTTCGCCTGCCGTATGGCCCACAACGTCTGGGACTTCGAGGTCTGGAGCATCCTGGCCGAGAAGCTGGTCCATCTGGCACGCGAGACCGGGGCCCTGTCGGTGCTGCCGTCGGCCCTCCTGCTCCACCTCGCGACGCGGGTCTTCGCCGGAGACCTCGCCGACGCGGACTCGCTCGCCGCGGAGGCGGCGACGATCGCGGAAGCAACCGGCAGCCATTTCCTGTCCCACTACGGGTCGCTCGTGATCGAGTCCTGGAGGGGACGCGAGGCCGAGACGCTCCAGGCGATCGAAACGGTCTCCCTCGACGGCAACCTGAGCGGCGAGGGCAAGGTGCTCACCGCGTCGCAGTGGGCGCTGGCGGTTCTGTACAACGGTCTCGGCCGGTATGAGGAGGCATGCGCCGCGGCCGTGCAAGGCTGCGCCTACCCTCAGGAGCTGGGGCTCGCCCTTTCCTCCCTGTCCGAGCTGGTGGAGGCCGCGGCTCGCAGCGGACAGCACGGCCTCGCGGCCGAGACTGCCGCCCGCCTCACGGAGATCGCGCAGGCCACCGAGACAGCGTGGGCGTCGGGCACCGCGGCGGCCGCGCGTGCGCTGGTCGGCGAAGGCGACGCCGCCGAGGCCCACTACCGGGAAGCCATCGAGACGCTCAAGGGCACGCAGGTGCGGACGGCACTGGCGCGCACGCAACTGCTGTACGGCGAATGGCTGCGCCGTGAGAACCGGCCCGGCGACGCACGCGAACAACTCTCCGCCGCCTACGCGATTCTCGACGAAGGCGGCATGGAAGCCTTCGCCCGGCGTGCCCGCCAAGAGCTGGAGGCCACCGGCGAAACGGTGCACACGCGCACGGAGCGCAGCGACGCGGCGCTCACGCCGCAGGAAGCGCAGATCGCGCGTCTGGCGGCCGAGGGGCTGACGAACCAAGAGATCGGCGCGCAGCTCTTCCTCAGCTCGCACACCGTCGAGTGGCATCTGCGGAAGGTGTTCACGAAGCTCGGGATCAAGTCCCGCAAACAGCTCGGCGCGGTGCTCCCGGGCGGCAAGCCGGCGCCTTCCTGACCTCCGGCTGTCCGCTCTTCCCGGGTGCTGCTCGCTCCGCAGCTCCGCGCCCTCTGCCGGGCGCGATCGTCCCTACGCGGCAACGCGCTCCCCCGTGGGCACTCGTTCGGACCACGTGGTGACCACGGGGTGACCACGGGGTCGCCTACGGACGTTCCGGGGCGCGACGGATCGACTGCCGGCGCGAACTTGGTATCGGCGGCCTTGAGGCCGCCGATACCAAGGCAGCAAAGGAGCCGATCGTGGACACATCTGCGATCACAACCCGGCAGAGCCCGCAGACGGCGACGGTCACCGCCGCATCCGCGACGGCCGAACTGAACGACGCCACCCACGTGTTCGTCAGCGCCCGCCCCGGGCTGCTCAAGATCGCCGGCCGGATCCTCCGAGATCCGGGCGACGCCGAGGACGTCATCCAGGAGGCGTGGCTGCGCTGGCAGGGCACGGACCGCGCCGTCGTCGCGAACCCGCTGGCGCTGCTCAGGACGACGACCGTTCGGCTGTCCATCAACCTGGTCAATTCGGCGCGGAGGCGGAGCGAGTCCAGTGCCACGCCCTGGCTCCCGGACTCGGCGGACAACGGCACGGCCCCGGAAGCACTCGCCGAGCAGCGGGAGGGCGTAGAGCAGGCAGTACTCCTGCTGCTCCGGGCCCTGACGCCGAAGCAGCGTGCCGCGTACGTGCTCCGCGAGGCGTTCGGCTACTCCTACGACGAGATCGGCGAACTCCTCGGCTTGACGGTCGCCAACGCGCGACAGCAGGTCTCCCGCGCGCAGGAGAGGCTGCGCAACCGCCGTCACCAGCAGCAGGTCGACCCGGACGCCCATCGGCGTTTGGTCCAGGCGATCGTCGTGGCAGCCCGGACGGGCGAACTCCGCGGTCTGGAAGCGGCACTCACCGACGACGGCGTTGCCCGGTGGGACGAGGCGGCCTGCGCATGAGAGAGCCTGCGCATGAAACAGCCCGCGCTACCGACGCCGACCGTGTGACCGCCCTGCGGGGCGGCGCCGGCAGGACCCGCTCGACCCGTGACGAGAAAGGAAGCGCTGCCGTGTACTGGCGCGAAAAGGCAGCTTGCCGAGACTCCGATCCCGACCTCTTCTTCCCCATCGGCAGGGCCGGACCGAATGCGGTCCAGGTCGACGAGGCGAAGGCTGTCTGCGCCGGCTGCCCCGTCAAGGACACATGCCTGGAATGGGCGCGGAGCTTCGGCCCCGTGGAGGGCATCTGGGGCGGCACGACGGAGAGCGAGCGCGGCCCGGCACGAGTCCGGCTGCGCTCCGCAGTGCGGAGCCGAGCGGGGGGCGAACGGCTGCTGCACCGGAAGTCCGCGTAACGCGACGAGGCGCCCGGCTGTGGTGACAGCCGGGCGCCTCGGGCGCGGGAGACCTGGTTCAGCGACGGTCCTCCGGGCGCACGTAATCGAACGTCGGGCCCGCCCTCAGGCCCTCGCCGTCGGGCATCGCCATCAGCGCCCGCGCGTTCTTCTCGAGCGCGTACATGGCCCGCACCGCCATCTTCAGCATCTCGGGCTCGCCGTCGAACGCGTGCTCCAGGAACTCAAGCACCTCGCAGTACGTCTCGTTGAACGCTTCCTGCGCGGTGCGGATCTCGCTGCCGACCGGGTGATCCTCCAGCCGCGGGTTCGGGCGGACCGGGTACACACCGGCCGGGTCCACCGCAACCACCTCGCCGGTAGGACCGGTTGCCGGTGTGTCACCGGCCTGGTAGCGGCGCCCCGCGGCGAGTTCCTGAAACCGGTAGTAGTGGGACACGGCCTTGGTTTGCGGGTGGAACATGTCCATGTCCCCGTCCCATACGTCGGTGCGAGCCGCGCCCTCACCTTGCTCGACGATCTCCTCCAAGGCGGCAAGCGCCGTGGCAAGGTCGGTGACCGGGCTCAGCTTCCCGCCCGTGTGACCGAACGGGCCCGCCGTCACCTGCCGCGCGGGATCGCCGACGAAGACCTTCTCCTCGCCGAGTTCGGCGCAGAGGCGGCGCAGTCCGCTCTCGATCGCGTCGTAGAACTGGCCGATCGTCTCGTAATTGTCGCTCTCCCCCGGGTCGCCCGGGTGCGCCGGCTGCTCGAGTCGCAGGAACATCGCAAGCGCCCCTTTCCCGAATGGAAGCAAGGACAGCTCCATGGCGGGATCGGCGTGGGGTACCGGCCGCGGGTACGGCGCGAGCATCTGCGGCGTGTCGATGTGCGGCCGTCCGCCGACCGCGTTCAGCAGGTTCGCGGCAAGCGCGAGATGGATCATCTCCTCCACGAACACACTGCTCAGCAGCTCCACCGCCTGCGCGTTCCGGTTCGGGTCGAGCGAATAGAGCGCCGTGAGATAGGGCGGCAGCGTGGCGTGTTCCAGCTCGATGGCCCATTGCAGGTGCTCGCGCAGGCTTTCCACCGTGGTGATCCCGCGGACGTCGGCATCGCCGCGACGGTCGGCCTGATTCATCTGCGGGTACCGCAGGTGCCGTCGCTCGGCCAACTCCTCCTCGCCGACCACGGTCAGAACGGGAGTGCCGGTCGGGGCGAACATGGTCACCACCAGCTGCGACTGCGCGTCCGCCAGGTTGTTGGCGCCCTGGTAGTGGATGACGTCACCCCCCGGCTCGCACAGGGCATCACCGGCTTTGAGCACCCTTGGCTGCTGCCCCTCCAGTTCGAACAGGATCTCGCCCTGGGTCACGTAGCCGAACACGGGCCCGGGATGCCGGTGCGGCGGCGCCCCGGGATCACCCGGGGCCAAGGTGACACGAATCGTCCGCGCCTCGGCCTCGGCAGATATCCGGGCCCCCGCTTCCGGCAAGGTCGCGACCACCTCGACGCCGGGTGGCAAATGTGCGTGCTCAGCGCTCATGGGTTTCCTCCCAAAGGGTTTGCTCACCAGGACAGGGCGGCCTCCCCGTTTGTGACAGGAATCCGCTTGCGACAGGCATTCGCGTTGAACCGGCCGTCGGCTCCCGGTGCCGCGCCGACGACCGTCACAGCCGGCGCTCCCGCCCGGTCTGCTCCGGAGAGGACGAGCAAACAATGGAAGCTGTGCGTGAGACCCCAAAACTCGGCGGCGGCAGCCGCCGGCTTCTCCACGGCACCGGGCCTGCACCCGCATGCGGTGCTGTGGTTGCGCCGCAACCTCGTCCGACGCCGCCATCGAGCACGTCACCCGGCTCATTCATGTCATCGGCACCACACGGCGCCCGACCGCCGCACGCGCTGCCCTAATCGCCCGGAACCTGGTCGCCGACCTCGAAGAAAGAGCACCAAGACCGCATTCCTGATGCGGTCAAGGCGCGTTGCACCCGCACCTGCCGCCACCAACTCCCCGACCGCACCCTGATCTTGGAACCAGCGCTCCAACGGCTGCGCATGTGCCGGCACGACAATTCGGAGGGCGTCAAAACACGCGCGAGCCGACACCCTCGGCACATGCCAACCTTTGTGGCCGGTACGGAAGCGCTCCTCATGATCAGCGGCAGACCCACAGTGGCGTCACCTGACCAGGTCCCATACGCCTCGTCTGCCGACACGGAGTTACAGGATGTGTCGGAGTGGGAGCGGGTGCCTCCGGGCGATCCGATGTCCCGGGTGGCCTCCGACACCACACTGCCGCGCGCGGTCAGCACCCAGGTGAAGGCGTCCGGCGCGGAGGAGAGGGAGATCCCGCGGTTGGACGCCGCGTCGTTGCGCGGTCAGGCTTGCTCGCCTGCGGGGAGCCGCCAGTCCGGGCGGGGGAAGTGGCAGGTGTAGCCCTCGGGGTACTTGACCAGGTAGTCCTGGTGTTCGGGCTCGGCTTCCCAGAAGTCGCCCAGGGGTTCGACCTCGGTGACCACCGGGCCTGGCCACAGTCCGCTGGCGTCGACGTCCGCGATGGTGTCCAGAGCCACCTTTTTCTGCGTGTCGTCGGCGTAGTAGATCGCGGACCTGTAGCTGCGGCCGATGTCGTTGCCCTGCCGGTTCGCCGTCGACGGATCATGAATCTGGAAGAAGTACTCCAAGAGGCGCCGGTAGCCCACCTGTTCAGGGTCGTAGAGGATTTCGATCGCTTCGGCATGGTCGCCGTGATTGCGGTATGTGGCGTTCGGGGTGTCGCCACCGGCGTACCCCACGCGGGTGGAGAGAACGCCGGGCAGGCGCCGGAACAGGTCCTGCATGCCCCAGAAGCATCCGCCCGCGAATACGGCCCTGTCCGCTTGTCGGTTTGCCACGTGCATCCTCTTTCCGCGCCGGGGTGGGTGGGTAGCGCCGCCGTCCATGGGAACGCGACCGGGGCGCGGCCACGTCGTGGCCGCGCCCCCTGAAGTCCTGGGCGGTCCGACCTACTTCTTGAGGAACGCCAGGAGATCCTGGTTGAAGCGCTCCTTGTCGCCCGGGACCACGGCGATGCCGTGCGAGCCGCCCTCGTAGACCTTGAGTTCGGCGTCCGCGATGATCTTCGCCGACTTGCGGCCGGTGGCGTCGATCGGGACGACCTGGTCGTCGTCGCCGTGCACGACGAGTGTCGGGACGTCGAACTTCTTCAGGTCGTCGGTGAAGTCCGTGTACGCGAACGCGTCGACGCACTTGACGCCGCCCTCGATGGTCTGCGCCATCGCCATGTACCAGAAGGCGTCCTTGTTGCCCTGCGTCACCTTGTTGCCCTGGCGGTTCGCCGAGAAGAACCCTACGGCGGTGTCCTTCCAGAACTGCGAGCGTTCGTTGAGGATGCCGTCCTTGATCTGCTGGAAGACCTCGTCCGGCACGCCTTCGGGGTTGTTGTCGGACTTGATCATGATCGGCGGGACAGCCGACAGCAGGACCGCGGACCGGATCCGCTCGGTGCCGTGGCGGCCGATGTAGCGGGCGAGTTCGCCGCCGCCCATCGAGTGCGCGACCAGCGTCACGTCACGCAGGTCGAGGCCCGTGATCAGGTCGTTCAGGTCGTCGGCGAACGTGTCGAAGTCGTAGCCGTCCCACACCGGGGTGGAACGGCCGTGCCCGCGCCGGTCGTGGGCGATGCCGCGGTATCCCGCGTCGGCCACGGCCTTCAACTGGTCTTGCCAGGCGTCGCCGTTGAGCGGCCATCCGTGGATGAACACCACGGGGCGCCCTTGACCCCAGTCCTTGTAGAAGATGTCGACACCGTCACGCGTCGTGCAGACAGGCATGCGCCGGTCCTTTCGCTGGAGTCGCCGGGACCGCGGCTCGGCCGCGCGTCCCGCGTTCCCGCCGACGGTTGTCGGCGGCGTCCCCTCCCCGCTCAAGACGATCAAGCGTCGCCACGCTTCGCAACTCAAGAGATGACTCTCCGTAGTCGCATTTTCACACGTATGGCAGACGGGCCCATCGTCTCGGGGTCGCGCGGGCGGCCGGAACGCATGAGGTCGGCGGGCGCGACGGCCGGGCGCAGAGCGGGGGCCCGAGCCCCGAATCCACTCGTTCGTATCAGGTCGCGAAGAGCGGTGAATGAGGCGAAATATGCATCATTACGTGATCATTTGTTGTCAAGGGTTACTTCAGGACCCCCAGTCTGGTCAGTTCCCATCCCGTTCCGCCCCCGAGGGGCGCTCATCCCGGATTGAAGGCCTTGATGTCGGACATGCCTCAGGACCATGACGACCTCGACATGAACGCCGCGCTGCCTGCGAACACAGGCTCGAGCGAATGCCCCGCCGCGTGGGCGGGCGCGGACCCGCGACGGGGCGACGGTATCCGCCATTGGTGGCCCGACCGCCTCAATCTCGCGATCCTGGACCGTCACCGGCCCGCGCCGGGCCCGTACGGGGCGGACTTCGACTACGCGGCGGCGTTCAGCGCTCTCGACCTGCCCGAGGTGAAGCGGGACATCCTCGCGGTTCTGACCACCTCGCAGGACTGGTGGCCCGCGGACTTCGGCCATTACGGGCCCTTCATCATCCGGATGGCGTGGCATCTGTCGGGGACTTACCGGGTCACCGACGGCCGCGGCGGCAACGGCGCCGGCCTGCAGCGCTTCGCCCCCGTCAACAGCTGGCCCGACAACGTGAACCTCGACAAGGCACGCCGGCTGCTCTGGCCGGTCAAAGAGAAGTACGGGCGCGCGTTGTCGTGGGCCGACCTCATGGTGCTGTCCGGGAACGTCGCGCTGGAATCGATGGGCTTCCAGACGTTCGGCTTCGGCGGTGGCCGCGAGGAGGTCTGGGGTCCCGACGAGGCCGTGTACTGGGGTCCCGAGACGACCTGGCTCACCGACGAGCGGCACGAGGACGACGGCGAACTGCAAGCTCCGCTCGCCGCCGACACCATGGGCCTGATCTACGTCAACCCGGAAGGCCCACGCGGCAATCCCGACCCCATGGCGTCCGCCACTGACATCCGCGAGACGTTCGCGCGCATGGCGATGAACGACGAGGAGACCGTCGCCTTGTGCGCCGGGGGCCACACCTTCGGCAAGACCCACGGAGCCGCCGCCGTGGACCGTCTGGGACCCGAACCCGAGGCCGCGCCGCTGGAAGAGCAAGGCCTCGGTTGGCGCAGCGACTTCGGCAACGGCAACGACACGATCACCAGCGGCCTCGAAGTGATCTGGACGGACACCCCCACGCGCTGGGACAACCGCTACTTCGAGATCCTCCTCGGCTACGAGTGGGAACTGACCCGAAGCCCCGGTGGCGCCCACCAGTGGACGCCCAAGGGCGGCGCGGGCAAGGACACCGTGCCCGACCCCCACGACCCGTCCAAGCGCCGTACGCCGGCCATGCTCACCACCGACATCGCCATGCGCGTGGACCCCGACTACGCCCGGATCTGCCGCCGTTTCCTCGACCACCCCGACGAGTTCGCCGACGCGTTCGCCCGCGCCTGGTACAAGCTCACCCACCGTGACATGGGCCCGATCTCCCGCTACCTCGGGCCCGAGGTAGCCGCCGAACATCTCGTCTGGCAGGACCCGCTGCCCGATCCGGTCCACGCCCCGCTCGACGACGCGGCGGTCGAGGAACTCAAGCGCCGCGTGCTCGCCTCCGGCCTGCCGGTCGCCGACCTGGTGTGGATCGCCTGGGCATCCGCCTCCACATTCCGCGGAAGCGACAAACGCGGCGGGGCGAACGGCGCGCGCGTCCGCCTGGAACCGCAGAGCGGCTGGGCCGTCAACGAACCCGAGCGACTGTCCGCCACACTGCACGCTCTGGAGGACGTCCAGCAGGCGTTCAACAGCGAGCGCGCTCCGGAACGGGGCGTCTCCCTTGCCGATCTGATCGTGCTCGCAGGGTGTGCCGCGGTGGAGAAGTCGGCACGCGACGCGGGCCACCCGGTGCGGGTGCCGTTCGCCTCGGGACGGGTGGACGCCTCTCAAGAACACACCGACGTCGACGGGTTCGGCTACCTGGAACCCGCCACGGACGCCTTCCGCAACTACCTCGGCAAGAACGGCTCCCTTCCCGCCGAATACCACATGCTCGACCAAGCCGACCTGCTCCGGTTGACCGCACAGGAACTCACCGTGCTGATCGGCGGCATGCGGGCCCTCGGCGTGACCTATCAGGGGTCGTCGCTCGGGGTGCTCACCGACCGGCCCGGCATTCTCACCAACGACTACTTCGTCAATCTGCTCGACCAAGGCACCAGGTGGGCGCCCACCGGCCCCGAAGCCGCGGTCTTCGAAGGCCGCGACCGGGCCACCGGCAAGCCTCGGTGGACCGCGAGCAGGACCGACCTCGTCTTCGGATCCAACGCCGAGCTTCGCGCCCTCGCGGAAATCTACGCAAGCGCGGACGGACAAGAGTCACTTGTCCACGACTTCGCCGCAGCGTGGGCCAAGGTCATGGACCTGGACCGCTTCGACCTGACGCCTCACCACGCCTGACCCCGGCCGCCCGGCGCTCGACGCAGGATCCGCGCCCGCGCAGCCTCCCCCGGCAGCCGTAGACACAGTCAGGCTGTCGGGGCAGGCTGCGCGTGCTGACGCCTGATTGCCGGACGCGACCGGCATTGCCGGGGGCAGTCACCACACCGCGGTGCCCACGCGCCAGCCGATCCAGCTCAGCGCAAGGCCCGCCGCCACAGTAGCCAGCACGTACACGACCGCCACCGTGGCCCGATGCCGCATCAGGAGGCCCGCGGCCTCGAACGCGAACGTCGACAACGTCGACAGGGCCCCGCAGAAGCCCACCGCGACCAGCGACTGGATCCATTCCTGCGGCACCCGCATCTCGGCGGCGATGCCGAACAGCAGCGCCGCGGCGGCGTTGACGGTGAACGTGCCCCAGGGAAAAGGTCGTTCCCACGTCGGCTTCAGGAACACCCCGACCCAGTAGCGAAGCGGCGCGGCGACCGCCGCACCCAACGCCACCAGCAGCCAGTCCGCGGCGCTCACTCGCGTGGCCGGCGGGTCAGGTGCTCGACGAACGCGTAGGCTACGGCCGCCGCTGCGATACCGCCCACCACGGTGGCCGCGGCGTAGGAAGCGGCCGTGGCGTAACGTCCGGCGGCCAGCAGCGCGCGGACGCCGCCGGAGAACGACGAGAACGTCGTGAAGCCGCCGAGGAAGCCGCTGCCCAGTACCGGTCCCGCCCACAGAGACGGATGCGTGCGGCAGTGGAGGACGCCCATCAGCACGCCCATCGCGAAACAACCGGAGAGGTTGACCCAGAGCGTCGTCGCAGGAAACCCGGGCACGGAGTCGGGCGTCCATCTCGCCAGGGCAACGCGTGCCGCGGCACCGGCGGCGCCGCCGCCCGCAACCATCGCCGTCACCGCCCACGGCCGTTGGGAAGGCGCGCCCGGCCCCGGCCGATGATGGGGGAACAGATGCGGGAAGAGCCCGATCTGATGCGGGCGGAGCGCCATGCAGCCCACCCTAGGACGCCCCGATCTTCGCTTCTCGGGGCGGCACACGGAAGTCACCACAACAGCCCATTCCGCGACGCGCATGTCCCCGCCACCGCCCACCGCTCCGACGCGGGCGGCAGGTTGCGGCGTTCGAGTGGTGATCGGCCGTGAAGCGGGAACACGAGCCACGGAAGTCGGGCACACCTCCCGGAACCTGCCATCGTGGCGACCAGGTTGCCGAAGGAGTGGAGCACTGAGTGAGTGGGCTGTCGCCGGGCTTCAAGCGGTTTCATCGCAGCGACGACCCTCGGCTGCCCCCGGGGCAGTTTGTCGCGGACGGATTCCCCGTCCTGTCGGCGGGGCCGACACCGGCAATCGATTTGTCCCATTGGCGCTTCACGGTCACGGACGCCCGCGGTGACCGACGGCAGTGGACGTGGGACGAATTCCAGCGCCTTCCCCAAGAGGATGTCCGCAAGGACATCCACTGCGTCACCCGCTGGTCGAAGTTCGACACAGTGTGGCGCGGGGTGTCGTTGGATGTGCTGTTGGAGGGCGTGGGCACGGACGTCGGCTACGCGATGGTCGAGTCGTTCGGCGGCTACACGACGAACGTTCCCCTGGCGGACATCACGGGCGGCAAGGCGTGGGTCGTCCACGAGTACGACGGCCGCCCGCTGACCGCGGAACACGGCGGTCCCGCACGGATGTTCATCCCGCATTTGTACTTCTGGAAGTCGGCGAAGTGGGTGTCGGGCGTGCGGCTCATGGAACGCGACGAGCAGGGCTTCTGGGAGGCCCTGGGCTACCACGACTACGGGGACCCGTGGCGCGAGCAGAGGTATTGGGGAGACTGACCGTGACCGGAGCGTGGTTGCGTGCCCGATTGGTCGACCGATTCCCCCAGACCGCAAGTGCGCGCACGTTGGTGTTCGCGGTGCCCTCGTGGCCGGGGCACCTTGCGGGCCAGCACGTGGATGTGCGGCTCACCGCGGACGACGGCTACCAGGCGGTGCGCAGCTACTCGCTGTCGGCTCCGGCCGACGGCGAAGGGGCTGTGCAGATCTCGGTGCAGCCGGTGTCCGACGGTGAGGTGTCGCCGTACCTGGCCGAAGGACTCCCGGTCGGCGCGGACGTGCAGGTGCGCGGGCCGCTGGGCGGCTGGTTCGTGTGGCGTCCCCAGTGGCGCGACCCGGTGCTGCTGGTCGCGGGAGGGTCGGGCGTGGCACCGCTGATGGCGATGCTCAGGGCCCGCGAGGAGGCCTCCGGCCCGGCACCGTTCCGCCTGGTCTATTCGCTGCGCGACCCAGGCCAACGCTGGTTCGCGTCCGATCTGGACAGGATGGGCGCGGACCGGACGGGAGCGAGCATTGCGTACGTCTACACCCGCCGGCCTCCGGAGGGGTTCCCCCGGCCGGCCGTCTGACGGCATCCGACCTGGACGTGGCCGGTTGGCGGCCCGCCGACCGGCCGTGGTGTTACGTATGCGGGCCGACCGCCTTCGTCGAGCATGCCGCGAACCTGCTGGTCGGCCTGGGTCACGACCAGGCCCGCATCCGCACCGAGCGTTTCGGCTGAGGCGTCCGCCGCAGGTACCGGTGCGGTCAGGCGGACTTCAGGACTCGCCGTCCAGCCGGAAGCGCAGGGCGCCGCCGCTCCCGAAGTCCAGCCACAGCGTTTGGCCGTGCCGGGCGACGCGGAGAGCCACGTCGTGGCAGTGGGGGCAGCGCGCGACGGCGGCGAGCCCCGCGTCGTAGACGTGCAGTGCGGCGACGGTCGCCTCGGTGCCGCATCCGGGGCAGCGCCGCACGGCCATGGTGATGTCGGCGGCGAAGACGGCGGACAGCGGGCCCGCCAAGGCGTTGCCGTCATGGAAGGACGGTGCGGCCATCGGTCTCCCCCGTCGTCGGCGGTTCCAGCGTTCCGCCGGACGACCCGCAGGACAAACCTGCGCCGTCGGCGGACATCTTCGTAGGACAGATTGACAGCCGCGTCCGCCCGCGGGCGGGACGCCAGGCGGCGTGTTGCGGGACCTACGCCGAACGGCCCCAGACCGGCAGGGCAGACAGGCCCGGGCCGGGATGGGCGACGATGCGAGGAATCCGCCCAGCCCGCCGCGGCCGAGAACAAGCTGCGCCGGCCGCCGCACGAGATCGACCCCGAGGTGGCCCTCCCGTCGCGGTTGCGCGACGGAATGGGCGCGGGCCCGTAGCGGCCCGCGCCCGTTCCTCATGGTGCGGCGAGGGCTTCCGTGGGGGCGAGTCGGGAGGCGCGCCAGGCCGGGTACAGGCCTGCGGCCGCGCCGATGACGAGGGTTGCGAGGACGGCTCCGACGGAGGCCCAGAGTGGGACGACCGTCGGCCAGCCCCGTGCGGTGGCGTATCCGGCGGTGACGCCGATGCCGAGCAGGGCGCCCGCGACTCCGCCCAGGGCCGCGAGGAGCAGGGATTCGACGAGGAACTGGGCGCCGATGTGTGCGCGGGTGGCGCCGAGGGCTTGGCGCAGTCCGATTTCGGAACGGCGTTCGAGGACCGAGATGACCATGGTGTTGGCCACGCCGACGCCACCGACCAGCAGGGCGACGGCGCCGAGTCCGAGCAGCAGTCCGGTCAGGGCGCCGTCGGCGGCCTGTTTGGCTTCCAGGGCGTCGGAGGGTCGCGAGACGCTGACCTCGTGCGGGGATTCGGGGTTGACCGTGGCGGGGAGGACGGCGCGGACCGTGGTGACGGCGTCGTCGTGGGTGCGGGTGTAGACGGTGGTCGGCCGTCCGTCGAAGCCCAGTTCGGCGCCCGCCTCGGCCCAGCCCACCAGTGCGGCGGAGTTCAGTTCCGGGGCGAGGGGAACCGGTTCCAGGACGCCGATGACGGTGAACCACCGTTTCGCGAGCCAGACTTGGGTGGTGGCGCCAGGTTGGAGCACTCCGAGCCGGTGTGCGGCGTTGGCACCGAGTACGACGGTCGGATACGACGCGGTCGCGTCGTCGAGCCACGCCCCCTGCACCAGTCGTGCGCCGATCGTGTCGAGGAGGTCGGTGCGTGCCGCGAGTACGGGCATGTTGCCGGTTTCGTCGGGGTTCACCAGGTCGCTGCGGTAGATGTGTAAGCCCGTCAGGTTCGCGGTCGCGGTCGCCGAGTCGACCGGGCCGATCCGCCGGATCATCGGCACCGCCTCGGCGGGCAGTTGCGCGGGGTCGCCCAGGACGGTGCGCCCCGCGCTGACGGTGAGCATGTTGGTGCCGAGGCGGGCGAGCCGCCGGTCGAGGTCGGCACGACCGGAACCGGTGATGCCGACGACGGAGACCATCGCGGCGATGCCGATGGAGATGCCGAGCGCGGACAGGAACACCCGAAGCGGTCGGGTGTGCAGGCCGGCGGCGCCGACCCGGAGGACGTCGCGACGCAACAGCCGCGAGCGGGGGACGCCTGGCGGGGCCGCGGTCATGCCGTCACCCGGCCGTCCCGCATGCGCACCTGGCGGTGCAGGGCGGCCGCGATGTCCAGGTCGTGCGTGATGACCACGATGGTCGTGCCGCCGGCGTGGAGGTCGCCGAGCAGCCGCAGGATCTCGGCTCCCGAGACGGAGTCGAGGTTCCCGGTGGGTTCGTCCGCGAGCAGGAGTCGGGGTTCGCCGACGACGGCGCGAGCGATCGCGACGCGCTGCTTCTCGCCGCCCGACAGCTCGTGCGGCCAGTGGGTGAGCCGGTGGCCGAGGCCAACCCGGTCGAGGACGGCACGGGCCCGACGGCGGCGTTCGCCTATCGGGACTCCGGCGTACAGCAGGCCGTCCGCGACGTTGTCCATGATCGTCACCCCGGCCGCGAGGTGGAACTGCTGGAACACGAACCCGATGACACCGCCGCGCAGCGCGGCCAGTCCGCTCGGTGAGAGCCCGGCCACGTCGTGGCCGGCCACGGTCACACGTCCGGTCGTGGGTGTGTCCAACGCCCCGATCAGGTGCAGCATCGTGGACTTGCCGGAGCCGGACGGTCCCACCACGCCGACCAGTTCGCCCTCGTCGATGCTCAGCGACACCTCGCGCAGCGCCGCGACGCCGCCTGGATAGGACTTGCCGACGTCCTCCAGCGTGATCACGAGGCCACCCCCACGACGGTGCCCTCGGTGATGCCGGCGCCCGTGATCTCCACCCGGCCTTTCGCGAACATGCCGAGTTGGACGGCCGCGTAGCGGTTGCCGGAGTTCGTGACCACCTGGACGCCGTGGCCGCCTTCGGCGAGCGCGACCAGCGCGGTGACGGGCACGGTCAGCACCCGTTCGGCGGTGGCGGACACGACGGCGACGACGACCGGCGCCTGGTCGAGCCCGCCGAGCTTCGTCGGGTCGGCCACATCCACCGTCACGGCGATGGTCGCCGGGTGGTGGTCGTCCGCGCCGGGCGTGGCGACGGTGCCCACGAAGGTCACCGTGCCGTCCACGGTGGTGCGGTTCGGCAGCGTGAGGACAGCGGACATACCGGTCCGCACGAGGCCTTGCAGGGCCACGTCGAGGTCGATGTCGACCCGCCGGACGGTACCGGTGGAACCCAGCACGGGACCGTTCGCCGGATCCCCCAGGTGTGCGGTGTGCGACGCCACCCGCACGTCGCCGGGCGCGACGACCGCACCGGCCGGGTCGAAGGTGCCGGTCTGGGCGAGTCCGAGGTCGGCCTGCCACTTCTTGACGGCGGTCGCCGTCTCGGCGGTGTACGCCGCGTCGACGGCGAAGCCGGTGTAGCCCAGCGCCGCGAGGTTGGCCTCGACCTCGGCGACGTCGTCGCCCGCATCGCTCGGGTGCAGCGCCCGGAACAGCGGCAGAACACCATGGAAGAGCACCACAGGGTGGTTGTCGGCCTTGTAGAGCGGCGCGCCGCGCACGACGGTGGAGCCGAGTGGCGGCAGCCAGGTGATGATGCCTTGGCCGCGTGCGGCGACCGGAGTGGTGGGCCCGTAGCCCAGGACGCCGTTGACGAGTTGCGTCTGGGTGAGCGTCATCCGGGTGACCGGCGCGGTCGCGGGCGGTGCGGCGGCGGACGCGCCCTGGCCGCCCGCACCGCCGAACCCGAGCGCGGCCGCGGTCACTCCGCCGCCGGCCAGCACGGCGGCGCCGACGGCCGCGGCCGTACGGGTGGGCCGCTTCACGTGACACCGCCCTTCGCGCCGGCGCGGTGCGAATCCCCGGACGGGAGCTTGTCCTTGCAGGCCGTGAACGCGCTCTGGTATCCGGGGTCGGCCTCCAACTGGGTGCGGCTGACGGACGCGAACCGGCCCCCGATGGTCATGTCACCGTCGGGTGTCGGATCGGTCATCGGGATGTCGTGGGCGCGCATGCACACCGCGAACGCCCGGAACTCCTCAAGCTCCTCGTTGGTCAGGCCGGCGCCGAGGCCGTCGCCGCCGTCGACAAGGAGGTGCCGGCACTGCTGGAGCGCGGCCTTCCACGCGTCCGTGGGGACGCCGCCGCCGGGCGGCGCGACCTGGTAGGGGACGTTCGGCTCGGGGTCGGCGACATTCTGGCCCTGGTCGCGCATGCACCCGGCGAACCGGACAACGGGGTCCACGGACGGGGACGCCGTCGGACGCGCCGATCCGGTGCTCCCGATCGATGCGATGCCGTCGTCGGAGGCCGAGGACGAGCATGCGGCGGTGAGCGCCAGCGCGCCCACCAAGAGGGGTGTCACGAGTGTTCGTCTCATGTGTCGAGGTCTACGCGCCGGACACCCGCAGCAGCGCGACACCGGTTGTCGTACGAATGTCATGTATCGCGCCCCACAATGGCGTTCATGCGGGTGCTGGTGGTCGAGGACCACGTGAGGTTGGCGGAGCGGATCGCCGAGGGACTGCGCGACGCCGGGATGGCGGTCGACACGGTCAACGACGGTGCCGCCGCACTCGAACGTGCGGCGCACACCGAGTACGACGTCGTCGTCCTGGACCGCGACCTGCCGTGCGTGCACGGCGACCGGGTGTGCCGCTCCCTCGCCGGACGCGGTGCCCGCATCCTGATGCTGACCGCCGCGGTGTCCGTCGACGACCGGGTGGACGGCCTCGAACTGGGTGCCGACGACTACCTCGGAAAGCCGTTCGCCTTCCACGAGTTGGTCGCCCGGGTGCGGGCGGTGGGACGCCGGGCGCCGTCCGCCCCGCCGATCGTGCTGCGCGGCGACCTGAAGGTGGACCGCGCCCGGCATCGCGCCACCCGAGGCAGCCGGGCGTTGTCGCTGACCCGCAAGGAGTTCGGCGTCCTGGAGATGCTCGCCGCCGCCGACGGGGCCGTGGTGAGCGCCGAGGAACTCCTCGAACACGTGTGGGACGCCAACGCCGACCCGTTCAGCAACGTCGTGTCGGTCACCATGGCCCGGCTGCGCCGCAAGCTGGGGGCGCCCGCGCTCATCGAGACGGTGGTGGGCCGGGGGTACCGGCTGTGAGCCGGTCCTGGTTGACCATCCGCGCCCGGCTGACCCTGCTGTACTCCGTGATGTTCGCGGCGTGCGGCGGCACGCTGGCAGCGATCACGTACACGCTGGTCGCCCGCCTGCCGGAGGGCAGCCCCACCGGGAACGACGGTTCGAACCGCATGCCTCCGGACTTCCTTGAGCGCTGCCGCCGCGAGATGCAAGTCAGCGGAGAAGACGCCGACTTCCGCATCAAGTGCCTCCGCGTCTACGACGAGGGCGTGTTGGCGGGCGCGCGCATCCAACACGACGCCACCCTCGACCACTTGCTGCGCTACTCGCTGATCGCCCTGACCACCGCCACCGTGCTCGCCGCGGTCGCGGGCTGGTTCGTCGCGGGCCGGGTCCTGGGGCGGGTGCACCACATCACCGCGACCGCGCGCACCGCTTCCCGGTTCGACCTCTCGGCGCGGGTCGCCGCCACCGGGCCCCGCGATGAACTGCGCGAACTCGCCGACACCTTCGACGACATGCTCGCGCGCCTGCAGGCCGCGTTCGCGAGCCAGCGGCGGTTCATCGCCGACGCCGGCCACGAACTGCGCACACCGCTGGCCGTCATGCGCACCACCGTGGACGTCGTCCTGGCCAAGCCGACGGCGAGCCATGCCGAACTCACCGCCATGGGCCGGGACGTACGCGCGGCTGTCGGCGCCGCCGAGGACCTCATCGACGCGCTGCTGACCCTGGCGCGCAACGAACGCGGCCTGACCGTCCGCGAGGACGTCGACCTGGCCACCGTCGCCGAGGACGTCCTGGACGCGGACAGGCAGGGCCCCCCGCGCCCGGAGGCGGTGCTCGCCTCCGCCACGGTGGCGGGGGACGCGGTCCTGCTGGAGCGACTGGTCGCGAACCTGGTCGACAACGCGGTGCGGTACAACGTCCCGGACGGCCACGTACGGCTCACCACCGGGCTCACGTCGGACCGCGCCTGGGCGACGGTGACCGTCACCAACACCGGCCCGGTCGTCCCGCCCCACCTGGTCGGCACCCTGTTCGAACCGTTCCGCCGCCTCGACGACCGGGTCGGCAGCACCGGGTTCGGACTGGGCCTGGCCATCGTCGCGTCCATCGCCGCCATCCACCACGGCACCGTCGAGGCCCATCCCCGACCGGGCGGCGGGCTGATCGTGGTGGTGCGCCTCCCGGCCGTCAAGATCCAGGACCCGAGCAGAACCACGGCGAGCCGGTAGCGACGGTGCCCGCGGCAGGGGCGAGTTCCTTGTGAGCCACTCACCGGCATCCGCAGCGCATCCGCGAACTCGTCAGGCATCGCGCCCGCGGTCACGAGCGGACCTGATGAGCGATGTCGTGCCCGCCATGCCCACCATGCCCGCCATGCCCGTTGCTGCCGGTCCTGGCCGGGGTGCCCATCACGTCGCCCATCCAGGGTTCGCACCGGCTTTGCGGCTGCCGCAACGGCGAAGTCACCCTTGCGGTCCGCGGGCCAGGTTTGGAGTACTGCTCGCGATCAAGTCGGCCAGCGCCGAGACGACTTCGTCCACGGTGACCCGCCCCCGGGTCAGTTCCGCGGCGATCGCCTCCGCGGCACCCAGGAGGCCGAGGCAGTGCAGGCGGAGTGCGTCAGCGGGGAGGCCCGAGTACGGGGCGGGGGCGGCAGCCATCACGAGCACGCTGCACAGAATCCCCGAGCGTGGCGCCGCCGACCTGTTGATCCTGCTCGCAGAACAGCACCCACGGCACACCATCGGCGTAATAGCGCACTCCAAGCACACCCAGTTCTCGCTGCTCGGCACGGTCGAACGCCGGGCATCCAGACTCAAACCCCAGCTGTACACCTCTCAGGCCCACGGAGGCCGCTACCGCAGACTGGACCTGGGCCGACCCGGCATCGTCCTCGTCCACCGCAAGAGCGCCAAGGGCCTCGGCTTCGACACCGTCGTCGTCCCCGACACGCACACCGATGCCGCCACCGATCCCACCTCGGCGGCACTGCGCATGGAGTACTACGTGATGAGCACGCGAGCCAAGCGCGAACTTCACTTCGCCTATGAGGGGGGAGCCGAGCCCCCACTCCTGGCACAGGTGGGGGCCAGCGAGCTGCTGCGCGGCTGACCGGGCCCGATCAGCTCCGCCGAGGGCGGTGCTCGCACCGCCCGTTCCAACCCGATTTACGGACAGTGAAAGGGGTCTCGCTCGTCTCGGGAGGGGGATTCGTTCCCTATCTCCAAACTTGTGGGTGGTTCGGAAATTCCATTGCCGCCGGCCTCCGGCATCGCGGCACCCCACATCACTACGTAGGGCGACCGTCTTGGCGCCGCGCCCGTTGCGGGAGTTGCCGCCGTCCCGGCCCTCGACCGCGTGCTTCGCATTGCCGAGGTGGTCGTCTATCTCGCCCTCGAGGGCGGCCTCGAGCACCAGCTTGGTCAGCTGCTGCAACAGGCTCCCCGCCCCGGTCAGCGCAAGCCCCTCCGCGTGGGGCGGAACAGGTAACCCATGCAATTCGCTGGGACGTTCGGAAACCGGAGGCCTCCTCAGATCCAGCCGTTACAGCATGAACCGCACAGCCCCGCGATCGGCTTTGAGGTGTCGCGTCACAGCTATGAGCGCTTTGGATCGTCACGGCGAGGTGGCACTCCGGCTGGCCGGCTCGGACGCCAACGAGCACCTCCTGGAGATCAGCGGATCGACGACGGCGTGCATCGCATCAGTCGGCGTGGCGGGAGGCGCTCGCCTGTCGCATGTGCTTCCTCGCGCCGTAGTCATGTCTGACGTGCTGATGCAGGATCGGATGGAGCGTGCGACCGCGAATGCTGTGAGGGCCAAGGATCCGACCGCCATGCCTACACCGAAGAAGGGCCTCGTCGAGGAGACCGTGCTGGGATCTTGGGCTGCGCGCCGCCCGAGCCCGACGGTGTCAGCTGCTGCGCCGCATGGCACGCGCTTCGCGTTCTATGGCCGTGTGTCGACCGAGGACCATCAAGACCCCGAGACGTCGCGGGGCTGGCAGCTTCTCAACGCGCAGGCGTTGACGTCGGGGCACGGCCGGATCGTCGTGGAGTTCTTCGACGTCGGGCACAGCCGCTCGCTACCCTGGGCCCGCCGTCCGGATGCCGCCGCGCTGGTCACGGCACTCGCGGACCCCGACCGCGGCTTCGATGCGATCGTCATCGGGTCAAGCGAACGTGCTTTCAACGGACAGCAGTTCGCGGCCATGGCCCCGCTGTTCGCCCACTACGGCGTCCCCGTATGGCTGCCCGAACTCGGCGGCGAAGTCGACCCCGAGATCGTCGCCCACGACGTACTCGCGGCGGCTTTCCCATGCTTTCCGCATCGTTCGACTCCGATGGACTCGGGCGTGAACGGCTCGTTGCCTTCCAGCCTGACCCCCGCGGCGATCAAGGTCAACCCCCAAAGCGGAAAGTTCCTTCATGCATGATAAAACATGAAATGTGCGACAGGTATTGACTCGACGGGCCTCGGGGCGAACACGGACGTCCGGTCGGAGCGCCCTGGGGCGCCCACCCCGGACGACCCGGGACACCGACCCCCAGCGGGGCCGAGCAGGCCCGGAACCACCCGCAAGCGGTCGGGGCGCAGCCAGGGGCGTCGACCACGCATCTCCTCGGCGGCCGGTCGGACCCGGTGCCGCGGACCGGCAGTCCGGAAGATCCGGTCCGGAGGATCGGCCGGCAGACGCCGCGAGCCCGTTCTCCGCTCTCCACTGCGTTCCGCTCGACGCGCGGCCCCGTACGGCGATCATGCCGCGCACGTGTTGGGCGAAGCGCGCGGGGCAGCCGCCAAGTCACAGTCTGCCCACTGCTCAGGAACTTGGCGCACGATGTGGTCACCACGCAGTTCCACGACCTTTCACCGACGGCACACTTTCGCCCCTGGAGTGACTGCCGGGTGCACCCGAGCGGGCGTCGCGTTCTGCCGCACCACACTCGCGCGATGGATTCCCGGCCTACCGGACGAGATTGTCGGCAATGCCGCACTGGTGACCGCGGAACTCGTGGCCAATGCCGCTCGGCACGCCGGCGGCCCTCGCCACTTGGTCCTCGAAATGCCGGCCGGAGACACTGTGCGGATTTGTGTCACGGACGCCTCGCCCGACCCGCCCCTGCCGAAACCCCCGAGTACAGAAGGTCTCGGCGGGTACGGGCTGGCCATTGTCGAGCGTCTCACCACGCGTTGGGGCAGCCTTGCCGCCGACAACGGCAAGGCCGTCTGGGCCGACGTCCCCGTCCTCCGGCCCTGATGGCGCGGTTCACGACACCACATGCAGCCTTCGGGTGGCCCCTCGGGCGATCGGACCCCGGCACGGACCGAGTCGCGGCGCGTCGCGCAGTGATCGTCGCTCCGGCATGACGGCCGCCCGTACGCACCCGTGTCGACGGGCGAGCGATCCCCGAGGGCCCGCCCGAAATGCCTGCGTACGCCGAACTTCGGTACTTCCACAGGGCTCCGGGGGCATGCTCCACCGCCGCCGACGCGCGGGATTCGGGGCGCTTCGGGCCCACGGCGCCCGGCAGACCTTCTGCTTCCAGACTCGCTCCGGCTAGGCTGCAAGCGAGGGACTTCGTTGGCGCTCCGAGTTGACGTCACCTCCGATGTGCGGCGTTCCTCCCCGGCGTCGCGGAGGGGCGACCAGCGTGCCGGACTCCGGCCACTCCGCGACGACGTACAGCCAGGCCGCAGCAGCAATCCGCGTTCCCTTTCCCATCTGTCCCCGCAACCGCGGACGTTGACGCGCTCTCCGTCGGGACAGTGACGATCGCCGCCGTTGGCGCCGTTCCCGGAAGCCGGCACCAGCCGTCCACCTGACCCGAGCGGTCTCCCGGGATTCGCCGAGCGGCCTCGCCGCCCTCCGCATCGGCCGACCTTCGGCCACCGGGGGGACTGCTTCGGCCTCGCGGGGACGGGGCACCCGGCGGCTCCTACGCAGCAGAACCACGACCGGTCGGGGGAAACGCCCCGCCCGTCGCCCCGGTCGGCCACCCCTTCCCCCGGGTGCACGGCCACTCCTCGAAAGGCATACATGACCGACACCATGCGCGACGCGCGCCCCAGACAGGCAGACGGTTCCGGGGCGGACTTCGCGGTCCTGTCCAAGCGTGTCGCGGCGGCGGGCCTGATGGATCGCCGCACCGGTTACTACGCCGCCCGGATCGGGCTGGTGGCCGTCTTCTACGCCGGCTGCTGGGCGGCATTCGTTCTGGTGGGGCCCGGCTGGTGGACGCTTGCGGTCGCGGCGCTGCTGGGTGTGGCGTTCGGGCAGGCGGCTTTGGTCGCCCACGACGTCGCCCATCGCCAGGTCTTCCGCGGCCGCGCCGCGGCCGACGCGGTCGGCCGCGTGGCCGGGGCTGCGGTCGGCATGGGGTACGAGTGGTGGCAGGACAAGCACACGCGCCATCACGCGCATCCCAACCACGCCGAGCTGGATCCCGATGTCGCCCCCGATCTGCTGGTGTGGTCCCCGGACCAGGCCCGTGCGGCCCGCGGGATCCCCCGCCTCCTCGGCCGCATGCAGGCGTTCCTGTTCTTCCCGCTGCTGATGCTGGAGGGCCTCAACGTCCACGTCGCCGGTATGCGGGCGCTGGCCGACCCCTCTTTGAAGAACCGCAGGATGGAGGGCGGGTTGCTCACCGGCCATCTCGCGGCCTATCTGACCGCGCTGTTCCTGGTGCTCCCGCCTGGCATGGCCGTCGCGTTCCTGGCGGTGCACCAGGCGGTCTTCGGCGTCTACCTGGGACTCGTGTTCGCCCCGAACCACAAGGGGATGCCGATGCGCAGCGGGGTGGACCACATGGATTTCCTGCGCCGCCAAGTCCTCACCTCCCGCAACATCCGCGGCGGCCGACTTACCGACGTCGTCATGGGCGGGCTCAACTACCAGATCGAGCACCACCTCTTTCCGCGGATGCCCGGCCCGAACCTGCGGAAGGTGCAGCCGATCATCCGCGACTACTGCCGCGAACACGGAGTCGCCTACCACGAGACCGGCCTGATCGACTCCTATCGGCAGGCCGTGGCGAGCCTTCACCGTGCGGGAGCACCGATCCGCCGCCGTCCCGCGGCGACTCCCGAGTCCGTGGCCGGCGACCCGGCGTGACGCGACCCCCGTACCTCACCGATTCGACGGAGGCCGATCGACGCCGCGGCGTCGGACACACCCCGGTTCCGCCGCTCAAGTCAGGAGACCGCTAATGCGCGCAGAACCACTGCCCCCGTCGGCCGTTCCTTCCGGGCCCCAGCCGCGTCCCGGAGGCACCATGCGTGTGGTCATCGCCGGCTTCGCCTTCGATCTCAACCGGGACGAGGTGCAGAAGCTGATCAGCGGGGTCGAGCCCGAGAACGGCCCCGGCGACGTCGTCACCATCGGCGGACATGTCTATCCGGTCAAGCAGGTCGGCGAGGTGATCAGCGGTCAGGACCGCCGGGACTTCTCGGCCCGGGAGGTCACCCGCGCACTCGACCGCCTCGGCTTCCCGGTACAAGCGGCCGAGTAGTGCGTCAGGTCGCCTCGCACCGGTAGTCGGCGCACGCCCGACCATCGGCCGCCGACAGACGTCCGGCGGCCGGCGTCGCTCATGTCGTCGATGCCTCCCGGCCGGCCGTCCCCGCGTCGGGGTCGGACCCGCCGTGCCGGGAATCGACCACATGCTGCTGCGAAGGCTCGGGGGGAACGAACACCACAGGAATCGGCGTGTGGCGAAGGCAGTACAGCCCAAGGCTGTGCGGCTCACGCGGCGAACTGATCCCGGTCGTGCCGAGCACGAGCATGCCCGCGCCGTGGGCCCGGGCGATCAGTTGCTCCCCGGTGGGCCCGTGCAGCGGGGCGGTGATCACTTCCCCGGGGAGCAGCCGACGTCGCCCCAGCGACTCCAGCGCACGCTCCACCCTTGAGCGGGCGGCCTGCTGCCGGCTGTACGGCGAGTCCTCGTCCGCGATGTCCTCCCATGCCGCGACGATGTCGAGGACGAGACCGTGCTCGCGGGCCTGCGCTGCGGCCCACGACAGCGCCGCGTCGGCGCCGGACGAACCGTCGACGCCGACCACGATCCGGCCCGGACGCGTGCGGAGTTCCTCGTTCGGCACTTCGGGAACCTGCGGCGACGTGCCGGCGTGCGTAGCGGAATGCATCCTGCGTCTCCTGTCCCCCACCCCTGTCTGGGCCCTACCCGCCAACGCGATTCCCGCACCCTGGGCTTCCGAACTCCCACAGGGTCACCATCCGGTCCTCCCAGGCCGACGACCAGGGGCGGGAACCCCTTGATGGATCTATGGTCGAATCATGAGTGTATTCATCGACCTGGCAGAAAACCGGCCGCCCGCGGACGGCGCGGAGCACCGGCAAACGAATATCTCTTACGAGGACGTCACCGAAGGTGGATCCCCGGCCACGTACGAGTACGACCTCCTTCCGAGCGGCGCCCTGCGGGTCCTGCGCACCGGGAGGGGGGAAGCCGCCGCCGTCGATACGGTCTACGCTCCAGGGATGTGGTTCCGCGTTTCGGGAAAGTGGCACGGCGGCACCGAGTAACCCCCTGATACTTCTCTGGAAATCCCTGGCCAAATATTCGGAAAAGCCATACCGGATCGATCCGAGGGCGAATCCGTTCGGGCCGCAATTCCGAATTTCGCTGCACCTGTCCGCAACCGGTGGCGCCTCCCGCCGCGATCACGGGACGGGCCCGGCGGCCGTACGGCCGCCATGATGAGGAGCGGCGCCATGAAGGCCCTGATCATTCTCGCGGTCGTCGTCGGGGTCCTGGCGGTGCTGTGGCTGGCCCTGGCCATCAAGATCGTCAAACAGTACGAGCAGGGCGTGCTCTTCCGGTTCGGACGCCTTGTCGGGCCGCGGCCCCCAGGTCTGCGGTTCGTCTTCCCCGTCGCGGACAGCCCCCACCGGGTTTCCCTGCGCATCGTCACGATGCCGATCCAGTCCCAGGGCATCATCACCCACGACAACGTGAGTGTCGACGTATCGGCGGTCGCGTACTTCCGGGTGGTGGACGCGGTGAAATCTGTCGTGGCGATCGAGAACGTCGACGCGGCGATCAACCAGATCGCCCAGACGACGCTGCGCAAGGTCGTCGGCCGGCACAACCTCGACGACACCCTGTCGGAAACCGACCGCATCAACCTGGACATCCGCGAGATCCTCGACGTCACCACCGCGGAATGGGGTATCGAGGTCACCCTCGTCGAACTCAAGGACATCCAACTCCCCGAGAGCATGAAGCGCGCCATGGCCCGTCAGGCGGAAGCCGAGCGGGAAAAGCGGGCGAAAATCATCAACGCCGAGGGCGAGTCGCTCGCCGCGGCGGCACTCGGCGAGGCGAGCGACACCATGATGGACCACCCCTTGGCGCTGCAACTGCGCAACCTGCAGAGTCTGGTGGAGATCGGCGTCGACAAGAACACCACCGTCGTCTTCCCCGCCCCGCTCATGAGCACCATCCATCGGGGAACTGGGGGCGTTCCTGGCCAGGGAGTCCACGGCCGCCGCGCACCCGGCAGCACCCGCCGACCCGACCAAGCCTCGCCCCGGGTCCGGCGCCGCGCCGACTCCGGTGCGGCCGACCGAAGCCGACTGACGGGCTTGCGGCTCAGCCCACCGTCAGACCCGCGGTCATGAACGGGTGGATGGTGCACCTGTAGCCGTAAGAGCCGGGCTTGTTCGGCGCGTTGAAGGTCTTGGTGGCGCCGGGCGCGATGGTCCCCGTGTCGAACGACTTGTCGGCGGCGGTGACGGTGTGGGCTGCCGTGTCCTTGTTGACGACCGTGACCGTGGCCCCGGGGGCCACCGCCAGAGTCGCAGGGGAGAAGGCGAAGTTGTCGATCGTGATGGACGCGGGCCCCGGCGAGGGACCGGCCGACGTGCCGCCGGTGATGTCGTCGGTGAGGTCGCTGGTCTTGGCGGCCTTGTCGATGGGCAGGAAGTCGTCGGGGACGGGGTATTGGCCGAGGAGGTAGTTCAGGATCGCGGCGTGCATCGCCTCGACCGGGGCGATGGTCGCCGCGGTGGCGATCCCGGCGGGCGCGGTGACGTTGAACTGGGCGAACAGGTAGGTCTGGGCCGCCTGGTCCTCCAGTTGGAGGGCGAGCTTGGCGACTCCGGGGACGTCGGTGACCTTGCCGAGCGCGTCGGTGACCGCGGCCTGGCTCTTCAGCGGCACCCCGGTGATCGGCGCCTTGCCGGCCTGGGTCAGCACGTTGTTCCACACCTTGGCGTGGTCGGCGTGCTGCGCCATCGCGGTGGTCGCGAACGTCGCCACCGCCGGCGGCACCGCCCCCAGCTTGCCCGCACCCGCCGCCTGGATCGCGGCCTGGTACGCACCGACCGCCTGGTTCTCCAACGCGACGGCGAGCGCGACCACCAGCAGGTCCCCGGTGTACGCGCCCGGCTGCATCGGCGCGGCCTGCGGCGCGTTCGAGGCGGACGGCGACGCCTTGCCCGACGACGACTTGCCGTCGTCGCCGCACGCGGCGAGGGTGAGCGCCGCCACACCCGCGGCGCCGAAGCCGGCCAGGAACCGGCGCCGGTCCAGCCCGCCCGACGGCAGCCCGGCCTCCCGTTCGCGGACCTCCTCGCCGAGCGACACCGCCGCAGCGTGCATCTGCGGCAACGTCGCCCGATGCGCCTCGTCGACCTGCGCGGTCAGCGCCCGAAGTTCCCTCTCGCTGCCCTCGAACGCGGCAGGCTTGCTGTTGCGCGTCACTGCACCGCCCCTTCACTGATCGGGGAGGCGTTGGCCGTCGGGTAGAACGTGTCCGGAATCCCCGCCGACCCGGCCGCGGCCGGCAACGCCGCCGCGTTCGGCGGCAGAGTGATCTGATCGGCGAGGTTCGCGGCGAGGAGCGCCTGCACCGACAGCAGCACCGCCTTGTGCTGCGCCTCCACCGGCGCCACCGACCCGAACAACTGCCGCAGCACGGGGTCGGACACCTGCGTGACATTCTTCGTGTACGTCTGCGCGGCCACGTCCTCAAGCGTGATCGCCAACTTCACCACGTCCGCCGGGCCCTTGATCGTCGGCAGGGCCTGCTGCACGATCGCCGCGTACTTCGGGTCCGGCTGCGTCTGCGCCTTGCCGCCCGCCTTCACCGCCGCCGCGTTGAACGCCTGACCGTGCGCCTTGTGCTGCGCGGTAGTCCGCTCGACGAACGTCTTCACCACCGGGTTGCCGTTCTTGACGAAGTCCAGCCCCGCCGCGGTCGTGTAGACGTTGACAGCGAGGTTCTCGATCGACGCCGCCGTCTGCAACGCCATCACATCGTCCGCGTTCGCCGCCGCAGCCCGCCCGGACCCCAGCAGCACCGCGCCGGCCGCCGCACCGCCCAGCAGGCCGGGCCGCCACCAGCGCCGCGGCCGTTCACTCCTGGTCTCCTCGAACTCTTCAAGCGACGCCCGCGTCAGCCGCGACGCGTCGCTGTGCAGATCCTCGGATTGCTCGGTCAACTCCGCCAGCAGCCGGGTATCGAGGGAATCGCCCGTCACCACGGCTCCTTTCGCCAAGCCCGTCGAATACAGGCGCAGGCGGCAAGGTTCGCCGCCGCCCCCGCCCTCGATGGGCCGACACACCAGAGCCAGCGCCACCCGTCACCCGAAAAGGTCCGCACGCAGGGCCGAATGCACCGAACCCGCCCGACTCCGCCGAGTGCTTCCACGCGGGAGCGCCCGAGTGACGTGGTGATCTCGATACACACCGTCCGCACGTCCGCCTGCCGGTCACCCGTCACATCGACGCGCACCGTCGGCATAGGCCCACGATGCAGGCGTTCATGCCGGTGAAACCGCGAGGAGCCCCCGACCTGCCCGGACAGCCGCCGGAGGTGTGGTGATATCTAGTGCTATGGATGAAGGCGACGAACCGCTCGGGATCGAGATCGACCGGTCCGAGGGTTTCGGGGAACGGTTGCTCGGTCTGCTGCTGGACCGGGCGCACGAGATGCCGCCCCATCTCGTGGCCCCGCTGGTCGCCGAGGAAATCACGCGCATGGGTGGGCGAGACGTCGCGATCCTGCTCCAGGACTACGAACAACTGACCCTCGTGCCGCTTCCGGGCCTGTGGCTGGTGGCGGAGGCGCCGCAGCCGATCGACGGAACGCACGCCGGCCGGGCATTTCTCGACGCCATGGCGGTCGAGGTGCCCCAGCCCGGCGGTGTCAGGATGTACCTGCCGCTGTTGGACGGCACCGACCAGGTCGGTGTGATGGCGGCCACCTGGGACCGCGTGGACGACAACGACCGGCGGCTGCTGCGACGGCTCGCCGGACTCGTCGCGGACATCCTCGTGACCAAGAACAACTACACCGACATCTTCACGCTGGCCCGGCGGCGGGCTCCGATGAGTGTGGCGGCGGAGATCCAGTGGTCGCTTCTGCCGCCGCTGCGCATGTCGGTGCCCCAGGTCGAGCTTGCGGGCTTCCTGGAGCCCGCGTACGAAGTCGCCGGCGACAGCTTCGACTACGCGCTGAACGACGACATCCTGCACATCGCCGTGATCGACGCGATGGGGCACGGCTTGGACGCCGCGGTGATGGCCACCGCCGCGATCGGCGCCTACCGCCACGCGCGCCGGGCCTTCGTCGGCCTCGCCGAAATCTACGGGTATATGGACATGGTGATCGCCGAGCAGTTCAGCCCCGAACAGTTCGTGACCGCGCAGATGATGCGCCTGAACATCGCCACTGGTCGGCTGGACTGGGTCAATGCCGGGCACCCTCCGCCGCTGCTCATCCGGGACGGCGTCGTCGTCCGTCAGCTGACCGTCGAGACGACGCTGCCGGTGGGCTTCGGCGGCCATGATCCGGTCGTCGCGACTCTGACGCTCCGTCCAGGGGATCGCCTGCTGTGCTTCACCGACGGACTCATCGAGGAACACTCCGCAGGAGGCGCCGAGTTCGGCCTCGACCAACTGATCGACAACGTCTCCGAGGCCGAACACCGACGACACGGAGTGCGCACCACCGTGCGCGAACTCTCCCAAGCCCTGAAACAGGCCCGCGGCGGGATCACCAGCGACGACGCGACCATCCTCCTCGTCGAGTGGCGGGGCGGCTCGACGGACCATCTGGCCAAGATGGAACCAGCCGCCGCGCGCCCTGCCAAGCGCACGACACAGGCCTCGAAGCGGCCGCAGCGCAGGCCCACCGGTCCCTGAAACGGTTCTCGTCCCCGACCCCCGCTGCACGGCCGGCCCCACGTACGAGATTCGGCTCCCACGCGCGAGTGGATGTTCGACGGAGCCGGGTGGCCGCGTTCGGACGACACCACCGAGGAACTGCCGGGCCTGGTTGCGGCGGTCAGCGCACACGGCGGCCGGATCGTGCGGGCCGGGATCCACTGGCCGCATTGGCACCGGATCCCGCACACCGTGCTGATCGGCGGGCCTCCTCGTCCGGGTCAACGCAGTCTCGACCACCGCCTACACCGCCGTGCCGACCCGCAGCCTCCGCGACCAAGTCCTGCAGCTCGACGTCCCGCCGACACCGAAACCGGCGCGGCACTGGCGGCCATACTGCCGCGGCCACCGCCGACAGTCGGACCAACACCGCAGACCTCCTCGACATCTGTCGGCGGACAGCGGCCGTCGTCGACGCCTGCACCGTCCCTTCCCACGCCCGCCCGGCGCCGTACGGGCGTAAGGTGGGAGCACCGAGGTTTTTCGTACGTAGGCAACCAAGTCGCGCCACCCCGGACAGCGTGGGCCCGCCTATGCGGGCCCGCAGAGGGGCGGCCGTCATGCCGAACCCACCCACCCTCGCCATCACACGCCGTGACCTGACACGTGCCGCGGCACTCCTGCCCGACCGGGCCCGCCCCCGCCTGCGCATGGAACCCACGCTGGACCGCACCGGCACCGTGGACGGGGCCTGGTGGCCGCGCACCAGCAACCTGCGTGCCGAACTCCCGGGCCTGGTCACCACGTTGGCCGCCATACTCGGTCCGGTCGTCGCCGTCGGTGTGGACACCGCAGCGTGGACTGACATCCCCGCCCGCATCACCGTCGACGGACACATCGTCCGCATAATCCCCTACGCCGTCGGCGACGGCACCATGTCCGTCGTCCGCGGCCGCATGGACCACTTCCTTCTCCTTGTCCTCCCGCCACCTACCAGTACGGCAGCCGCCGGCACCGCCATGGCCCTCGCCGTCCGCACCGGCAACGCCGCCCCCCTGCCGGTGCTGCTCGCGGCAGCCGCGGCCCCCGACCACGGCAACCAGGACCGGGCCGCGGACCGATGGGAGGACGAAGGCGGCGCACTGGTCGGCGTATGAACAGCCGACTGCGGATGCCGCTCACCACTGTCGGCATCTTGGCCGACGGCTTCGCGGCGGGCGCACTCGCCCGCCTCCGCGCCGACGGCATCGGCCTCATCTACGACCAGAACGGTCGCACCCGGACCGCCGCCACCGACAAGAACGAGAGGATCGCTATCGGTCGATAACCCACCCTGCGCCGACCGGTCTCGGACACCCGGTCAAAGCGCGACCGACACCCACCCCGACCGTCAGGAGGAAACCACCGGACACAGACCCCGGAAACGACGAACACCCGCCTCGGCCGAGGCCAAGCACGGGTGCCAATCGCTGCTGCCCTGGAACCGGACCGTCATCTCCGGTCGGGCCGGCGGGAGTGAACTCCGTTTGCCCACAAGGTTCGAGCCGCTCATGATGCCCGTTCTGTGAATGAGAATACTCCTCAGGCAGGTCCGGGTGAAGTCACTCGAAAGGGTTATGGCCTCAACGTCGCCACCACTGGCGAGCCCGACGCGTGAACCAGTTCTCCGTGGGCGTCGGCTGGTTCGACTCTCGGGCTCTCGGCTCGTACCGGTGCTCGCGCTCGGCCCTGAACGGGCTCCACTCACCCAGGTGGGGGCGCAGATCGTCCGGTCCGGGCTCATGATCGAAGGGCGTGTGCGCCAGTCCTACGGACGTCGTCGGATCCAGTCGGTCAGCCTGGTTGTGCCCCCAGGCGCTCCACTGCCGCAGCCGTTCCGCGTGGTGATGCTCTGGGGTTCGGGTGGCGGCTTCTTCGAGTGCGTCGCAGAGCGCTCGGATTTCCAGAGCGGTGTTCCAGTCGTCAAGTGCCGTGGCGAACGTACGACGACGGAATGTAGCGATGGCGGCCTTGCGGGCCTTACACATGGCCTCTTCCCATTGGGCCTGCCGTACGGCCTGCTCGCGACGTTCCCGTTCCCGCCGCTCTTCCTCCTCACGCACGCGCGCGAGGTGCTCTTGGCGCCTGGTTTCGGCTTTGGCTTCCAGGTCGGCGAAGATTTTGCGTATCTGCTTCTCCAACACGGTGCGATTGGTGTCAGCCCAGTGATGGGTCGCCTCGTAGTGGTACATCTCGCGGGCCTCCAGCCGCAGGCGTCCTGAGGGCACAAGATCGAACTCCGGTGCCGGGTTCCAGCCGTATCGACGAGACCTGCGACGCTCGTCAGCTGTCGGCGTGTGCTGCACCCGGTCCTTCTCTTCGACGAAGCGCAGTTCGCATTCGTAGCTGTTCACGTTAAGTACCGGCTCCGGGCGCTTGCGTCTCCTCGGGACGAACAACCGGTGTCCACGCGCCTCCGCCTCATCCGCGAGTGTTTGGAGGATCTCCAGTGCGCGGGGCCGTGCCGCTTCCGAGACGTCGAAGACGGTCGGGTGGTCGCGCATGGTCGCCACGACCACGCCTACCGCGCCAGCCGCGCGACTACGCCGTGGCGGATTCCAGGACAGCGTGTCCGGCTTGGCAACGTCGGCGAGCACGATGACGAACTCGCCGCTGCTGCGGGTTGAATGTCGCAGGTGGTGGCCCGATGGGACCAGGCCGGTGCTGTTGGCCCGGGTGACCGCTTTGATGTGCGCAGACCTCGTTCCAGCGTCCAGATTCTCGAAGCGCAGCACGCCGCCGGACGCGCTGATCCGATCGAGCAGGTCCCGTGCCGCGGCGTTGGCTGCCACGGGCCTGGCGTTCGCGCCCTTCGCTGGCGTGCCGACGACGAATTCTCGGGGCGGCTGGGGGGATGTTGGAGCATCTGGGTCGTGGTTCGATCCGGCGGTGGTCGCCGGCGGCTGACCCGAGGTGCGGCGCAGTCGGGCCACCGGGTCTGGGCGGTCGGGATGGTGGCCGTGCTCCAAGTAGAACTGTCCGGCATCGGTGATCAGCGCGCGGAACACCCCGCCGCGTTTGCTGACCGTCACCAGCCCGCGGTTGCTCAGCGCGTACGCCGAGGTCCGATACGGAGAATCATCGGCAGCGCTGAGGTCCGCCCCCGCACCGACGCGCTTGAGCAGTTCGAGTTGAGCGGCGTTCAACGGATCCCATTTACGCATGATTACAGGCTGGCACCGAAGAGGGACAGCGCGTCGGCGCTTCGCACAAGAGCGTTCGCGCCTCGTCCCAACCTCCGGGTGGCTGCACCCAGCGAGCCTGCGCGTCTGGTCTGCTCACCTGCGCGGATGGATTTCGGCACCCATCGGGGCGACGGCGCCGAGCAGATCTCCACGGTGTGTCACCGGGCACTACGATGCGCTCTCGTGGCGGGTGATCGACGGCTCGCTTGTCGATCGACCGCGGAAGCCAGCCGGTGCAACGGCCCGGCAGGGCGGTCGTGTTGCGCTGGGCAAAGACGCTTGCCTTGCCCACATCACCGAGAGATTTCGGCTGTTCCGACGCGCCCGAATCGAAACCACGACCGTTCGATATGGCCAACTGACGTGGCGGTCGGTGAGATTCGCGTACGCCGTGGAAACGCTGCTGAGCAAGACGGTTGACGTTCTGGAGGGTGGTCATGACGGCGAACATCGGACCGAATCCGGTGCTGTCCAGGGCCACTTGGACGCGTGGGCCTGCCGCCCTGGGTCGGCGATGCCAGAGCGCCTGCTTGGCCCGTGTGGCGTGGTCGTCAGCGGACGGCCGGGCTTCCGCAGCACTTCTTGTACTTGCGGTCGGATCCACACCAGCAGGGCCCGTTGCGCGGCGGCCACAGGGTGAACCGGCCCCGGGCAGTGAGGTCGGCGGCGAAATCGGCGTGTGTGTGGTTGCCCCGGGTCGAGCCCTTCGTCGTCGCCGAAGGCGATCAGCCCCGCGACCGTAGGCATCACCCAGATGGTGTGGCGCAACGGCCGATCGAGGAGGAGCACGCCGGTGCCTGGGGACGCCGCAGCGGCGATCCGAGCGCCGTTGGAGTCGAGTCGACTTGATCCGATCTTCCTGTTCGGTTAGTTGGTCGATACCGTGAGTGACGGATTCTCTGTGGCCGTCCTCACCGGGACGGTCGCACAGCGCAAGGACGGGGGAGGTACTGACATGGATCCGATCGCGTTTCCGATACTCGCCGGGACGGTGTTGAACGAAGCGGTGCGCTTCCTGTTTGACCGGGCCGGCGCCGTACTTGATCGGCGTTCTGGGCGTACTCCACTGGAGGAGCCCGATCAGGTCTCGGGGCATTCCGAGTTGTTCCGCGTGCAGCCGTCAGAGCTCACCGATGGGCGGGTCGAGCGCCTCACGCAGGCGCACGGTGCGTTGGGTGTGTTCCTCTCCCACCCCGATCTGCTGCGCGGGGACAACCCTGAGCTGCGCGAACTGCTCGGTCGGCTGCGCACGGACCTGGAGGCGGTCTACGGCCGAAGCCTCCCGTTCGGGGAAGAACTTTCGGCCCGGCCGGGTGTGGAGGCGGTTCAGCGCTCAGAACACGTCCGCGGTCGCCAGGTGGGCGTGCGTGCCCAAGGCATCAGCGCCGCAGGGCGGGCGCGAGTGGAACAGGAGGCGCGAATCATCGACGACTCCGGTGAACAAGTCGGCTTCGAGATCGAAGGCCAGATCGGTTGACCCGGGACGACGACACGATGGGCTTCGATAGCAGCCAACAGCACCGCAACCGGCGCAATCCCTTCCCCCGATTCTGGGAACAGCCTGCGGCCGAGGCCCCCTCCCCAAGCGGCGACGTCACTGCAGGAGAGCCAGATGTCGTGACATACGAGCTGGCAACAGGCGTGTTCAACTTGCCGGTTGACGAGTCCGGTCCGAATCAGGCCGACGGTGGCCGTCCGCCTGACGAGCCACCGTCAGGCGGTATTCCCGCGCCGATCGAGGAGCCCGAGCCGTGGCGTCACCAGACCGATGTGCCAACGCCGCCTCGGCATTCGCCCCTCGCGGCGGCTTCTGACCCGCAGCCGGTTCCTGCCACTGATGCCGAGCCAACGGAGTGTCCACAGCCTGAGGGCGTACCCAACGAACGCGCAGTCACGAACGTCGGTGACCAGCGGTCGAATGCGTACTCCCCGCCCACCTCCGACGCGTTCCGCAGCGACTCATCGCCACCCGATGCGCCCGAGGGGCTTCCTGGCCCAACGGGCGACGCGGACGCTGCGACGTCGACGCCCACCCCTGAAGGCGTTGAGGCCGCGCTCCAAGCCGTACTGATGCAAAGGGCTTGGCTCAACCTCGGCGAAATGGTCGGGGTTAAGTATGTGTTCGAGCAAACCCTCGACTACCACGCCCCGATTGCGCCCGAGTACCTGAACATCGTGCGAGAGGTTTACGCGGAACCACCCGTGGAGGACACGGGGCGCGACTCGCACAACGAGATTCGGCTGGACAATCGGCCGAGCGCGTCCGTACCACCTGCTTCGGGCGCGCCGGCGCGGACCCGAACGGCGCGTGTCAGCTTTGCCGATCTTTGCGATCAGCTGACGGCTCCCGGTGCCACCATCGTGCTCCCTCGCCCGGCAGGAACCGGACGGACGATCACCGCGCATGCGCTGTTGGCCTGGCTTGTCGACCACCGTTTCATCGACGAAGTGTGGCCAATCCCGTTCGGCGGGTCGCGGCACTTCCCAGCCAAGCGCCTCCCGCGTGCCAAGCGCCGAGGGTACCTCCTGGAACTTCCCCCCGACGAAGACGACTTCGCGGTCGATCCAGCGTTCGGAGCGAGCCTTGGCAACGTCCAATACATCCTCAGCAAGCGGGAAAGCCGCCTGATCGTACTGACGACGCCGGAGCAATGGCAGCGCGTCAGCCTTGGTGCACCTGAGGGAGTAGCCCCGTGGTTGGGGGTATCGAAACCCTACGACATAGCCGCTCGATGGCTATGCGCACAAGAGCCTGATCTCCAAGTTGATCAATGGCTGCGCCACGACCGAATCGCGCCCCTCCTGGACGGGCAGCGGCCCGTCGATGTGCTGCGGCTGGTTGAGCTGATCCTGGAGCAGCACCGCAACGCCGGGCGTACAGCGGACTCCCTGACACAGACCATGCGGGGGCCCGACACGGGACAGCCGACGTCGACGTCCTTCGATGAACAGGTCGCCAACGTGGTCGCCGCTCACAATAACTGGGAGGACAGGCTCTACAAGTGGCATGAAGAGCCAGGCCGAACCAGCTTCCATCGCAACTTTCTTCTTGCAGCGTCCGTACTGCGCGGGGACACCGTAGGCCATATCTATGCCAAGGCCGCCGAACTGACGCAACACCTGGAGAAGACGGAAATCTCCATACTGGGTCAGAAGGAGCCCGGTGTGATCGCCATGACCCGCGCGGTAGGGGCCCGACGCAGGGCCGACGACACGCTCGTGTTCGAGCGTCCCCATTGGGACGATGCGGCCCTGGAATACTTCTGGAACGACCGCCCGTTGGCCCGGATGACTTTCCTGCGGTGGCTGGCAAAGGCCCCGTTGGACGAGCGCAAAGAGACGCTGGCGACCGTCGATCGTGATGATCGGCGTGCTCTGGCCGAACGAGTGGGAGAGTTCGCGCTCCGCTGGGCGGTGCGTCACCAGCGCAAGGAACCGCTAGAAGAGATCGTCAAGGCGTGGTACGCCTTCGGCACCAGCAAGGGACTGTGGACGCTCGCGATCGAGCTCCTGGACGGCGCAGCGGTCCGGGCCACCAGTGCACCGTTCATCCACAACATGCTGCTGGCCTGGGCAGGTCGCAAGGACGTCGCCCTGCAGGCAGCCGTCGTGGAGGTATGTACCGGAGAATTCGGCCGCAGGCACACCGACAAGGCACTCCGCCGGATCCGGCACATCGCAGCATCAGACCAACCGGAGATTATCGACAGGCTCCGCGAGGCAGTGCAGACCCTCTGGGCGGACGAGTCGATCAGGACGATGCTCTTCCACTACGTCGCGCGGTGGTGCAGGACCAAGGGCACCGCGGACACTGTGGGCCGACGAACCTTTGCTGCCTTGGCGGCTTACACAGGAGACAAAGACGACGGGCTTCCCTTGCTACTCGCAGCTCTCGACTTGGAGGATGCCGAAGGCTTCAAACCGTCCGTTCCCGACCTTGTCGCGGGGTGGCGAACCCTGTTGAAGGAAGACGACGATTCCACATCGGAGCCTGAGGCCGAGGCAGCTGTCTTCCTCTGGTTGGACGCAGCACGCCGACCCGATCTGAGGAATCTGATCTTCGAGTCCCTGCGCCAAGCCGTCGACGTGGGCAGCTCGGATCGCCGACAGCTGCGCGATGCGCTGCGCAAGCATGCGTATCGCTGGGTAGAGGGTGAAGGGCGCGAGTTCTCACGTGAACGCGATGACATCCAAAAGGCGTTGTCTGATCAGCTTGATACGGACCTGCTGACGGCTGGGCGTCGACATCCACGTCGGGCCAGTGACCTGATGCCCGCCAGTCAGACCGAGGCGCAGCCCCTGGTCGGCTCGACGCCGAACTCTCTCGGCATCGGGGAGACCGACAAGGGGTGAGGCGCCGCAAATCATCACCCCCAGCCGGACCATGGTCCTACGCGTTCGATGACCGTCCAGCCAGTAACGACCCTTCGCTGTGCTTCGCGACCGAGACACACCTGATGTGGCGCTCACAGAGCACTGCGACGGCGGACGGTGCGTACGCCGCTGCGCGACTCGTTCGCTCCGTCATCGACCAAGTCGCGGCCCGATGCGACGTCCTGCGCCCCCAAGTCGCCGAACAAGACATCGCGATCGCGCTGCGGCGCCAGCTTCCCATACGTGACGATGACGTCGAGGTCATTGGCGTGCGTGTACACGTCACCGTCGACGAGGTGACGCGCAAGGCCGCTCTCCGCGCGCAAGATCTGCGCCACGACTTCGTTCGGAAGGCCGAACTCGTCCGCCAAGAAGCTGAACTCGATGAACTCGCCCGACGTCAAGCGAGGGCCCGTGAGGAGTTCCTCAGAACCGAGATCCTCGCCACCCCGGCCTCGGCTCGTCTGTACTCCTTGATCGAGAAGTCCTCGGTCGAGTGGCATCGACTCGCCGGACCGCCCGCAGGCGTGGACCCAGTCAGCCTCGTCGAAGAGATCCAGCGGTGGCAACCCGACCAACAATGGGTGACAGTCGCACGACTGCTCCACGACTTCGTGGCCGAATTGTCCGAGCAAGGGCGCAGAGAGCTACTGCTCATCCTTGCCGAGGCGATCAGGGTCTACGGGAATGACACTGTGGCACAAACGCTAGCCGACCTTGCAGACAAACCTCCCTCGAGCGGCACCTGAGCGTCTACCCCGTCCCGGCGAAGATCTGTGTACAGAGCCGCCGTTCGATTCAGCCCCCGCCGAGCACCCCTGCGCACCGTGCGAGCTGGTGACCCGTTCCGCCAGGTCGGGACGTGGGGAGACCTCACTCTATGAGGCGTCATAGGAACTGGAGCGGGACTGCTGCGGGTGGACCGGTCTCGGCGTGGTTGCTGGTGTGGCGGGTGCGATGGCGGCTGTATCGAGGGTTCGGCCGGCACAGGTTCGGGTCGCGCAAGCAGCGGCCGGTGCAGGCGCTGGCCGAGACACTGTGGGCGGCGGCCGACGGCAGCAAGACGTCGGTGATTGCTGCGCGTTGCGCCGACAGGGTCGTGGAAAGTCCTTATGCGTTACGCGAATTCATCACCGTCCTGCGTGGCCTGGGCGAGGACGACTACGGACACCTGCTGCACAGGAGGCAACCGCGACCCACACCGCGGCCGGTCGTCGAGTTTCTGCTGGCGCCGGCCACCGGCACGGAGCATGCTCCGGGAACGCGGATTGTGAAGTATCTCGATGATCCGGAACTGCCTCTGCCGGCGCCGAGCGGCTCGGCACATCGCGACGTCGCCACCTGGATCGTCGACGCCACCGGCACCGAGGACGCCGGGCCGCACAGCGACGTCGGACCGGTGTCGGGTCTGCTCGCCGAGACCGACCAGCCCGCTCTTCTGGCCGCCCTCGACGCGGCGTTCTTCTCGGGAGTGGAGGTCGCGGCGTACCTCACACGGCAGCCCGACCGACACGAGGAGCGCCTGCTCAACCTCCTGTGGCGTACGGACGGATCCCCGACCGCGCTCGCCCGCGTCGTCGCCGCGAATCCGAACCTTCCGGTGCTGGGCCCCGAACCGGACGGCGAACCGCCCTGTTACACCTCCGCGACCGAGGTCCTGATCGCCGCGCTCAAGGGCCGGCTCGACCTCGTCGAACCGATCATCCGGCGCCGTGGGCCTCACGGCACGGTCAATTCGCTCCGCAAGGGCATCTCGCTCGCCGCGTCGGACGACTTCAAAGCGTCCTGCCGCCGCGCTTTCCGGCAGCTTGAGCACCCCGTCGCCCGCGACGACGTGTGCCGGCTCGCCATCCTGGGCGACCCGGAGGCGCGTGCTGCGGCGGCCTCGGCGCAGTACGCCCCGACCTGGCTCGGCGAGGACAGCCTCCCCGCCTTCCTGTTCGCCACCGAACAGTGGGAGCGTTACGAGGCAGCCGACCCCGATGCCCGGCAGTTGTTCGCGTACTGCGCCGCGCAGGACCGAAGTGTCTTTCCGCCCAGAACCGGGGACGGCGACCGCTGGTGGGAACTGCGCAGGGCCATCTCCTTCGCCGCAGAGGGCAGCGGGCGGCCCAACCCGACGTCGCCCCAGCCGCCTACCAGCCGCACCTCTCCGCGATCCCGCACCGGACCGATCGGCAGTTGGCCCACCAACCCCGGGACCACCTTCTGACGCGTCGGTGGATGCGCTCTTGGACGGTCTGCGCACCGGATCCCCGACGCCGCCACGGCGTGGCGTCCGGGCCCGCGGGGCGGGTGGCGTCCATCGGCGTCGTCATCTTGGCGCGGGCGGGACGGTTCTGTCTCTCTTCCGGGAGTCGGCCCGGGAGGTGAGCTGGGGCTGCGGCGAGGCTGGTGGCGTGGGCGATCACGTCCGGGCAGCTGCCAGGAGGCCCGGTAGCAGACTGGCGGCGTCTGCCGACCACCGGCAATCGCGGCTTCGGCCCCAGGCTGGACGCCTGTGTCCGCGCGAGGGACTTTCGTCTGAGCTGAACCGCCCCGACGTTGGTGAACTCCCGCAAAGCTGACCGGCGCAACGGCTCGGCCGGCCGGTTGTGCTGCGCTTGGCAGAGGGCCCATCTTGCCCACGACATCGCCGAGAGATTCTGACTGTCCCAACGCGCCCGAACCGAAACCAGGACCGCTCGATCTGACCAACTGGCCTGGCGGACGGTGGGATTCCCGTACGTCGTGGAAACGCTCCTGGGCAAGACGGTTGACGTTCCGGAGGGGTGGCCATGACAGCGAGCACGGTGTCGAGCCGGAACGAATCCGGTGCCGCCCGAGGTCAGTTGGCCGCGTGGGCCTGCCGGCCTGGGGCTCGGGTGAACGGTGCGGTACCCGCAGGCGGTTTGCGGTTCGCGTTCTACGGCCGAGTTTCCACCGAGGACCACCAGGACCCGGTGACGTCAAGGGCGTGGCAGCGGTTGCGCGCCGATGCGGTGGCCTCCGGTCATGGGCGGATCGTGGCGGAGTTCTTCGACGTCGGCCACAGCCGCTCGCTGCCCTGGGCGCGACGCCCCGAGGCTGCTGCTCTGCTCGCGGCCTCGCCGACCCGGACCGCGGGTTCGACGCCATCATCATCGGATCAAGCGAACGCGCCTTCTCCGGCCAGCAATTCGCCGCAATGGCCCCGGTCTTCGAGCACTACGGCGTCCCTGTGTGGCTGCCTGAGCTCGGCGGGGAGGTCGATCCGCAGCTCGCGGCGCACGACGAACTGATGGTCCTGCTCGGTGTCCTGGCCAAACGCGAGGTCACTCGTGCACGGATCCGGGCACGCACGGCGATGCTGGTCCAGGCCCGCGACCAAGGCCGCTACCTCGGCGGTCGGCCTCCGTACGGCTACCGGCTCGTGGACGCCGGACCGCACCCGAACCGCGCACTCGCCCGTCGTGGTGTGCAACTGCGGCGCATGGACATCGACCCGGACACCGGCCCCATCGTCACGTGGATGTTCCAGCAACGCCTCGCCGGCCACAGCGTCGCCAGGATCACCCGTGCTCTCAACGACATGAAGATCCCGTGCCCGGCCGCCGCAGACCGCGAACGCAACCCGCACCGAACCGCTGTGGCTTGGACGCTCACCTCGGTGCAAGGGGTTCTCAGCAACCCGCGCTACACCGGCCGCCAGGTGTGGAACCGGCAGCGCACCGACCACGAGCTGATCGACCCGGACAACACCACCCTCGGCCACCGCGACGTCATGCGCCGCAATACCCCGGACGAGTGGGTGATCTCCGAGCAGCAGGCACATCCGGCTCTGGTCAGCGAAGCCGGGTACGTCCGCCGCGCAGGCCATCCGAGCAGCGAGGAAGGCTGCCCGGCGGACGTACCAGCTCGCCGGACTCCTGCGCTGTGGGCAGTGCAGCCGACTCATGGAGTCGTGCTGGTCGAACGGCCGCGCCGCGTACCGCTGCCGCCACGGACACTCCAGCGCCACGCCTCGTGATCCACACCGGACGCCGAACGCATACACCCGTGAAGACCAGATCCTCGCCCATCTGCCAGCGCTCCACCTGATGGGCACCGGCGAGGAAACGGCACCGGACCACGCGGGCGCACTCGCCTGCCTCCGCGCCGACGGGATCGGCTTGATCTGCAACCAGACCGGTCGCACTGTGACTGCGGACACCGAACGGAAGGAAAGGATCGCTATCGGCCGATGACTCCCAGCGCCGACCGGCACCGGACACCGGTCAGCGCGCAACCGACAGCCAGTACCGAGAAATAAGGAGGTGATCGACAGAAGCAGACCCCGGCAACGACAAACACCCGCCTCGGCCGAGGCCAAGCACGGGTGCCAATCGACGCTGCCCAGAAACCGAAGCTCGTGGGGCAATTATGTGTCCGAGGGGGGACTTGAACCCCCATGCCCTTTCGGGCACTAGCACCTCAAGCTAGCGCGTCTGCCTATTCCGCCACCCGGACTGGTGACCGCGGCGTGGCCGCGTTGTCTGGGACAACCTTACCAAGGTTCGGGAGGTGCCTGCGACGCGGTATCGGGGTGGGGTGCTGGTGGGAGGTGGTGCGGGTGGGGACAGCCCATCAGCGCGACTACCGCGAGAACGCGGAGGGGGAAGGGTCGGAGACGAGCCGAGCAGGCGGGAGTGGCCAAGCGGCTTTGAGTGGCGGGGGATGTGGGAGTGCCGCGGGGGGGGCGGGCACTCGTGAGTGGTTCAGGGGTCAAGGGCCCGGCGCCCTGGGCTCGGGCCGCCGGGCGCCGGACGCCGGACGCCGGACGCCGACCCCGGACTTGCAACTCAGGACTCGGACTTGGTTCTCAGGACTCGCCGTTTTGCAGATTCGACGTCCGACTACCCGACGCGCATCGCGACGGAGCCCCCGTGTCAGGGCCGCCCGAGACGGCACACTCGTCCGGCGCCCGGCCTACGCCCAGGCAGGCACCCGCACCCGCACCCGCACCCGCACCACCCTCACCGCCCGAACGGATTCGCACTCCCCATCGGCGTTCCGAAGACCTGGGTCCAGTAGATGCCGTAGGTGCCGCCGTGGGCTATGCCGATGCCGATTTGGGTGAGGTCGGGGGTGAGGATGTTGGCGCGGTGGCCTGGGCTGTTCATCCAGCCGTCGACTACTTCGGCGGGGGACTGTTGGCCGGCGGCGATGTTTTCGGCGCAGCGGCGGTAGGTGTAGCCGGCGGCGGTGACTCGGTCGGCGGGGTGGCGGCCGTCGAGGCCGGTGTGGTCGAAGTAGTTGCGGCCGGCCATGTCGTCGCTGTGGGACTGGGCGGCGGTGGTGAGGCGGGCTTCCTCGGCGAGGGTGCCCAGGCCGGCGCGGGTGCGTTCGGCGTTGGTGAGGGCGATGACCTCGGTACGCCATTGGGCCAGGGGGGAGGAAGGGATCCCAGGGGCGAATGCGGGGAGGTTGGGAGAGCCTGGAGAGGTTGAGGGGGGTGGGGAGGCGGGAGGGGCTGTTGGGGACTCGGTGTCTTCTGTGACGTCGACGCCGAAGTCGCGGGCGATGCCCGCCAGGCCGTCGGCGTAGCCCTGGCCGATGGCGCGGATCTTCCATATGCCGTTGCGGTGGTACAGCTCGGCGAGGAGGAGGACGGTTTCGCGGGTCACCGGGTGCGGGGTGAAGCGGGTTGCGATGCCGGTGGCGGAGGTGGCGATCGTGAGGGTGGGGGCCGGGAGGGCGCCGAGGCGGACGCTGGGGTCGGCGGGGCTGACGACGAGGGTGACGCGGGTTGCCCCGGCGCGGAGACGGGGTGGGTCGACTGCCGCGGTGGTGGCGTCGCGGAGGGTGACGCCGGGGGCGGTGGTCTGGTTGAAGAAGACGAAGTCGGCGTCGCCGGAGACGCGGCCGGAGTCGCCGGTGATGAGGAGCGAGAGGTCGAAGGGGCCGGGGACGGTCATGGTCAGCGTCCCGGTCGGGAGCGCTCGGTTCGCCCCGGGCGTCAGATCAGCGCCCCCGATGTCGTTGCTCCCCGACCTTCCGCCGTTGACGCTCCCTGGCATGTGCCACCCTCCCAGCCGAGCCGATCGTCCTCCGTGCCACCCCTGTCATGGAGGAGAACGCACCCCGGCCCCGGATGGTTCGCACACACCGGAATGCCGGCAAAGCAGACCGGGATGCCCCGAAAGCACAACGGGATGCCCCAAGCAGACCGGATCGCACGACAACCTCACCCCACGACAACCTCGCTCCACGCCCTCACCCACCCCCACGTCCCCACCGCACCCACCGCACCCACCGCACCCACCGCACCCACACGTGTCACCTCCACTCCCCCACGTGTCACCTCTCGCCCCGCCCCAAAATTCCCCCGCACTTAACACGCCGGCCCCCCGAAACCCCCTGCACGCACACCCGCCGACCCGCAACGATGGCCTCGATCGCGTTACCGGCCGGTAGGGACGGGGTGGAACGGCAGGAACGGAAGCGGAGCGGAAGGAACGGTGGGAACGGCCGGGCCGCAAGGCTCGACCGGCGCCACCGACCCACCGCCTCCGAACCACGGACCCCGAACCGCCGAGCACGAACTACAGACCACGAACCACAACCGTCCCCAACAGGGGCGGCCGGGGCGCGCCGACGTCTGGGAGGACTTCGTATGTCTCCGCTTTCCCGCCGCTGCTTCATCGGTGCCGCGGCGGCTTCCGGTGCGGGTGTGGCGCTCGCCGGGTCCGGTTTGTCTCCTGTGGTTGCGGAGGCGGTGGCCGCGACGGACGGTATGCCGGGCACCTTGGACGACATCGAGCACGTCGTCATCCTCATGCAGGAGAACCGCAGCTTCGACCACTACTTCGGCACCCTGGCGGGTGTGCGCGGGTACAACGACCGTTCGCTCGTCCGGTTCGCCAACGGCGGTGATGCCCTGCACCAGCGCCTGCTGGGACTGAACGGCGGTACCACGCTGCTGCCTTGGCACCTCGACACGGCGAAGACCAACGCGCAGCGCGTCAACGGGCTCGACCACAGTTGGGACGGCGGGCACAGTGCCTGGGCGAACGGCCAGTACAGCAACTGGATTCCTGCAAAGACGTGGATGACGATGGGGTACTACACCCGTGCCGACATCCCGTTCCAGTACGCGCTCGCCGACAACTTCACCGTCTGCGACCAGTACTTCTGCTCGTCGATGACGTCCACGAACCCGAACCGGCTGTTCCTGTGGACCGGCACGATCGACCCGCGCGGCGAGGCCGGCGGGCCGGTGACGGACAACAGCGAGAAGGGGTACACGTGGACGACGTACCCGGAGCGCCTTGAGGCGGCCGGGGTTTCGTGGCGCGTGTACCAGCAGCAGGACAACTACGACGACAACGCGCTCGCGTGGTTCAAGCAGTTCCAGAACGCACCGCAGGACTCGTCGCTGTGGGTCAACGGCATGACGCGCCGCGGCGCCACCGCCTTCGCGGACGACGTCGCCGCCGGGCGGCTGCCGGCGGTCAGTTGGGTGGTGGCGCCCGAGGCACAGTCCGAGCACCCGAACTACGCGCCCGCGCAGGGGGCCGACTTCACGGCCTCGTACGTGCTCGACGCGCTCGCCAAGAACCCGGCAGTGTGGGCGAAGACCGTCGTGTTCCTCAACTACGACGAGAACGACGGCTTCTTCGACCACGTCGTTCCCCCTACTCCCCCGGCGGGCACGCCGGACGAATTCGTCAACGGGCAGCCGATCGGCCTCGGGGCGCGGGTGCCGATGATCGTGATCTCGCCGTGGAGCCGCGGGGCACGGACGTGTTCGGAGGTGTTCGACCACACGTCCGTGCTGCGCTTCCTGGAACGGTGGACGGGCGTCCGCGAGACCAACATCTCCCAGTGGCGCCGCACCGTCTGCGGCGACCTGCTCAGCGCGTTCGCGTTCACGGGCGCGAACGTGTCGTTCCCGACACTGCCGGACACCAAGAAGCTCCTCGACGATCTCGCCGGTCAGCGCTGGAAGTTGCCGCCGCTCACCCCGCCGATCATCCAGCACCAGCCTGGGCAGGAGAGCGGCGACCGCGAAGGGTTGCCGCTCGCCTACGGGTTCGCGACGTCGTCGTGGACGCAGAGCGACAACGGCACCTTCTGGATCAAGGTCACCAACACCGGGCAGCTCGGCGCCGGGTTCTCGATGTACACGGTCAACCACCGCAACTTCGGCGCGTGGCAGTACACCGTCCCGGCCGGCGGCAGCGTGCAGGACTACTTCAGCGCGCTGGGTGTGAGCGGCGGGCCGTACGACATCGACGCGCACGGCCCGGACGGCTACCTGCGCGGTTTCAAGGGCGACGTCCGCACCTGGCGCGACGCCGGAAAGGCACACCCGGAGGCGGCGGTCGTCGATCGCCCGGGCCGCAAGCTGACGCTCACGCTCACGAACTCCGGCGGCAAGGCGGCCGTGTTCACGATCGCGGCGAATGCGGCGGAAGGTGCGTCGGGCGGGTCCGCGGCGACGGTCACCGTCGCGCCGGGCGAGACGTACCAGACCGATCTGCCCGCCACCGCCGCCGGACGCTACGACATCACGGTCACCGCGGACTCCGACGACGGCTTCACCCGCCGCTTCGCCGGCCGCCTCTACAGCTGACCACGCCGACAAGCGGCCACACCTCTAAAACCGAACAACCGGAACGATCGGACAACCGGAACGATCGGAACGACCCGAACGACCGGAATGACCGACCACGTCGCGACGGCGGGGCCTGCGCGGCATGGCCTGCGGCAGGCTCCGCCTCACGGCGGCCATTCCTCCATCATCTGCGCCAGCGCCGGGTGCACCGCCCACATCTCGTCCCGCGTCACCGGTCCCGGATTCGCGGCGTGCTGCCGTGCCCGGACGTACTCGTACAGGCGGCGGAACAGGCGCGTGCCGCCGGTCTCCCACAGTTCGTCGGCGGCGACGGTGAGGTGGAAGAAGTACCAGGCGTAGTCGAAGAGGCCGCGGTCGAGGGCCTTCGGCAGGTCGGCGAGGTCGCGGTACGGGAGGTCGGCCGCGCCCAGGTCGTACCCGACGGCGGTCAGGGCCTGCACCGCCGGGAGCATGTCCGGTTCCATCTCGTTGAGATAGCCGATCATGCCCATGTTGGCGTGCAGTTCGACGAGCCACAGGTCGGGATATTTGTCCCAGCCTTGCTGGTGGTAGAGGTGCACCAGTTCGTGGACGTGGATCGCTTCGTAGTACGGCGTAAGCGATCCCTGCTCGCCGAATTCCTCGCGCAGGTTGGCACGCGTGGCGTCCGTCAAGTACGGCTCATACGAAGCAAGTTGGTCGGCGTAGAACGGTGCTTCGCCGATCGGCACGGCGATTTCCGCGGCATGTGCGTGGGGCATGCCGTACAGCGGCATGTCGGTGACGTCCGCCCAGTCGGATTCGCCCGCGACGCTCAGCCGCAAGTTCGGGGTGAAGTGCAGGGCGTCGGTCAGCCAGGTGACGACACGTTCGGTGCGGGCGGCGAGTTCGGTGGCGCGGGCTTCCGCGCCGGATGTCGCGCGGACCGCGAACGGGAACCCGGAGACCGGGCTCAGTCGACGTACTTCGGTGTTCGACATGCCGGACCTCCCAGGGGCGTTCCAGGACCACTTCCCGAACGACGACCAGAACGACTTACGGAACGACTAACAGAACGACTTACGGAACGACCTACTCCACGACACAGCCGCCGTGAAGCCGGCCGTGCGCTCGGATTTTCGATCGGATTCAGACTAACCCGATGCGCATTCGACTGGGATAAGTCCTTTTGGGTAGTCAATCGGTCACCCTTGGATGCCGTCGACTCACCGATGATCGACCGCCGCAGCGGTGATCCTCAGCATGCCCCGGCACGGCGACGGGAACCCTTCCGGCCGGAAAACTCCGGGAATCCGCCCGGAGGCGCCGCACGGACCAGCAAACGCAGATGCAGACAACGCAGACAACGCAGAGCGGCCCGGTGTCCGCCCCTCCGAGGGGGCGGGCACCGGGCCGCAATCCGGTCCGGCCGTCAGCTCGCGATCTTCCGATCGGCCGCGATCCGGTCCGGCGGTCAGCTCGCGATCTTCCGATCCGCAGTGTTCCGATCCGCGGTGCTTTCCGCCCGTGCCCCCGCTCCCGCCTTCGGCAGCAGCTGCACCAGCGCCGCCGTCAGCAGCGGGAAGGCGATCATCGGGATCATCGCCCAGGTGAAGGCGTGGGCGTAGTCGTTGGCGGCCAGGCCGCCGCCGAGCCGGTCGTAGAACACGATCCCCACCACCGCAACACCGAGCGCGCCGCCGACCTGCTGGGCGGTGTTGAGCACGCCGGCCGCCGAGGCTGCATACCGGGGGCTGACCCCGGCGAGCACGATCGGGGACATCGGGACGAGCGCGAAGCCCATGCCGTACCCGGCGATCAGGAAGCCCGGGACCAGCCAGCCGACGGAGCCGCTCACGCCGATCATGTGGACGGTGTCGCCGATGATCGCGTAGCCGATCGCGGTCAGCCCGCCACCGAGTGCGAGCACCTGGCGGCCGAGTTTCGCTGCGACCTTGCCGGCCTGGGCGGCGCCCACGAAGTAGCCGACGCCGAGCATCGTGAACAGCAGGCCCGAGCGCAGTGCCGTCATGCCCTGCCCCATCTGCAGGTAGAGCGCCAGCACGAGGAAGAAGGATGCCATGGCCATCTGGTAGGACAGTGTGACGGCGAGTCCGGCGGAGAAGGAGCGCTCGCGGAACATCGCCACATCCATCAGCGGCGACCCGCCGCGGGCGGCCAGGCGGCGCTGGTAGGCGACGAAGATGCCGAGGAGCACCGGGGCGGCGGCGAGCGACAGCCACGTCCACAGCGGCCAGCCCTGCTCGCGGCCCTGCACCAGCGGCAGCACGATGGCGACCAGCCCGAGCACCACCAGGTCCGCACCGACCAGGTCGAGGCGCGTGCCGCCGGTGCCGCGGCTCTCCGGGATGCAGCGCGGGGCGAGGACGATGGCGGCGATGCCGACGGGCACGTTGATCCAGAAGATGCTCCGCCAGTCGAGGCCGAACAGGTCGATCGCGATCAGACTGCCGCCGATGAGCTGGCCGAAGACCGCGGCGAAGCCGATGGTCATGCCGTAGGCGGTGAACGCCTTGGCCTTGCGGGCGCCGTCGTAGACCACGTTCACCAAGCCGAGGACCTGCGGCATCAGCAGCGCCGCGGCGACGCCCTGGACGACGCGGGCGACGATGAGCTGTTCGGAGTTCTGCGCCAGCCCGCAGGCCGCGGAGGCGACGGTGAACAGCGCCATGCCCGTGCCGAACATGCGGCGTCGGCCGAACATGTCGCCGAGGCGGCCGCCGAGGATCAGCGAGGCGGCGAGGGCCAGGCCGTAGCCGGCGACGACCCACTGGATCGCGGCGGCGCTCGCGCCGAGGTCGGCCTGGGTCGCGGGGATCGCGACGTTGACGATGAAGAAGTCGAGCGTGGTGATGAAGATGCCGCTGAGCAGGACGGCGAGCGGCATCCACGACGTGGTCGTCGGCGGGGCGGCCTCCGCCTCGGCGGCGCGCGGGGTGGTGGTGCTGGTCGACACGGTCGGATCCTTTCCGGGTGGCCGACCGGCGGTCGGCGGGCAGGCCTGGACGAGCGGATGGGCCTCGGCAAGCGGGCGGGCTTCGGTAAGCCCGCAGGCTTCGGTAAGCGAGCAGGCGTCGGTGCAGGCGTCGGTAAGCGGCGGGCGGGCTGCGGTAAGCGCGCCGTCACAGTCCGGCGGGGACCTTGTCGAGGAAGCCGTGGACGGTGGTGATGCGGCCGGCGGGGTCGAGGGCGACGACGTCGAAGCCGATGGCGAGGGCTTCGCCGCCCGCGGGGCCGAGGTGCCACGGGAAGCGGGCGATGTCGTGGTGGCCGTCGACCGGGCCGCCGAGGGTGAACACCAGCCCGGCGAACTGGCCTTGGACCGCGCCGATGACCGTGTCGATGCCGTCGTGTCCGGCGACCGCGGCGAGCGGGTCGGTGTAGGTGGCGTCGGGGGTGTAGGCGGCTTCGACGAGGGCGCGGCGCTTGACGGCGTCGGTCTCGTTCCAGGCGGCGAGGTAGCGCTCGACGGCGGCGGCGAAGTCGACGGTGGTGGCGGGGGTGGTGGTCATGGCGGTGGGTCCTTCCGTGTCTCCCGGCCGTGGTCGGAGAGGATCCGCCGGGCCGGTCCGCGGCCCCCGGTCTCGGTGTTCCGGGGTGCTTTCCGCAGGTCAAGAAGCTACGGAGATCGCCGAAGCACGGAATCAGTCACGCATAAGTACTTGGGTAAGTCGTCCGGTAGTCCGGCGTAAGTCACAGCCGCGGGCCTCCCCCGGCACGCCGGCCCGCGCGGGGCGCTACGGTGCGAAGCATGATCCACGGGCGGGCGCAGGAACAGGCCGCGGTCGAGTCGCTGATCGGCGCGGCACGCGACGGGACGAGCGGGGTCCTCGTGGTGCGCGGCGAAGCCGGCATCGGCAAGACGACGCTGCTCGACCATGCGGTCGCGGCCGCCGACGGCGTACCCGTCGTGCGCGGCACGGGGGTCGAGTTCGAGGCGGACCTGCCGTACGCGGGCCTCACCATGCTGCTGCGCCCCGCCCTCGGGCACGCGGCCGCGATCCCCGAGCCGCAGCGCCGCGCGTTGGACGCCGCGCTCGGCTTGGCGTCGGGGCAGGCCCCCGAGCCGATGTTCGTGGGCTTGGCCGTGCTGTCGCTGTTGTCGGAGTACGCGGGCGACGGGCCGCTGCTGTGCGTCGTCGACGACGCCCAGTGGCTCGACCGGGTCTCCTCCGACGCGCTGGTGTTCGCCGCCCGCCGCCTGCACGCGGAGGGGGTCGTGATGCTGTTCGGCGCCCGCGACGGCGAAGGCTCGTTCCCTGCGCCGGGGCTGCCGGAATTGCGGCTGTCCGGTCTGGCCGCGACGGACGCGGGGGCGCTGCTGGACGCGCATGCGGCCGGCCTGTCTCCCGCCGCCCGGTTCCGGGTCCTCGCCGAAGCGCACGGCAATCCGCTGGCGCTGCGCGAACTGCCCGTCGCGTTGGAGGGCGAGAACAAGGCGGCGGTCTTCCGGCCCGGCCAACTGCCGCTCACCAGCCGTCTCCAACTCGCCTTCCACGGCCAGGTCAGCAGGCTGCCCGAGGCCACCCAGTCGCTGCTGCTGCTCGCCGCGCTGGACGACACCGGGGACCTCGGAGTGGTGCTGCGGGCCGCCGAGACGCTCGGTGCCGGAGCCGCGGACCTGGAGCCCGCGCGTACCGCCGACTTGCTGCACGTCGCCGACGGGGTGCCGCGCTTCCGGCACCCGCTGATCCGCGCCGCCGTCCACCAGCGCGCCCCCCTCGACCGTCGGTTGGCCGCGCACCGCGCCCTCGCGTCCGCGCTCGACGCACCCGACCAGGCCGACCGGCGCGCCTGGCAGCTCGCCGCGGCCTCCACCGGGCCCGACGAAGACGTCGCCGACGCCCTGGAGGCGACCGCCGGGCGTGCCCGCGAACGCGGCGGCTACGCCTCGGCGGCCCGCGCGTACGAGTACGCGGCCCGTCTGACCGTCGATCCCGACGGCCGGGTACGCCGCCTCGCCCAAGCCGCCCAGTGGGCTTCCGAAGCGGGCGACCTCGACCGCGCCCGCGACTTCGCGGCCCGCAGCGCCGCGGGCGCCCACGATCCCGCCGACCGCGCCACCCTCGCCTTGGTGCACGGCCTCGCGGATTTCTGGCAAGGGGCCTTCCCCAGCGCGCACAAGGTGCTGGTCGCGGGCGCCGACGAGACCGCGGACGCCGTCCCCGGACAGGCCGCCCGCCTGCTCGTCCAGGCCGCCCACGCCGGGTGGTACGTCGGCGAAGCCGAACTCCTCACCACCATCGACCGGTTGGCTGCGATCGAGCTGCCCGCGGACGACCCGATCACCCCGGTCGCGCAGTACCTGGTCGCGGCACTCGGCCGCGCCGCCGAGGACCCCGACGGAGCGCCGCCCCCGCTGCTCGGCGACGTCCTCGCCGACGTGCGCCGCATCGAGGACGCCTCAGGTGCCGAAGTCGACGCCCGGGTCCTGCAGTTGCTGTGCGGGCTCGCCCTGACCCAGGGCCAGGACTCCGACGCGCACGACCTCGCGGCGCGCCTCGTCGAGGACAGCCGGAAGCGCGGCGGCATCGGACGGCTGCCCACCCTGCTGTTCTTCAAGGTCGAAGCGGAGCAGTTCCAAGACCTGCACACCGATGCCCTCGCCACCGCCACCGAAGCCCTCCGCTTCGCGGAAGACACCGGGCAGCAGCAGTGGATCAGCCAGTTCCACAGCGTGCTCGCGCTGCTGCGCGCGGTCGAAGGCGACGAAGAAGCCTGCCACCGGTCCGCCGACGCAGCCCTCGCCACCGGAACCGGCGGCGCCATGGCCGCGGGCACCCCCTGGGCCTACTGGGCACTCGGCATCCTCGACCTGGGCCTCGGCCGTGCCGGCGCCGCCGTCACCCGCCTGGAACAGCTCGCGCGGGCACCCCTGCGCCATCACATCTGCGCCACCCGCAGCGCGCCCGACCTCGTCGAATCCGCCGTCCGGATCGGTGAACCCGAACGGGCAGCCGATCAGTTGGCGCGCTTCGAACGCTGGGCCGAACGTTCCCGCCAACGCTGGGCCCAAGCCATGGTGCTGCGCTGCCAGGCCCTCCTCGCCGACGACGACGCCGCCGAAGACCTGTGGACCGCCGCCCTCGCCCGGCACGAGCCCGACCGGCGGCCGATGGAACGCGCACGCACCGCACTCCTGTACGGCGAATGGCTGCGCCGCATGCGCCGCAAGACCGACGCGCGCACCCAACTCCGCACCGCACTGGAGGAGTTCGAACGCCTCGGCGCTCGCCCCTGGGCCGAGCGGGCGCGCGGCGAACTGGACGCGTCCGGCACCGCGTCGGCCGCCCGCGCGAGCGCCCCGCCGACCGGCGCGCTCGCCGTCCTCACCCCGCAGGAACTGCAGATCACCCGGCTCGCCGCGCAGGGGCTGTCGAACCGCGACATCGCCGCGCAGCTGTTCCTCAGCCCGCGCACGGTCGGACACCACCTGTACAAGGCGTATCCCAAGCTGGGCATTCTCTCCCGGACCGAACTTGCGGCGATCCCGGACCTGGCGCCGGCGGCGCAGTCCGGCGGCTGACACCTGACTTACCGTCAAAAATGCGCCGCAGCCGGCCTCATGTGCCTGCTGCGCATATCGAGCGCTCGCTAGACTCGGATTTCGCCTGCGCGTCGGCGCAGGCCACGGCAAGGCGGAGGACGTACGGGCATGGTGGCGGATCTGCGGCCGGACGGCCACACGGACTGGCGGGCCTACGAGCCGGTCCGACTGCCGCCCATCCTCGCCGCGTCACTGGACGCGTTCGACGAGCACGGCTACCACGGCACGACCGTACGCGACATCGCACGCCGCGTCGGCGTCACCGTGCCCGCGCTCTACTACCACTACCAGAACAAGCAGGCACTGCTCGTCGAACTGCTCCTCGGCTCGATGAACGCGGTGCTGGGCCGCTGCCGTTCGGCCGTCGAGGAAGCCGGGCCGGACCCGGTGGAGCGGTTCAGCGCGCTGGTCGAGTGCATCGTGCTGTACATGGCCAACCGGGCACCGATGGCGTTCCTGGACACCGAGACGCGCAGCCTCGAACCGGACAACCGGGCCAGGTACATCGCGATGCGCGACGAACTCGAAGCCCTCGTACAGACCAGCGTGCGCGATGCGGTGGCCCGCGGCGACTTCACCACCCCGTACCCGGTGGACGCCGGGCGTGCGGTGCTGACGATGGCGCAGGCGGTGGCGAACTGGTACCGGCCGTACGGTCGCCTGACGCCGCAGGAGATCGCCGGCCGGTACGTGGAGATCGCGCTTGCCGCCGTCGGGCACCGCACGAAGGACTGACTTCCGCTTGCCTCCGGACTACTTCGGTGCCATCCGGATCGCCCCGTCGAGGCGGATCACTTCGCCGTTGAGCATGCCGTTCTCCACGATGTGCGCGACGAGTGCGGCGAATTCGGACGGCTGCCCGAGGCGGCTGGGGTGCGGCACCTGGCTGCCCAGCGAGTCCTTCGCCTCCTGCGGCAGCGAGCCGAGCAGCGGAGTCTCGAATGTGCCGGGCGCGATGGTCATCACGCGGATCGCCCGGGCGGCGAGGTCGCGGGCGGCGGGCAGCGTCAGCGCGACGATCCCGCCCTTGGAGGCGCTGTAGGCGGCCTGTCCGATCTGGCCGTCGAACGCGGCCACCGAGGCGGTGTTGACGATCACGCCGCAGTCGCCGTCGAGCGGGTCGTTGCCGACCATGCGCTCGGCGGCCAGCCGCATGACGTTGAAGGTGCCGACGAGGTTGATGCGGACCGTCCGCTCGAACAGGTCGAGCGGGAAGGCGCCGTTGCGGCCGACCGTGCGGGCGGCGCTGCCGATTCCCGCGCAGTTGACGGTGATGGCGAGACGTCCCATCGTCTGCGCCATGTCGAGCGCGGCGCCGACCTCGTCCTCGGACGTCACGTCCGCGGCCGCGAAGACCGCGCGGTCGCCGAGCGCCGCGGCCGCGTCCTTGCCGGCCGTGCCGGGCAGGTCGAGCAGGACGACGGACGCACCCTTGGCGTGCAGGAGTTCCGCCGTCGCCCGGCCGAGGCCCGAAGCGGCCCCGGTGACGAGGGCGACGTTTCCTTCGATACGCATGATGTCTGTCCCTCGGGTCGAGGCCGGCCGGGTCGGGCGGAACTCCCGCCATTACCGCTGATGCTTCGTCAGAGCCGTTCGATGACGGTGGCGTTCGCCATGCCGCCGCCTTCGCACATGGTCTGGAGGCCGTAGCGTCCGCCGGTGGCCTCCAGCACGCCGAGCAGGGTGGCCATGAGGCGTCCGCCGGACGCGCCGAGCGGGTGGCCGAGCGCGATGGCGCCGCCGCGGATGTTGGTCTTCGCCAGGTCGGCGCCGGTGTCCTTCGCCCAAGCCAGCGGCACCGGGGCGAACGCCTCGTTGACCTCGAACGCGTCGATGTCGTCGATGTCGAGCCCGCCGCGCTCCAGCACCTTGCGGGTCGCCGGGATCACCCCGGTGAGCATGAGCAGCGGGTCGTCGCCGGTCACCGCGAACGCATGGAACCGGGCCCTCGGGGTCAGCCCGAGCGCGTTCGCCTTCTCCTCGCTCATGATCAGAACGGCCGAGGCGCCGTCCGTCAGCGGCGACGAATTCCCCGGGGTGATGCGCCAGTCGATCTCCGGGAAGCGCGCGCCCATGGCCTCGTGGACGAACGCCGGCTTCAGCCCGGCGAGCCCTTCCGGAGTCGTCGACGCGCGCACGGTCTCGTCGACGCGGTGCTCGTACGCCGACCCGTCCGGCCCGGTGACCGCGATCGGCACGATCTCCCGGTCGAAGGCACCCGCGGCGGCGGCCTCGGCCGCGAGCCGGTGCGAGCGGGCCGAGAAGGCGTCGAGTTCCTCGCGGTCGAACTTCCAACGAGCCGCGATGAGTTCGGCGGAGTAGCCCTGCGGGATCAGGCCGTCGGGGTACCGCTCGGCCAGCGGTTCGAACGGGTTGCGGCCCTGCGCGGTGAAGCCCATCGGCACCCGGCTCATGGACTCGACGCCCGCCGCGATGGCGATGTCGTACGCGCCCGCGATCACGCCCTGCGCGGCGAAATGCGCGGCCTGCTGGCTGGATCCGCACTGCCGGTCGACGGTGGTGCCGGGCACCGACTCGGGGAAGCCCGCGGCGAGGAGCGCGCTGCGGGCGATGTTGAGGGCCTGGTCGCCGCCCTGCGAGACGCAGCCGGTGATGACGTCGTCCACGAGCACCGGGTCGAGGCCGTTGCGCTCGACCAAGTGGCGCAGCACCTCCCCGAGCAGGGCCACCGGGTGGGTGCCGGACAGCGCGCCGCCGGGCTTGCCTTTGCCGGAAGCGCTGCGGACGGCGTCGACGATCACTGCGGTGGTCATGGGGCGGTCTCCCGTCGCGGTGGTGGGCGAGGTGGGCGAACTGCGGTGACACGGGCCGATCGGCAGCCCCCGACGCGGCGTGACGCCGGGGCGGCGATAGGCACACAGAGTTACTGAACGGGCGCTAAGCCCAGCCTATCCCGGGCCTCGCTCGGGGTGTCAAGCATCGAACCGACGCACAAGGCGGATTTCCGACCGCCGAGTCGGGATCGCGGGGAGAGTGCACAGCTGTCCCTCTGGACTTACCGGCGCCGCCCGGTCAGGGTCGGGACCACGAACCACGAGAACGGAGCCGTCCATGACCGCCACCCCCTCCATGACCATCGACGGCGCGGCGGTCGAGACCGCCGCGACCATCGGCGTCGTCAACCCGGCGACCGGCGCGGTCTTCGCGCAGGCCCCGGACTGCTCGCGCGACCAGCTCGACGCCGCGTTCGCCGCCGCCGACCGCGCGTTCGCCGCGTGGCGCCGCGACGAGGATGCCCGCCGCACCGCCCTGCGCGCCTGCGCCGCCGCGCTGACCGCCCGCGCGAACGACATCGGCGCGATCCTCACCGCCGAACAGGGCAAGCCGCTGGGCGACGCGGTCCGCGAGGTCTACACCGCCGCCGCCTGGCTGAACTACTACGCGGGCCTCGAACTGCCCCGCGAGGTCATCCAGGACGACGAACGCGGCCTGGTCGAGGTGGTCCGCCGCCCGGTCGGCGTGGTCGCCGCCATCACCCCGTGGAACTTCCCGCTCACCCTCGCGTTCTGGAAGATCGCCCCGGCGCTGCGGGCGGGCAACACGGTCGTCATCAAGCCGTCGCCCTACACTCCGCTGTCCACGCTGATCGTCGGCGAGATCCTGCGCGACGTCCTCCCGGCCGGCGTGGTCAACACGGTCAGCGGCGGCGACGAACTCGGCGCGTGGATGACCGCCCACCCGCTCGCCCGCAAGATCAGCTTCACCGGCTCGGTCGCCACCGGCAAGCACGTCGCCGCGTCGGCCGCCCCCGACCTCAAGCGCGTCACCCTTGAACTCGGCGGCAACGACGCCGCGATCGTCCTCGACGACGCCGACCCGGCGAAGATCGCCGAGCGCATCTTCTGGGGCGCGTTCACCAACAGCGGCCAGGTGTGCGCGGCCGTCAAGCGCGTGTACGTCCCCGAGTCCCTGCACGACGACCTGGTCGAGGCCCTCGCGGCGCAGGCCAAGGCGGTACGCGTCGGCGTCGGCACCGACGAGGGCGTGCAGCTCGGCCCGGTCAACAACAAGCCCCAGTTCGAGCGGGTGAACGAACTCGTCGAGGACGCGCTGGCCGGCGGCGCGGTCGCCGTGGCGGGCGGCCAGCGCCTGGAGGTCGGCGACGGCGGCGGCTACTTCTACGCGCCGACCATCCTCACCGGGGTCGGCAACGGCTCGCGCATCGTCGACGAGGAGCAGTTCGGGCCCGCGCTGCCCGTGGTCACGTACCGCGACCTCGAGGCGACCGTCGACCACGTCAACACCGGCCGCTTCGGCCTTGGCGGCTCGGTGTGGTCCGGCGACCCGGACCGCGCCGCGGACGTCGCCGCCCGCCTCGACGTCGGCACCGCCTGGGTCAACACCCACCTCGCCCTCGCCCCGAACCAGCCCTTCGGCGGCGCGAAGTGGAGCGGCATCGGCGTGGAGAACGGGCCTTGGGGACTGTACGGGTTCACGGAGCTGCAGGTGCTGCACCGGGCGCGGTGATCCGGACCCCGGTTTCCGACCGCGGCCGGAGGAGGTAGGGCTCGACACCGGGGCCGGGCGGCTTGGTGCCGCCCTGCCCCGGTGCGTTCAGGCTTGGGTTGGGCTTTCGGTGGCGCTTTCGGTGGCGCGCTTTAGATTGCGCTTCAGGTGGCGCTTTCGGTGGATCCCTCGGTGGGTCCCTCGGTGGCTGCCAGTTCCGCGGCGCTGCGTTCGACGCAGAACTCGTTGCCTTCCGGGTCCGCCATGACGGCCCAGCCCTTGCCGTCCGGCGTCCGGCGGTCGTCGACGACGGTCGCACCCAGGGCGGTCAGCCGTTCGACCTCGGCGTCGCGGCTGCGGTCCCGCGGCTGGAGGTCGAGGTGCACCCGGTTCTTGATCTCCTTGGGCTCCGGCACCCGCTCGAACAGCAGCCCCACGACCGGGTTCTCGACGAGCACCTCGTCGTCCCCGGGCTCATCGCCTTCGCCGAGCTTTCCGCCGAGCGCCTCGGCCCAGAACAGCGCCAGCGTGTACGGCTCACGGCAGTCGATCGTGACATGACGTACAGAAGATGACATGGGGCGATCCTAGGCGCGGTGGGGCGAGGGCGGGGCGCGCGGCCCGCTCGGGACGGGGCGGGTCGGGCGGCGGCGTGGCTGCCGGTGATGTGGCTTGCCGGTGGCGTGGCTTGTCGGCGGCTTACCGTGTCGGCCTGACTTACCGGCGACTTATGGTGTCGGTGTGGCATACCCGTCGTGGTATGGCGCCTTCGCGTTCACGGCGGACATGCGGTCGGTCAGGACGGACCAGGGCTGGTCGTCGAGGCCGACCACGCCGACGTTGCCGTCCGCGCCGTCGGGGGTACGTCCGCCGGCGGGCTGGTCGACGTACCGGAACCAGTGCACGCCCACGATCCACGGCGTGTCGAAGAACGTCTGCGCGACTTGGGCGTAGCGCTCGGCGCGCCGGTCCTGGTCGGCGTCGACAATCTGGGCGCCGGGCACGGTGTTGGGCAGTCCGGCGTCGGCGGCGAGGGCGGTGAAGCCGGACACCAGGACCGGGCGTCCGCTCAGCTCGTGGAACGCCCGCAGATCGGGTTCCGCGGCGACCACCGACGATCCGCCGAGCGTGGTGGTGAACTCTTTCGCTTCATCCGTCGCTTGGAAGGCGTCGACACTGAACACGTCCACCCAGGAACCGGCTTCCTTCACCACCTCGACAGGGGTGGACAGCAGCGAGGCGCGGAACCCGAGGATGAGGTGGTGCCGGTCGACCTGGCGCACCGCGCGCGTCGTCACCTCGAAGTAGCGCCGGGCGGCGACCCGGACGAAGCCCTGCGGATCGCCGCGGTATTGCTCGGCCGTCAGCCGCCCCGGCGCGCCGTCGGGGAGCGCGAGGTACGCCTCGAGCAGCGTCGTACTGCCGCTCTGGCCCAAGCCCCAATTCGGCTTGTCGTCGAGGTACCAGCCCATCAGGTACGGGTCGACGGCAAGCGGCGCCACTTTGGCACGCACCACATCGGCAGCGTGGTCGGCGAACGCGGGATCGAACCAGTCATGCGTGGTGCCGGACTGGCCGCCGGGCTGCCAGCCGCCGTCGAAGTCCAGCTGGGGAACGTACGCAAAGCTCGGCCCGAACATCGCATAGTCCGACCCGGCCCCGAGCGTGTTGAAGCCCCACGTACCGAGCCGCTTGGTCGTCGCGGAGATCCAGTCCGCCGGATCGGGATAGGCGGCCGACATGGCGGCGCAGTATGTGCAGGTGCCGGTCGCACGATCGGTGTCCTCGCCGGGCCGCACCGCATCGACGCCCAGCGAGTAGAACGGGCGCCCGTCGGGCGTGCGCAACCCCCAGCGGCCGTCCGCGTCCTTGTCCACGCGGTAGAAGCCGAACGTCTCGCTGGGGAGCGGCCCGGCCGGCAGCGTGTCGAAGTTGGGCCCGAACCGGTCGCGGCCGTCCCGTCCGGAGTCGGTGTAGGAGAGCGCGACTAGCGTGCCGGTCGTGATGGTGAGGGCCACGATGAGGAGGGAGACGGTCCACACGAGGTAGCGGCGGCGGCGCGGGGGTGGCGGCGGTGTGGGACTGTCCGGCTTGGCGGGAACGGGGGCGGGACGGCGTTCGAAGGCCGCGCGGCCGCGGAACGCACTTTGGGGAAAGACTCGTTGACGGCTTTCTCGTTCGCGGATCGGCCGTTCGGACCTCGAGGTTTCGAGCGCTGCGCGTTCGGGATCCGGGCGTTCGAGCGCGAGACGCTCGGATCGCACGCGCTCGATGGCCGAAAGCTCAGGGGCCGGAGGCTCGGGGGCGGCATGCCCGGAAGCCGAACGCTCGGACTTGCGCCGCTCGGACCTCGGGCGCTCCCCGCGCAGTTCCTTCGGCAGACGATGCCTCGCCTCGCGCCCCATGGCCGACTCCCCGTGTGCCGCGTCTGGTTACGGTGGTGCGTACAGGTGGTGCGTACAGGTGGTGCGGTCGTTCGATGGTGCGATCGTCCGTGGTTCTGTGGTGCTCGTGCACTGGTTCGGTGGTGCGGGGGTGCACTGGTGCGGTGGTTCTGTGGCCCGCCGGCTCTTCGGCGTGATGCGTCGCTCGATGCGGTGGATCTCGGGCTTGGGTGTCCGCGGTGTGGTGTGCCGTCAGCGGACGCCGTGACCCTACCGCGTGGGGCGCGTCATCCGGCCAGTGCGTCCGCCAAACGCGCCAAGTCGTCGGCGCACCAGACAGCTCGTTCGCCGGGCCGGGCGCCGGGGAGCGGGACGTGAACGGCCGCGCGCCAGGCGGCCGGAATGCCGTCGAACCCGTAGACGGCCCCGGCGAGCCCGCCGGTGATGGCGGCGACGGTGTCCGTATCGCCACCCAGATCCACCGCGACACACACCGCATCACGGAACGTGCGCGTATGCCGCAAGGCCCACACGGCGGACCCGAGCGCGGGCCACACCGCACCGTTGAACTCGGTGGCCTTGTCCGGGTGCCAGTCCTCGACCAACACCGTTTCCCAGCGGTCGCGTTCGTCTTCCCGCACCTGCGCAAGAGCCGTCGGCAGGGCGGCGATCGGATTGCCACCGTCCAAGGCCACCCGGGTCAGCTCGTGGAAGATCACGCAGCCCTCGCCCGTCGCCGGATCGGCATGCGTGAGCCGCGAGATCGCCCGCGCCACCTCGGCACTCCGCGGACGCGGCAGCGTGGCCCCGTACAGCGCCCCGGCGATCGCCCGCATGAGCGAGCCGTTGCCGGCCGCGAGGTGATGGTGCGCGACGTAGTCGTCGGCCGCCTGGTCATACGGCAGGCCGGAGCTGAGGACCACTTCGGTCTGAAGCCCGACATCCTTGGGATCCGCGGCCATCCACGCCACGAACCGCCCGAACATGTCCGGGAGTTCGACACCACGGCGATCGACGATCGACAGGGCAACGTGGACGGCCATCTGGGTGTCGTCGGTGGCTTCGCCCGGGTCCCAGCCTCCGCCGCCGTCGAGCTGCACGTCGTCCCAGGACGGGAAACGCGCGGAGAGCCCGCCGGGCGCGGTGAGTTCGAAGGGCGCGCCCAGAGCGTCCCCGATGGCGGTGCCGACGAAGGCGGCAGCGTGCGTGGATCGGTTCATGCGCTCACGCCGCTCAATGCGGGTTCGGCGGTTCCATACAGCCGAACTCCATGATCGTGCCGCCGACCCGGGCGGCCGGCTCGGGGCCGCCGACCTCGCCGTACACACACCCGGCGACACCGACCTTCAGCCCGTACACGACCCACTCCCCCGCCACCCGAGTCTGCACCCGCGCCGCATCGAACCCGGCCGCGACCAGCGCCGAGGTCACCCCTTCGGGCGTCGGCTTGCCACTCCCGCTCCGATTCCCATTCGCGCTGCCGCTCCCACTCCCACCGCCGGCGCTCGACATGCCCGCCAACGCCGCCCGCACCGCCACCTGCGCCGCCTCGACGGCCGCCCGATCCCCTTCCGGCAGCGGCTGACGGCGCTTCCACGCGGTGTTGTCCTCGTAATTGGGCGGCGCGTCGTCACCCCCCTCGCGGCGAGGGGTAGGCGACCCGGCAGCAGGGCCGGTGCCCGCGGTACGGCTGGGGCCGGGGGGCTCGCACACCGGCGGCGCAACGTCCTGCGGTCCCGCAACCGGCACCGGCACACACGTAGCGCACACCCGCTCCCCCGGACTCTCCACCACCCCAGTCGGCTCGGCCCACCGCTGCCGCCCACCGGCGGCGTCGGCCTCCTGCGTACCCTCGCCGCACGCACCAAGGCCAAGCGTGAGGATCGTGACCATCGCTGCGGCCGTGCCTGCGGTGCGCACGGCAGTGGCACGTCCACGTGAGCGCCGTATACGCCGGCACGTCCGCAACCAAGCGTGTGTCCCCGTCATGGGGGCATCATGCCGCGCGAGGCGAGGGTCGGCCGGGGTGGGGTCTCGGCGGGACGCGTCGCCGTCAACCGCGCCCTCGACGTCTACCAACGCGGAACGGCATCCCCCGCCACCGGATGCCGGGCCTGGAACGCCAGCCGCATGTCCGCGTCCGCCGCCAGGTCCGTCAGCACATCGTCCAACCCCGCGAACACCTCCCACGGCTCCCGCCGCCCGCCCTCCGCCGCGACCAGCCGGGCGACGACCAGGTTCTCCAGCTGCTCGACCCGTACGCCCTTCCACACCTTGTCGGCCAAGCACACCAGCAAGTCCTCGACAGGCAGGCCGGGTTGCGCCCACGTCCCGTGCGTACACGCGAACCGCGCCATCTCCGCGGCGACACCGCTGTCGTACAACAGCTCGTACCCGCCCAACTCGTGCGCGTGCCCCGGCCCCGACAGTTCCTCCGGATGCGCCACCTTGCCGATGTCATGCGTGGCCGCCCCGAACAACACCGCCTCCCGGTCGAACTCCAACCCGGGATAAGCCCGTTCCACCCACCCCACGAGGCGCCACGCCACGTCGTGCACCAACCGCAAATGCGCAGCAAGCCGAGGCGGCGCCTCCACCCGACACAGCAACTCCGCCACCCACACCGGCAAGGGCCGCGGATCCGGATCCCCCGAATCCACCAACGCCCGCCGCAACGCATCAGACACCATCACCTAACGGTACGTCACCCTCCCCTGCACTCCCGTAACAACTCCCCCGCCGACGGATGAACTTCGTCCGGCGGTTAGGCCGCCTCTCCAGCGAGTCAGGATCCCCGTGAACGCATCGCCGTCGCCCCCGCTCCGGGCGCCGCTCTCCCGACGGCCTCTCTTTGGCGGAGCCGCATCGTGACAGACAACCCAACGGCCTGCAGGAGCAGAACGATTCATCGTGCCGTTCACAGATAGGCCACCGAATCCGCCACCCCGGAAACCTGCCAGACTTTCCTGCGTGACGACACAAGAGGGCCTCCCTTTCCCGCAGGGTGCTGCGCAGGCCGGCATGCAGGAGTCGCGGGCGTTGGCTGCGAAGCACTCACGCCGTAACACCTTCCGTACCTGGGATCCCCCGCGCGGGGCCATGAGCAAGATGCCGCGCGAGTGGCGGATCCCGGCAGGCCTCACGCAGGACATCCCTGACGACCTTGCTCCGTTCGTGACGTGGTTCGCCGAGCAGCCGGAGGCACGGGAGCGTTTCCGTTGGGCACTCCGCGACTCCCTCGACGAGTTGCTCGACGGCCAGCGGACGGGGCGGTGGGCGTACCAGCATCTGACGAAGACTGAGAGGACTCATCTCGGCACGACCGTCGAGGTGAACCTCACCAAGGAGTTCGCCATCGACAACGGCGCAGACCTCGACTGGTCCATCGCCGGCCTCGACATCGACTGCAAGTTCTCCAAGGATCTCGGCGGCTGGGAGATCCCCATGGAGATGTACCTGTGCGCCGACCACGGCGAGCGGAGCGGCCGTGCCGACCATGCCGCACTGCTGACCTGGATGAACGACGACACGAGCCAGTGGGCCGCGGGCGTAGTGCGGATCACTGATGAGCGCCTGCGCTGGAAGAAGGAGCGGAACGCAGACGGCAACCGTGTCCGTGCCTACAACCGGGACAACAAGCGCAAGATCTCCGAGAGCGCCAAGTCCCAGGTGTACTGGCTCTGGGGCGGGCTCCAGTCGGATCTGCCGACGAACCTGCTGCTCCACCTGGATGCCGCAGCACGCGAGCGGATTCTCACAGCATCGCTGCCGCGCCGCGCCTCGTCGGGCCAGCAGCGGGTGAACCAGCTGTTCCGCGAGGTGCAGGACCGGGTCATCGGCCGACAGACCGTGCTAACCGTGGGTCAGCAGGATGACGCGCCGAAGCGAGCCCGCGACGCGCGGAAGCGGCTGCGCCGAGAGGGCATCGTCGTGCTGGGCCACCAAGGCTCCCATCCGAACATCGCCCGTGCGCTCGGATTGCTGGTACCGGTCAAGGGTGAGTGGATCTCCACCCGCCTCGTTCCAGTCCCGTCTGACGATGTGCGGCCGAAGTTCTCGCTCGACGGCCAGTGCTGGGCACGCGCTCGTGGGGATGACCCGGTGCAGCTTGATCCGGTTCCGGCGCCCGACCTGCCTGACAGTTGAGAAATCGATGCGCCGGACTGCTCCGGCTTCAGCACCCACTAGCAGCTGCCCGGGTCTCAGAGATCCCGACAGAAATCACCTAGCAGCACGGAGTTCCGACGCCATGGGCGGAGAATCCACCGGTATACGAAATGCGGCCGCACATCCGTCGACGGCGGGTGGGCCAGGTACCGTCGAAGTGGACGGTACTCGGTGCCGTCCAACTGACGACGACCCGGTGACCACCGCTCCTGAAACCCCGAAGACAACGATGACGCCTTCTTCTGATTCCTCGGCCGCACCCCCGGAGTGGACAGCGCCGGACGGGTCCTGGGCATCCTCAGCGGCGAACCGGCGCAGCATGCGCGGCAACAGGAGCCGGGACACGTCTCCGGAGCTTGCGCTGCGCAAGCTCGTGCACGCCGCAGGCCTCCGCTACCGAGTCGCCGCCAAGCCCCTGCCGGGCATGCGCCGGACGGCTGACCTGGTGTTCCGTCCGGTCCGCGTCGCAGTCTTCATCGACGGCTGCTACTGGCACGGCTGCCCGGAACATTACGTCCCGCCGAAGACGAATCCGGATTACTGGCGCAACAAAATCGCCCGCAATATCGAGCGGGACCACGACACGGACGCGAAACTCGTCGAGAACGGATGGACGGTCCTCCGGTTCTGGGAGCACCAGCCTGCCGCAGACTGCGCACGACAGGTGTGTGCCACGGTGACGCGGCTGAAGAAACTGGAGGGCTGATCTCCTCAGAAACCAGGGCAGGTCAGCTGATCTTCATCCGCAACTGCGTGAACAAGTCATGGCGCTCGTGGTCTTCCTGTCCGACGAACGCCTTGAACTCACGGAGCTCGTATCCCAGGCGTCCGGATGCCCGCTCCACGGTGTCCAGCGCGAAGTCACGGCTGATGTGGCTCAGATGCCGCTCGACTTCGGGCACAGACAACTGCACCCCGCTTTTGGCAAGCTGCGCAATGATCTGTTCAACACTCAGCGGCTTTGTGACGCTCCGCAGGATCTTGTACACCGGGTCGAGCACGATTTCGGTGGATTCGACGAGGGCCTGCGGCTCCCCTTCTTTGCGGAGCGCCCGGGCAATGGACTCGCCGAGCGCCTGGGCGACCGGCGGGGGAAACGCATTGCCGATCTGCCGGTACCGCGTTGTCTTCTTCCCGTGGAACACCCAGTCGTCGCCCGACCAACCCTGGATACGGGCCACCATCTCGGTAGTCAGTTTGGGACCTGGCACGCCGTCTGGGGCGCGCCACCCCGCGGGCGGTGCCGCGTCGTTGACACCGAGGGCATCGACGCCCAGCTTCGCCCACGCTTTCTTCGCCCGTGTCGGCCCCAGATCGGCGCCGCCGTGCTTCTTGGAGCCGCCCACGATGGTCGGAGCGATGTCGTTCGCACCTTCCGCCCAGGCAGCGGCACCTTCCCAGCCGTTGGCCGCCATGAGGTCGACGAGGGTCTCGCCCACCGTCGGCGGGCGGCCGGCCTTGGGCTGCGGCCACGCAAAGTACGGGGCGAACTCAGCCTGCAGGGCCACGAGCACGAACCGGGGCCGAAGCTGGGGCACACCGAAGTCAGCAGCGTGGATCAGCTGCCAGAACGGGATGTAGCCCGCGTCTTGGAGCCGGTTCCAGACTTCCTGGCGGTACGCCGCGAACCGGCCGGTGCTGAGACCCCTGACGTTCTCGAGCAGCAGCGCCTTGGGCTGGATCCGCGTGCAGACGGACACTGCCCACGCAAACAGATCCCGCTCATCCCCGGCGCCGATCTGCTTCCCGGCGATGCTGAACGGAGGGCAGGGGACACCTCCAGCGAGGAGGTCAACTCCCTTGTACTCATCGGGCTCCCAGATATCCGGGTCGGCGGCGTCACCGATCCGGATGTCCCAGTCCTCGCCGGTCCTCGCAGCGTTCACGCGCAGCGTCTCGGCGGCGTTCGCATCCAATTCGACAGCGAGGAGGTGGCGGAATCCAGCCCGGTGCAGGCCGAGCGACTGCCCGCCGGCACCAGCGCAGATTTCGACGACGTCGAGCGGGCCAGTGCCCTCCGATGCCGACATGACGTCCCTCCCAATGCGCACGGACAGATCCGGCCGGGTCAAGTGACCAACGACTTGCCGGTCAAACGGCAACGCAACCCTTGGCATGCCGCGTCCAGAACCCTATCCCCAGCTGCCGCTCCGCCAGCGGATCCCGGGACCGCGAGTCGATCATATGTGCGACTCTAGAGACTCGCCCCGACACGGCCTCGAATCCTCATTCCCGCTGGTCAGACATGCCGACGCAGACGCCGCAGCTGCGCCGCAGACGAGGGCGCAGCAGTGGCCTGGCGCCGTGAAGTGCATTCGAAGGTGCGAGTCCACAGGGTAGAGCAACCTCGCAAAACGGCCGAATCCGCCGTGCGCCAACGCGGCCAGCGCCGGCGCGTCAATCGTCCAGCGATGCCTTCAGCGCCGCCCGGGCATCGGCGGGCAGCCGGCGATAGGCGTTCCACGCGCGGTCCAGCGGGGTCGAGCCCCGCCTGCCGCGCTCCATCCATCGGACGAGGCGTCGCCTGTCCTCGGCATCAAGCGCCCGGATATCACCGAGCAGTCCGGCCGCGTCGGCTGTACCCCCGCCGGACCCGGAGCGGCACCGCTTGCACTCCGTGACGAGCAGCGTCTCCCGCCGCCCGTCGGGCATGACGGTTTCGCGGCGGGTCGCCGACAGCACGGCCGTCTGGTTGGAGTCCTCTAGGTAGACGTCGCCGCCGCTGATGCCGCACACCGTGCACATGAAGTCGTCCCGGTCCATGGCATCCAGACGCTCTTTTGCAGTGACCGCCTTCGAGGCGCCGGCACGGCGGGCGGCGGGGTCCCATACGGGTACCCCGGCCCGCACGAAGCGCTGCTCCTCTGCCATCAAGGTCGCATCCTCAGTGCTTGCCAGGATCACCCAGCCGTGGGTGCGGAGGTCCCTGATCCGGCGGTCGGCCTGCGCGACACCGGGAAATGCCTGCCTCAGGTCTTCTTTGGTGAAGGTTCCGCCTTCACCGACTTCCTGCATAAGCCAGAGTGCGCCGCGGACCATGGTTCCCGCTTTGGAATTCGGGTCATTCCAGACAGGCAGCGCCACCGTTCGCTCCGTTCCCCAGGCCGTGTCGGCCCAAATCGTCGTGCTGGACGCCGTCATCGGCGAATCCTGACATGATGCTGCACACCAACGCGCTGGTATTGCCCTGGAGGCTTTGGCATGGCTGTGAGGTTCGGCGTCCCCCCTGAGGCTGAGAACGTGCGCTCGTTGGTGGAAGAGCGCCTCGCCCAGGTCATCCGCGAGGGAGGCGCGCGGCTCACCGTCGAATGGCGGGGAGAGCCCAGGCACTTGGACGTCATCACGATGCCGGTGCACACGCTCTACTTCAACCCGGACACCCACCGCATCCGCGCCCAGCGCACGCTCAACCCGGACCGCAACCGGGTTCTGGAGCAGTCTCCCTGGAGCGAAGAGGGACAGCAGTACCTCAGCGACCTGCTCCGATGGAACCCGTCGAAGCAGGAGGACATCGACCCCGACTACATCGCCCTGCGCGACGAGTTGGACGACTTCGGCCAGAAGGAACCGGGGATCATCACTCCGGACGGCATCCTCGTCGACGGGAACACCCGGGCCGCCGCACTCCGCGACCTGGGTATCAAGGACATCCGCGTAGCCGTCCTGCCGCCCGATACGTCGCGTTCCGACATCAACGACGTCGAACTGTCCATCCAGTTGCGGCGGGACAAGCGGCGCGACTACTCCTATATCAACAGGCTCATCGCCATCGAGGATGAACTCGCGGCAGGGCGCCGTGAGGAGGACGTCGCCAAGGCCTTCAACATCAAGACCCCCACCCTCCACCAGGACAGATGGGTCTACCAGTTGATCCTTGAAGCGATCGAACGCAGCAAGTCGGCAGGGAAGGCGTCGCTGCGCCTCGTGGACTTCGAAGACCACCAGGAGAAGCTCCGCGAGCTGTGCCGCGATTTCACCAAGCTGGCCAAGGTCGACCCCGACGCGGCCGAGCAGCTCAAGGAGTCGCGCTTGGCCATGGTCGTGCTGAACTTCCCGAAGACCTCGCTCCGTTTGGCTGAAGCCGACTTCCACGCGCGGTACCTCGACGAGCGGCTTCCCCCGCAACTGCGTCCGAGCGTCCAGGAAGCCTCGTCGGTCGCCATCCCGGGCCTCCCAGGAGTCGCAATCGCCGACGGCAGCACGGCTGTGAGGACCGGGAGGGCGCTGACGGACACGCTTCTCCAAGCCAAAGCAGCGTCCCAGGTCGACGCCAAGGCCGATCCCGCGCGGGTCTCCGAAGCTGACGGCCTGCTGCGTGCCGCGCGCGAAACGTTCGACACAGCTGTCCGGCTCGCAGGCCAGAACGCCATGCTGGAGAAGCGCAAGATCGCCGTTCCTACCCGGCTGTCCGATGCTGCCGACTATGTCGCGCAATGCGCAGCCGAGTTCGCCGACGCCCGCGCCAAGCGGACGCTGGATGAGGAGGCTTTCGACGAGGCGCTGATCACGCTGCGCGCAAGCCTTGTACGGCTGGCCAAACAGGCCGGGCGAGCGTTCAGCGACCCGGGTGAGGGCGTGGCCTGGCTCCTCGACTCCACCCGGGATGCCCGGTGACCGCACCGTCGGCCGAACCAAGCCTCGCCATCGGCTTCGGCGAGGACGTCACCAAGGCCCGGCTGCGGGCGGCTAAGAGCTTCGAGAGCGATCTGCGGCGCCTCGCTCTGCGATTCCGCACCAGCGTGCAACGCTCCGCGGGCACGATGGAGGTGGCGATCGACGATCTGCTGACCAACCTTGCGGCTCTCGCCAACTGGCCGCAGCACGACACAGTCTCCTGGGACCCGCAGTTGGCCGCGCTCGCCACGGACTCGGCTGCCGATGCGCAGGCCGTCGCAGCACGGCTTGACCCGACCGCGGACCACAACGGCGAAGTGCACCCGGACGACCTGCTCGAGATCCTCGGCCCCGGCTGGATGGGAGCACTGACGCCGTTCCAGCGACGCGACACCGCCAAGCTGCTCTCGCTTCGGCACGGCGCGAACTTCTCCGTGCCCGGAGCTGGCAAGACCCGGGTCGGCCTTGCTCTGTTCCAGGCCCTGCGGCACGCCGGCGACGTCCGTCGGCTCCTGATCGTCGGCCCCAAATCGTGCTACGAATCCTGGGCGTACGAGAACCGGCAGTGCCTGGGCGAGCCATTGCGGATGCAGGTTTTCTCCCGGGATGCGGACGCCGCTGCTGACGCACTGATCGTGAACTACGAACGCCTTGACGGCGCCGTGAACGAACTCGGCGCATGGCTGGCCGCGCGGCCATCCCTGCTCCTGCTCGACGAGGCCCACCGGATGAAGCTCGGTGCGGAGGGCACGTACGGCTCCGCATGCCTCGCCCTCGGCCCCCGGGCCCGCCGTCGGCTCATCCTCACGGGGACGCCCGCCCCCAACGGGGTCAAAGACCTGGAGAACCTGTTCGGCTTCGTCTGGCCGGGGCACGGGCGGCAGCAGGTCGTCCAAGCCGTCGCGGGTGGCGACCTGGCCAAGGCCAGCAGAGTGCTGCGGCCGCTGTTCACCCGCACCACGAAGCACGAACTCGGGCTCCCGCCAGTAACGACGAGCATCCGCCTTCTTCCCCTGCCGCCGTTGCACCAAGAAGTGTACGACGCGCTGGCTGGCCGCTACTCCTCCCGGGCCACGGGCTGGGAGGACGACTTCCGCGCCCTCGGACGTGCTGTCGTCTACATGCTGATGGCTGCGACAAGCCCAGCCCTCCTCGCTGTCGGTACCACGAAGTACGAGCCGCTCGCCTACCGCGTGCCTCCTCTCACCGCCGGCGAGGGCACCCCGCTGTACGACCTCATGCAGGATCTGCCCAGCTACGAGATGTCACCGAAGTACCAGGAGGTTCTGGCCATTGTTGCCGCAAACGCGGCCCTGGGCCGGAAGACCCTGGTGTGGTCGACGTTCATCCGCAGCCTCAACACACTGCAGCGGCTTCTGGCAAGCTACTCGCCGGCCGTGGTCCACGGAGGCACCGAGGACCGCGAACAGCAGATCAGCCGCTTCCGGGACGACCCCGACTGCATGGTGCTGCTGTCCAACCCGGCAACCCTCGGCGAAGGCATCAGTCTCCACCACGACTGCCACGACGCGGTCTACGTCGACCGGGACTTCGCGGCTGGACGCTTCCTGCAGAGCCTCGACCGCATCCACCGGCTCGGCCTCGCGCCAGACACCGAGACACGCGTGGTCGTCCTCGCGTCGGAGGGCACCGTCGACGAAGTCGTCGCCCAGCGGCTCAACGACAAACTGCAGTTCATGGGCCGCATCCTCGACGACCCGACCGTCCAAGAACTCGCCGACCTCGATGAGGAGCCGGCCATCGGCGGCGGGATGGACATGCGGGATATCCAGGCGCTCATCGGCCACGTCCGTGCCCGTACCCCCTGATCCGGTCCTGCTCGCGGCGCGGCGGTGGCTTGAGCGTCTGCCCGCTTCCGGTCCCGCGCGCTGCCGTGCCCTTTTCACCACCCATGCGGAGTTCAGCGACCTCACCCCGACCCAGTACGACACCGCCTACACCTGGATTCGGTCCCTGGGATTGCTTGAGCGGAACACCACCGCACCGATCGAGGCGCGGGTTCTCCTGTTCGATGCAGCCATCGCCGACAGCGGCGCTGCCTGGCTTCCTGATGCGGACACGCTGGTGCAGTCCCCCGACGAGCTGCCCGACGACGCCCTCCGGGCGGCAGTAGCACTCGGACTCGATGCCGAGCAGGCTTTCGCCCGTGTCCTCGAAGTCTGGGGAAAGGTCGACACTGCCGAGCGTGCCCGGGTCGGGTCGGCAGGGGAACACGAACTCATGCGGTTGCTCTGCGGTGCGGTAGCAGCCGAAGTCGAACACGTTGCGGCCCGTTCCGACCATTACGGCTACGACATCGCCGTGCGCGCCGCGAATTTCGACGCGCGCCTCGAGGTGAAGGCCACGACCCGCCGCACGCGCCTCACGGTGTTCATCAGCCGCCACGAGTTCGAGACCATGCGCCGGGACCCGACGTGGCACCTCGTGGTCGTCAGGCTAGGTCCCGAACTCCGAGCCTCCGCGATCGCATCTGTGGGACGCGATTGGATCCTGGCTCAAGCACCGGCCGATCGCGGACACGGCCGCTGGGAAGCGTGCCGCCTAGACGTCCCGCCCGACGTCGAAACCCCCGGGGTGCAAGCCCTCGCCCCGGTCCTGTCCGCCGACGCCCCCGGACTCCTGACCGGGACACGCGACTGGGGCCACTGACCCGCGCCTCTGCTCACCGTGACCACCGCCCTGGCATGCTGCCGCGCATGGAAATCGTCATGGTGCGGCAGGTCGGGTTGGGCGAGGCGTTGGCGTTGTGCTCGGCGGCGTTGGAGGAGGCGGGACGGCGTGAGGTGAAGGTGTCGGTGGGTGTGGTCGACGCCGGGGGGAATCTCGTCGCGTTTCAGCGGATGGACGGGGCGGAGATTGCCGGGCCGGAGTTGGCGGTGGGGAAGGCGTATACGGCGGTGGCGAATAGTTGTGCGACGCATGAGTTGACGGAGGCGGCGGCGCCTGGAGGTGGGTTGTACGGGTTGCAGGCGGCCGGTGGGGGGCGGTACGTGGTGTTCGGCGGCGGGGTGCCGTTGCGGTGGGAGGGGCGGGTTGTCGGGGGTGTGGGGGTGAGCGGGGCTCCGGATGCGGCGGATGACGTGGCGTGTGCGGAGGCTGCGGCCGCGGCGTGGAAGTGAACGGGGTGGTGGAGGACGTCACCGCGGACGGGTTGGTGGATGAGTTGGTGGCGCTCGTCCGGCGGTGTGGGAGTGGCCGGATGGTGGTCGGGCTGGTCGGGGCGCCCGGGGCGGGGAAGTCGACGTTGGCGCGGGCTTTGGTGGACGGGGTCGGGGGTGTCCTGGGGCCGGGAGTCGCGGCGTACGTGCCGATGGACGGGTTCCACCTGTCGAACGAACAGCTGGCGCGGATCGGATGGTTGGAGCGCAAGGGGGCGCCGCAGACGTTCGATGCGTGGGGGTACGCGGCGCTGCTCGGGCGGTTGGTGAGCGAGCCGGGGCACGACGTGTTCGTGCCGGATTACGACCGGGTGGTGGATCAGCCGATCGCCGCGCGGCATGTCGTGGCGCCTTCGGTGCGGCTGGTGGTGGCGGAGGGGAACTACCTCGCCGTGGATGCGCCGGAGTGGCGGGCGGTGCGCCGTCATCTGGACCTGCTGTGGTACGTCGATGCACCCGACGAGGTGCGGGAGCAGCGGTTGTTCGCACGGCAGCGGGCCGGCGGGCGGGATGCGGCCGCGGCGCGGGATTGGGTGGAGCGGAGCGATCGGCCCAATGGGGAGGTGGTGAAGGGGACTGCGGGGCGGTGCGATCGGGTGCTGCGGGTAAGGGCGATCGGATGATGGAGCGGCGTTTGGGTGGTTGGGCGGCGTCACCGAGTGCGGGATCGGCCGCGTGGGTGAGCCGCGCAGCCCGCGGAACCTACGCAGCCCGCGGACCCGCGTAGTCGCCTGATCGTGTCGCATGTCCTCCCGGAAGCGGGCTATGTCTGGCACCGTTGTGGGCGTTCCAGCTCCGCCTTGTAAGCCCTTGTAAGCCCTTGTGAGCCTCGTAAGCCATGCAAGCCTCAGGCCCTGGGCCTCGGGCCTTCGGCCCGAGGGCTCGGGCAAGTCTCGGTAAGCGCGTGTCGACAAGTGCGATCCTGCGACGGCGAGGAGTCCGATGTATCCCGGAACGTACGCCCGCACCACGCCCGACAAGCCCGCCGTCGTGATGGCCGGCTCCGGCCGCACCGTCACGTATCGCGAACTCGACGAGAAATCCGTGCGGTTGGCGCGGCTGCTGTACGACGCCGGGCTGCGCCGCGGGCATGGGCTTGCGTTGCTCAGCGACAACAACCCGCGGTGTTTCGAGGTGTATTGGGCGGCGCTGCGGTCGGGGCTGTACATCACCGCGGTCAATCACCACCTGTCGGCCGGCGAAATCGCGTACATCGTGAACGACTGCGGTGCGCGGGCGCTGGTGGCTGCCGCGTCGCTGCGGGGGTTGGCGGAGGCGATCGTGGCGGAGACGCCGGGGGTGGAGGTGCGGCTCGCGTTCGACCAGTCCGCGGATGGTCCGGTGACGGGGCATGCGGACTATGCGGATGCGTTGAAGGGCGTGTCGGCGGAGCCGTTGGCCGAGCAGCCGTGTGGGGCCGACATGTTGTACTCGTCGGGAACGACCGGGATGCCCAAGGGGATTCGCGGCGCGTTGCCGGAGCGGCAGATCGACGACCCGGGGGAATCCCTGGTCAGCGTGTTCGGGGCGTTGTACGGGTTCGACGAGTCGACGGTGTATCTGTCGCCGGCGCCCGTCTACCACGCGGCGCCGCTGCGGTTCGCGGCCGGGATCGTGCACCGCACCGGCGGGACCGTGGTGATGATGGAACGCTTCGATGCGGAGCGGGCGTTGGCGGCGATCGAGGAGCACCGCGTCACGCATTCGCAGTGGGTGCCGACGATGTTCGTGCGGACGTTGAAGCTGCCGGCGGAGGTGCGGGAGCGGTACGACCTGTCGTCGCTGAAGGTGGCGATCCACGCGGCCGCGCCGTGTCCGGTCGAGGTGAAGCGCGCGATGATCGACTGGTGGGGGCCGATCCTGCAGGAGTACTACGCGGCGACCGAGGCCAACGGGGTCACGCTTATCGACGCGGCGCAGTGGCTGGCGAAGCCGGGGTCGGTGGGGCGGGCGGGGCTCGGTGTCATCCGGATCTGCGGGGACGAGGGTGAGGAACTGCCCGCGGGTGAGACGGGGACGGTGTATTTCGAGCGGGAGGAAGCGCCGTTTGAATACCACGGTGATCCGGAGAAGACGCGGGCCGCGCGGCACCCGCAGCATCCGACGTGGACGACGACCGGGGATGTGGGGTACGTCGACGACGAGGGGTTCTTGTTCCTGACCGACCGCAAGGCGTTCATGATCATCTCGGGCGGGGTGAACATCTATCCCCAGGAGATCGAGAACGTGCTTGCGCTGCACCCGAAGGTGCACGACGTCGCGGTCATCGGGGTGCCGGACGAGGAGATGGGCGAGCAGGTCAAGGCCGTCGTCCAGCCGGCCGCGGGTGCGGTGCCCGGGGACGAACTGGAACGCGAGCTGGTCGAGTTCGTCCGCAGCCGCATTGCGCACTACAAGGCGCCGCGCAGTGTGGACTTCGTCGACGAGCTGCCGCGTACGCCGACCGGGAAGCTGGTGAAGCGGATCCTCAAGGCGCGATACGTCTAGGCGCGGTAAGCCCAAGGGCGGTACGCCCAGGCGCCGATGGTCCCGGTGGTCAGTCCCCGACCGGCGATACGTCCCGACCGCCGAAGGTCCAGCCGGTCAGTCCCCCACCTCGGCCACGGTTCCGCCTGTCACTCGGACGAGTTCGTCGAGGGTCGTCGGGTAGACGGTGTGGGCGAGTCCGGCGGCTGCCCAGACCTCGTCGTACTTGCCGAGCCAGGCGTCCACGACGGTGCGGATCGGGGCGGGGTGGCCGGTCGGGGCGACGCCGCCGACCCGTTGGCCGGTGGCCTCGAAGACGAACTCCGGGTCGGCGCGGCGGACTTTCGCCGCGCCGATCAGGCGCGCCACGCGCTTGGTGTCGACCTTGTGCGCGCCGCTGGTCAGGACCAGGAGCGGCGCGCCGTCGGCGTTGAAGACGAGGCTGTTCGCGATCGCGCCGACCTCGCAGCCGAGGGCTTCCGCGGCGGCCGCGGCGGTCGGGACGTCCTGCGGGAGTTCGCGGACCGCACCGGTGATCCCGTGGCGGGCCAGGTCCGCGGCGACACGTTCGAGCGGAGTGGTCATGAGCGGCAGCCTAGCGCGGGTCGGCGGCACGCCACGCGCTGTCGCGCCGACGTGCCGCGCCGCTCGAAGGTGCCGCCATCGCGCCGCGCGCGCCACGGGTCACACCGACTCGGGCCGGAAGAGGTCGTGATCGGAAAGGAGCTTCTCCAACCGGGCCTGGTCGACACGGTTGACCATCGTCTCGGTCTCCTGCCGGTCGCGGATGACCTTGGCGAGGGTGAACGAGGACGTCACGAGGTACAGGCCGCCGAGCGCGACGAAGCCGCGGATCCAGGCCGATACCGGGAGGTAGGCGATGCCGATCCCCATCGCCGCCATGGCGACGACGAAGGAGATCCACGCCTGCATGTAGAACATCGCCGAGTTCTTCGGCTGCAAGGGCGTTGTCATGCATGCATGGTGGCGGGAGCGGGGCGGGGAGGGCCTGAGTAGGGGTACTCAAGTTGAGGGAGTAGGGGGTTATCCACAGGGGGCGCGAAAGCGATTCGACGGGGGTGGGGGTGGCGGGTGAAGGTGGGGGTGTCGGAGAGATCCGGCGGTGGCGGGGGTGGGGGAGGGCGCCCGCAGACTCTCAGCCCGAATTGGTGGGAGGAGGGAGGGCCCGATGAGGGCGAGTGAGAACTCACCGGGCCGGTGACCTACCCCCTACTGCTCCCAAGCCCCATCCAACCCCTCCCCCAACCCCAACCCCCGCGCCGCCAGCCGCACCTCCGCCGTGGCGTCCCGCGGGAACTCCACCGCCCCCATGTCCATCAGCTCGTCGACCCGCTCCGCGTACGCCTCCGGCGTCGCCCCCACCGCGTCCCCCGCAACACCCAGCACGACCCGGGCCGCGCGCCCGCCGCCCACGCTGAAGACCTCCCCGCTGACCGGCACGCCCGCCGACGCCAGCCACACCACGAACGGCGCCACCTTGTCCGCGGTGAAGTGCTTCTCCAGGAAGCCGCGGAACGCCTCGTCCGGGATATTCGCCGTCATCCGCGTGTACGCGCACGGCATGATCGCGTTGACCTTGATCCCGGCCGACCGGCCGTCCATCGCCAGCGACTTGGTCAGTCCCAGCACCCCGCCCTTGGCGGTGATGTAGTGCGTCGTCCCGGTGATGCCGAACAGGGAGTTCGACGTCGTGTTGACGATTCGCCCACCCCGCTCCCGCAGATGCGGCCACGCGGCACGTGTCACTTTCACCGTGGCCAGCAGGTGGATGTCGATCATCCGGTCGAACATCTCCACCGGGATCTGGTCGAACATCCCCCCGTGCGAGATGCCCGCGTTGTTGACCAGCACGTCCAGCCCGCCGAACGTGTCCACCGCGGTCCCCACCACGGCGTCGGCTTCCTCCGCGACGCTGTGCGTGTCGGCGACCGCCTCGCCCCCCGCCGCCACGATCGCCGCGACCACCTCGTCCGCCGGGCTCTCCCCCGCGGCATCGCGCACGTCGTTGACGACGACCTTCGCGCCACGTGCCGCCAGCAGCAGCGCGTGCTCGCGGCCGAGGCCGCGCCCCGCGCCGGTGACCAAGGCGACCTGCCCGTCGAAGCGGATCTCAGACACGGTTGACCTCCGTAAGCGTGGCGCGGCCCGGGTACCGCACGCCCACCTAGAGACAACCTGTTTTCGCTACGGGAATCAAGAGTCCCGCGGGACCTGGCCCGCGCCGGCGAAACCCGCCGACCACGGACCGCCACGCCCTTAAGCCGACACCAAAACCTCTCCCCGCAGATACTCCCGGGCCACCGCCTCCGGCGCCTGCTCGATCTTCCGCGGCGTCACCGTCGGCAGCCCCGCCAGCTTCTCCCGCGTCTCCTCGTCCCGGGGCGTGTACACGGTGACCCGCACCCCCCGCTGATCCCCCATCACCATGTTCACGGTCTGGAGGTTCAGCGTCCCCAGCTCGTGGTGGTACAAGCACTTGATCGCGTTGTCGAAGCCCAACACGTCCTGCCGGTCCCACATTTCGCAGAACTCCGGGGACGCGGACCGCAGCCGGTCCAGCAACTGCGCCCACCCCGGATCGCCCGCGTCCGCCGCGCTCGCCCCGCGCATCTTGGCGACCAGCGACCGCGCCGCGAGCTCCCAGTTCGCGGTCAACGCGCGCCACCCCGGGTCGGTGAAAACCAGCCAGATGATGTTGCGCGAACAGGCCGGCAACGCCGGGTAGTCCCCCATCAACCCCACGTGCGCCCGGTTGCTCGCCAGGATCTCCCAGCGCGGCCCGATCACCGCCGCCGGGAACGGCGACAGCTGGTCGAGGACGGCCTGCACCCCCTCCCCGACCTGAGGCACCGACACCACCAGCTCGGGATCGGGCAGTTCGGCGAGCCGGAAGACGTGCGCACGCTCCACGTCGTCGAGCCCCAGCACCCGCACCACCGACAGCAGCACCTGCGCCGACACGTTGATCGACCGGCCCTGTTCCAGCCACGTGTACCAGGTCACGCCGATACCCGCGAGCAGCGCCACTTCCTCCCGCCGCAGTCCGGGCGTGCGCCGCCGCGGTCCCGGCGGCAGTCCGACCATCTCCGGCGTCGTCCGCTCCCGCCGCGACCGGACGAAGTCGCCCAGGTCCCGCCGCCGCCCGGCGGTCTGCTCACGGGTCGGCCGGACGCGTCGGGCCGGCGATGCGGGAGGAGCCGCACCACCGCTCCAGTCGGCGGGCGAGCCGCCCCAGTCGGCGGTCAACGGTGCGGGTTCTCCCCGAGTGGATTCCTGCGGCATGGTGAAAAGCCTCCGGAGCGGTGACGGGGTACCCGACCATCCTCACCCCTTCCCGCCGAGGTATCCAGGTTCGGCCACTACCAGTATCGCCAGGCTCTCGGTACCAGTTACCGAGCGCGGCCAAGCTCGACGCCATGGCGAACTCGACCACTGTCCTCCCCGCCGCACCGCCCCCGGTCGCGGCCGGAAACGGCGCCCCCTCGACCTGGTGGCGCGCCCTCCCCATCCTTCTCCTCGGCGCTTTCCTCCCCATCCTCGACGCGTTCATCGTCAACGTCGCGCTCGCCGACATCGGCAAGGACCTGCACGCGAGCGAAGCCCAGCTCGAGCTGACGGTGTCCGGTTACGGGGTGGCTTACGCCTGTACGCTCGTCGCGGGCGGCCGCCTCGGCGACCGCTTCGGCCGCCGCCGCCTGTTCCTCACCGGCCTCGTCGGCTTCACCGTGACGTCCGCCGCCTGCGGGCTCGCCCCGAACGTCACCTCGCTCATCGTGTTCCGCATCCTCCAGGGCCTCACCGCCGCGCTCATGTCCCCGCAGGTCCTGGCCGCCATCCAGGCCGGGTTCGACGGCGCGGACCGGCAGCGCGCGGTCGGCATCTTCGGCCTGGTCGCCGGCTCCGCCGGGGCGATCGGCCAGATCGCCGGCGGCCTGCTGCTCCAAGCCGACCTCTTCGGCACCGGCTGGCGCCCGTTGTTCCTGGTCAACGTGCCGATCGGGATCACCGCGTTCCTCCTCGCGCTCCGCCTCGTGCCGGAGACCAAGGCACCCGTCGCGGCCCGGATCGACATCCGCGGCGCGCTGGCCCTGGCCGCCACCATCGCCCTCCTCCTGATCCCGCTCACCCTCGGCCGCGCGGAGGACTGGCCGGTCTGGACCTGGGTCGCGCTCGCGCTCGTCCTGCCCGCCGCGGCCGCGTTCGCCCTCGCCCAAGGGCGGATGGAACGCGCGGGCGGCACGCCGCTGCTCCCGCCGTCGCTGCTGCGGCTCCCGGCGGCCCGCCTGGCGCTGGGCGCCATGCTGATCTTCGCCATCGCCATCGGCGGCTTCATGTTCAGCCTCGCGATGGTGCTCCAGGTGGGCCACGGTTTCACGCCGATCCGCTCCGGGCTCGCGATGACCGCGACGGCGATCGGCTTCTTCGCGGTCGCGGTGTACGCCCAGCCCCTCGTGGCCCGCTTCGGCGCCGCCGTGCTGGTCGTCGGCGCCCTGCTGTTCGGCGGCGGCCTGGCCGCGTTCGCCGCGGTCGCCGCGAACGCGGAAGGGTCACTGACGCTCCCGGAGACGCTCGCGCCGCTGTTCGTCGTCGGCCTCGGCTGGGGCCTGGTCCTGGTGCCGCTGCTCGGGCTGGCGCTCTCCGCGCTCCCCGTCGACCGGGCCGGGCTCGCCGGCGGCGTCCTCACCACCGCCATGCAGATCGGCCTGGCCACCGGTGCCGCGGCCGTCGGCTCCACCCTGTTCGCGGTCATCGGCGACCACCCCGACGACGGCGACTGGCGCACCGGCACGCTCACGGTCGTCGCCGTCCTGTGCGGCCTGTCCGTGGTCACGGCGGTGATCTGCGCCCGACTGCGGCGGGTCATCGCCGCCCGGTGAACACGCGAGTGCCCCGGCCGAGCACCACTCGGCCGGGGCACTCCCGTCTGCCCTCCCGTCTGCCCTCCCGACAGCACCCCCGACGGCACTCCCCGCAGTCTCCCCGGCAGCGTCAGCCGCCGACGCCCAGCCCGCGGGCGATCAGCATCCGCTGGACCTCCGACGTGCCCTCGCCGATCTCCAGGATCTTGCTGTCCCGCCAGAACCGCGCCACCGGGTACTCGTTCATGAACCCGTAGCCGCCGTGGATCTGGGTGGCCTCGCGCGCGTTGTCGACGGCCGCTTCCGAGGTGTAGAGCTTCGCCAGCGCCGCCTCGTGCTTGAACGGCTCCCCGTGCACGAGCTTCGACGCGGCATGCCGCCACGCCAACCGCGCCGTGTGCGCCCGGAGTTCCATGTCGGCGAGCTTGAACGCGATGGCCTGGTTCGCACCGATGGGCTTGCCGAACGCCTTGCGCTCGCCCGCATAGCGCACCGACTCGTCGACGCAGCCCTGTGCGAGACCGGTCGCCAATGCCGCGATGGCGATCCGGCCTTCGTCGAGGATGTTGAGGAACTGGGCGTATCCACGCCCGAGTTCACCGAGCAGGTTGGCCTGGGGAACCCGGCAGTCGTCGAACGCGAGCTCGTGCGTGTCCGACGCGTTCCATCCGACCTTCGAGTAACCGGGCGCCACCGTGAACCCCGGTGTCCCCGACGGCACGATGATCGTCGAGATCTGCCGCCGCCCGTCCGCGTCCGTGCCGGTCACCGCGGTGACGGTCACGAATCCGGTGACGTCGGTGCCGGAGTTGGTGATGAAGCACTTGCTGCCGTTGATCACCCACTCGCCGGTGGCTTCGTCGAGGCGCGCGGTGGTGCGGGTCGCGCCCGCGTCGGATCCGCCGTCGGGCTCGGTGAGGCCGAACGCGCCGAGGATCTCGCCGCCGCACAGCCGCGGCAGCCACGTCCGCTTCTGCTCCTCGGTGCCGAACTTGTGGATCGGCATGGCGCCGAGCGAGACGCCGGCTTCCAGGGTGATGGCGACGGACGAGTCGACGCGGGCGAGTTCCTCCAGCGCGATGCCGAGGGCGAGGTAGTCGCCGCCCATGCCGCCGTACTCCTCGGGGAACGGCAGGCCGAACAGCCCCATCTTCCCCATCTCGCGGATGATCGGGTACGGGAACGCGTGCCGTTCGTAGTAGTCCCCGATCACGGGCGCGACGACGTCGTTCGCGAATTCGCGGACGGTCTCGCGCAACAGATCGTGTTCTTCGCCGAGCCGGTGGTCGAGCATGGTCACTGCTTCTCCCCTGCGGAGGCCCCCGCGAGTGCGCGGACGGTACGGGACGGGCTGGGTCGGCCCAATCGGTCGGCCATCCACGCGCTTGTGGCGACGAGGCGGCCGAGGTCGACGCCGGTGTCGATGCCGAGACCGGTCAGCATCCACACCAGGTCTTCGGTGGCGAGGTTTCCGGTGGCGCTCTTCGCGTACGGGCAGCCGCCGAGGCCGCCCGCGGACGCGTCCACCGTCGTCACGCCGAGCCGGAGCGCGGCGAGCGTGTTGGCCAGCGCTTGGCCGTAGGTGTCGTGGAAGTGCACGGCGAGCTTGCCGACGCCGACCCCGGCACGCGCGAACGCGCCGATCAATGCGCCGACTTGGCCGGGAGTGGCGACACCGATCGTGTCGCCGAGGCTCAGCTGCCAACAGCCCATCTCCAGCAGCCGCACACCGACGTCGACGACCTTGGCGGGGTCGACGGGGCCTTCCCAGGGATCGCCGAAGCACATCGACAGGTAGCCGCGCGTCCACGCACCGTCTTCGGACGCATGCCGCACGACGGGCTCGAACATCTCCAGGGCCGCGTCCAACGACCGGTTCAGGTTGCGCTGCGCGAACGTCTCGGTGGCGCTCGCGAACACCGCGACCTGCTGCGCACCGAGCCCGAGCGCCCGGTCGAGCCCGCGCATGTTCGGCACCAGCACCGGCAGGTTCAGCGCGGGCGAGACCGCCGGATCGTCTCGTACCGCGGTGAACACCTCTTCGGCGTCCGCGAGTTGGGGAACCCATGCGGGCGGGACGAAGCTGGTGACCTCGATGGTCGTCAGCCCGGCGTCCGCCAGGCGCCGCACGAACGCGGCCTTGTCCGCCGCCGCGACGATCCCCGACTCGTTCTGCAGCCCGTCGCGCGGGCCGACTTCGTGGATCGTCACCTCCGCCGGAAGCCCCGGCTCGGGGACGACCATGGGCAGGCCGTTCATCCGGCCACCTCCTCGTCGGGTGCGCTCGCGGAGTCGCTCTCCACCGGGTGGACGACCGCGAGGACTTCGTCCAGCGCGACGCGGGCGCCCGCGTCGACCCGCAGTTCGGCGACCGTGCCGTCGAACGGTGCGGCCACGGCGTGTTCCATCTTCATCGCCTCGACGACCACGACCGCCTGCCCCGCGGTCACCCGGTCGCCGGCGGCCGCCTTGACCACCGTGACGGTGCCGGGCATCGGCGAGACGAGCGTGCCGTCGCCGCCCGCTCCGGCCGCGCCCGGCCCGGCCTCGACCGGGTCGAACGGCACGGCCCGCCACGTGTCGGCGCCGCGCGACAGCCACAGGCTGCCGTCGTCGGCGCGCGCGTGGCGGTAGGTCTCGGTCAGGCCGCCGAACGTGAGCCGCGCGGTGTCGGGGCCGTCGAACGCCACGTGCGCGGGCTCGGCGGGCCGCCCGGCGACGGCGACCGTGGTGTGCCGGCCGCGCCCGTACACGCGCACCTCGACGGGTTCGCCGCCGTCGACGCGGAACTCGTGGACGGTGGGTGCGGCGGTGCCAATGCGCCAGCCGGTGGGGACGGAGAACGGGTCGACCCAGCCGTCGGCGTCCGCCTCCGGCTCCAGCCCGGCCTGGCCGACGAGCGCCGCGAGCGCGACCGCGCCGGGCGGCAGGTCGGTGCCGCTGATGCGGTCCTGGACGGCTTCCACGAGCCCTGTGTCCAGGCGCCCGGCGACCACGTCGTCGTCGGCGAGGAGACGGTGCAGGAAACCGATGTTGGTGCGGACGCCGAGCACGGTGGTGCGGGTGAGGGCTTGGCGCAGCGCGTGCAGCGCGGTCTCGCGGTCCCGGGCACACGCGACGATCTTGGCGAGCATCGGGTCGTAGCCGGTGCCGACCTCGTAGCCCCGCACCAGGCCGGAGTCGACGCGGACTTCGGTGTCGCCGTCGCCGCGGGCGAGCTCCGGTTCGTGCAGGACGAGGACGCGGCCGCTGCTGGGCAGGAAGCCGCGGGCCGGGTCCTCGGCGTAGACGCGGACTTCGACGGCGTGCCGGTCGTAGGAGACCTCGTTCTGGTCCCAGTCGAGCGGCAGTCCGGCGGCGACGTCGAGCTGCAGCTTCACCAGGTCGACGCCGACGGCCATTTCGGTGACGGGGTGCTCGACCTGGAGCCGGGTGTTCATCTCCATGAAGAAGAAGTCGTCGGGGTTGCCGCCCGGGACGATGAACTCGACGGTGCCCGCGCCGACATACCCGCAGGAGCGGGCGGCTTCGACCGCCGCGGTGCCCATCGCCTCACGCTGTGCCGGGGTGAGCAGCACGGACGGGGCTTCTTCGACGATCTTCTGGTGGCGGCGCTGGAGGCTGCATTCGCGTTCGCCGAAGTGCACGACGTGGCCGTGCGTGTCGGCGACGACCTGGACTTCGATGTGCCGGGGCCGGTCGATCCAGCGTTCGATCAGCAGCGTGTCGTCGCCGAACGCGCCCGCGGCTTCGCGGCGGGCCGCGGCGATCTCGTCGGCGAGGCGCGCTTCGTCGCGGACCAGGTGCATGCCTTTGCCGCCGCCGCCCGCGGACGGCTTGATCAGCACCGGCAGACCGACTTTGCGGGCCTCGTCCGCGAGTTGCTCGTCGGTCAGGCCGGATCCGCGGCTGCCGGGGACGACCGGGACGCCGAACGCGGCGACGGTCTCCTTGGCGCGGATCTTGTCGCCCATGAGGTCGATCGCCTCGGCGGGCGGGCCGATGAAGGTCAGCCCTGCCTCGCTCACGGCGCGCGCGAACTTGGCGTTCTCGGCGAGGAATCCGTAGCCGGGGTGGACGGCTTGGGCGCCCGCGCGGACCGCGGCGTCCACGACGGCGTCGATGTCGAGGTAGTCGCCGACGCGCACCGCGATGTCGGCGTCGCGGACGTGCCGGGCGCGTTCGTCGGGGTCGGTGTAGACGACGGCGGCGCGGATGCCGTTCGCGTGCAGCGTGCGGATGACGCGGCAGGCGATTTCGCCGCGGTTGGCGATGAGGACCGTGGTGAACATGCTGCGGGGGGTGGGGTTCTCGGGCATCGCGCTCACATCCGGAAGAGGCCGAAGCCCGGGTCGGCCAGCGGCGCGTTCGCGCACGCGGACAGGGCGAGTCCGACCACGGTGCGGGTGTCGAGCGGGTCGATGATCCCGTCGTCCCAGAGCCGGGCGGTCGCGTAGTAGGCGCTGCCTTGCCGTTCGTACTGGTCGAGGATCGGCTGCCGGAAAGCGGCTTCCTCGTCCGCGGGCCACTCCCCGCCACGCGCTTCGATCTGGTCGCGTTTGACGGTCGCGAGCACGGTCGCGGCTTGTTCGCCGCCCATCACCGAGATCTTCGCGCCGGGCCACATCCACAGGAAGCGCGGCGAATACGCGCGCCCGCACATCGAGTAGTTGCCCGCACCGTGCGAACCGCCGATCACCACGGTCAGCTTCGGCACCCGGGTCGTCGCGACGGCGGTGACCATCTTGGCGCCGTGCTTGGCGATGCCGCCGTTCTCGTAGGCCTTGCCGACCATGAAGCCGGTGATGTTCTGCAGGAACAGCAGGGGGATGGCGCGTTGGTCGCACAGTTCGATGAAGTGCGCACCCTTGAGCGCCGATTCGGAGAACAGGATGCCGTTGTTGGCGACGATGCCGACCGGGTGGCCGTGGATCCGGGCGAAGCCGGTGACCAGGGTCGTGCCGTACTCGGCTTTGAACTCGGCGAAGCGGGAGCCGTCGACGATCCGGGCGATGACCTCGCGCACGTCGTAGGGCGTGCGGTTGTCCGCGGGGACGACGCCGTAGAGCCCGGCCGGGTCGACGGCGGGCTCCTCGACCGGTGCCACGTCCCACGGGCGCGCCGCGCGCGGCCCGAGCCCGGCGACGATGTCGCGGACGGTGCGCAGCGCGTGCGCGTCGTCCTCGGCGAGGTGGTCGACGACGCCGGAGACGCGGGCGTGCACGTCGCCGCCGCCGAGTTCCTCCGCGGTGACGATCTCCCCGGTCGCGGCCTTCACCAGTGGGGGGCCGCCGAGGAAGATCGTGCCCTGGTCGCGGACGATGACGGTCTGGTCGCTCATCGCCGGGACGTACGCCCCGCCCGCCGTGCAGGATCCGAGGACCGCGCTGATCTGCGGGATACCGGCGGCCGACATGCGGGCCTGGTGGTAGAAGATCCGGCCGAAGTGGTCGCGGTCGGGGAACACGTCGTCCTGCATGGGCAGGAAGGCGCCGCCGGAGTCGACGAGGTAGACGCACGGCAGGCGGTTCTCGTACGCGATCTCCTGCGCGCGCAGGTGCTTCTTCACGGTGAGCGGGTAGTACGTGCCGCCCTTGACCGTGGCGTCGTTGGCGACCACGAGCGCTTCGCGGCCGGCGATCCGGCCGATCCCGGCGACCACACCCGCGGCGGGGGCGGCGCCGTCGTACATGCCGTACGCGGCCAAGGGGGCGATCTCCAGGAACGGCGAGCCCGGGTCGAGCAGCGCGTCCACCCGGTCGCGGGGCAGCAGCTTGCCGCGTGCGGTGTGCCGGTCGCGGGCGGCCTGGCCGCCGCCTTCGGCCGCCTGCGCGAGCCGCTCGCGCAGTTCGTCGGCCTCGGCGCGGTGCGCCTTCTCGTTGCTCCGATAGGCGTCCCCGTGCACGTCCGCGCGCGTGGCCAGGCGCGGTCCGATCGTGGGGCGCTGCCCGCCCGGGTCCGCCGCCCGGATGCCGGGGTTCGTGGGGGTCACCCGCATGCCGCCTGCCTCCGCGTGTCGACCGCCGCGGTACCGCCCCGAGCGGCGTACGTTAGCGATCGTTAACAAGACTTGATGCCCCCGACGTTAGCGATCGTTAACGTCGCTGTCTAGCATGGTGGGCATGTCGGTCGACCAGGTGCGCGAACCCGCCCCCACGAGCCCGCGCCGCGCCCAGATCCTGCGCGAGGCGGCGCAGTTGTTCGCCGCGCGCGGCTTCCACGGGGTGAGCGTCGACGAGATCGGCGCGGCGTCCGGGATCACCGGGCCGGGGCTCTACCGGCATTTCCGCGGCAAGGACGCGATGCTCGCCGAACTCCTGGTCGGCATCAGCGAGCAGCTCCTGGCGGGCGGGCGGCAGCGGGTCGCCGAGGCGGAGTCCGCGGCCGCGCGGCTGGACGCGCTGGTGTGCGGGCACATCGACTTCGCGCTCAACGAGCGGGCGCTGATCGTGCTGCACGACCGCGACTTGGCGAGCCTGTCCGACGCGGATCAGCGGCGAGTAAGGCGGCTGCAGCGGGCATACGTCGAGATATGGGTGGACGTGGTCCGGGAGGCTTATCCCGGCTTCGACGACGGCGCGGCCGCTGCGGCCGCGGCGCCGGAGACGTCCCGCGAGGGCGAAGCGCGTGCCCGCGCCGCCGTCCACGCCGTCTTCGGTCTGCTCAACTCCACCCCGCACAGCGCCGCGGCCCGCGGTCCGCGGCCCCCGTCGCCGGAGGCGATGGGGGAACTCCTGCGGACGCTCGCCCTGGGAGCGTTCGCGGCGGCCGGCGCGGCCTAGGGACGGGCGATGGTGCTCGCGTCGCGCCCGCGTCGCGCGCTCAAACGCGGACCGCGCCCCTCACTTGTCCCGCGGCACCGACCCAGTCCCCACCCACTCACGGAGTCCGCATGCCTCTCGTCACCCTTTCGCACGACGCGGCCGTCGCCACCATCACGCTCGACTCCCCGAAGAACCGCAACGCGCTGTCCGCGGCACTCATGGACGAACTCGACACAGTGCTGTCCGCGGTCGCGGTCGACACGTCCGTGCGCGCGGTCGTGCTGACCCACACCGGCCCCACCTTCTGCGCCGGCGCCGACCTGCGCGAGGCCGCCGACGGCGGCATGGAGCGGGGCACCGGGCGGCTCCTCGGCCTGCTCCAGCGCATCGTCGACCTGCCCGTCCCGGTCCTCGCCCACCTGCGCGGCAACGCCCGCGCGGGCGGCCTCGGCCTGGTCGGCGCCTGCGACCTCGCCGTCGCGCCCGCCGCGACCACGTTCGCGTTCTCCGAGGTCCGCCTCGGCCTGGCACCCGCGATCATCTCGCTCACCACGCTGCCGCGCCTGGACCCGCGCTCCGCGTCGCGCTACTTCCTCACCGGCGAGGAATTCGACGGCCTCGAGGCCCAGCGCATCGGCCTCCTCACCCTCTGCGGCGAGGGCATCGAAGGCACCGACGCCGCCGCCGAGCACCTCCTGTCCGGCCTCCGCCTCGCCTCCCGCCAAGGCCTCACCGAAACCAAGCGCCTCCTGAACACCGCCCTCACCGCCCGCGTGGCCGACGAGGGCCCGGGCGTGGTCCGCCTCTCCACCGAACTCTTCGGCTCCGAAGAAGCCGCCGAGGGTATGCGCGCCTTCGCCGAACACCGCCCCCCGCGCTGGGCGCCGGACGCCTAGGCGGCTTGCGGGGTCAGGGTGAACTCGAAGGTGTCCGCACCTTCGCCGGTGTGAATATCGACGCGCGCGTCCGCGCCGAGCGCCTTGGCGATCTTGTGGATGACCGCCAAGGTGGGCAGCGCGGAGGCGCTCTCCTCGATCCGCGAGATGCTCTGCTGCTTCATTCCGGCCGCGTCGGCAAGCTGCCGCCGGCTCCAGCCTTTCGCCGTACGAAGCTGGTACACGGCTTCGCCGAAGCGCGCCGCGGCACGGGCATCGTCGTAGGCCGCCTGCATCTCCGGCGGCCGGGCAGCCTGACGCTCCAGACGTGTGTGCAGCAGCGCCCGGGCTCGACGCCCGGAAGTGCGGGGCACGGATCGAGTCGCGTCGTCCACCGCTGTCGTCACCTTGCGGCTCCCCAAGGTCGTGGGCGTCGAACAAGCAGTCGAAGGATGCCTCGGCCTGCCGGACAACCAGGGTGGCAGTCGTCAGAGGACCTCGACCACGCGGAAGCGTTCGGCTACCACGAGGGTGTCGTCGGTGACGGTGAAGGCAGGGTCGTCCAGCGCGTCGCGCATGGCGTCGCTGTGCCAGAAGGACTCGTGGTCGGTGCGCCATTCGGCGACCGAGGCGAAGCCTTCGCCCTCGTCGCGGGCGTGGGGCCAGTCGACGTCGGCCAGGCGGAGGGTGCGGACCTCGGCGACCTCGACGACGGCGACCGGGCGGTTGTGGGAGTCGACGACGGTGTAGCGGTCGCCGCTGCAGGGCAGCGGCTCGCCTTCGTGGGCATAGTCCTCGACGAGGCCGGTCGTGGAGGTCTTGGTGCCGTCGAGGACCGCGGCGACCAGCCGGTCGCGCAGGGGTCCGGGGAAACCGAGTGCGAGGAGGCGCGGGGGCGTGGTCATGGGCGACGATTGTGCCCGGGCGAGGCGGTCGGGGACACCGCGGTGAGAGAAACAACGCAGCCCGCACCGCGCGCCGGGCCCGGAAAGGGGTCGAAACCTCCCGCGAAGGCCGCTACCGTCCGGGCATGCGCACGACCTACCGGAGAGTCCTCGCGGTGACCGGGGCCGGCATCTCGACCGATTCGGGGGTGCCGGACTTCCGTGGCCCTCAAGGGGTTTGGACGACGAACCCGGCGGCGGTGCGGAGCGTCACCCGGAAGGATTTCCTGGCGGACCGTCAGGTCCGGTGCGATTTTTGGCAGATGTGCCGCGGCGCGTACGAACGCGCGCTTCCCGCACCGAACTCCGCCCACCACGCCCTCGTCGACCTGGAGCAGGCGGGCCGCCTCATCGGCATCGTCACGCAGAACGTCGACCGCCTGCACCAGGACGCCGGCAGCAGCCCGGCCCTCGTCCACGAAGTCCACGGCACGATGGCCACCACCAGCTGCCTGCGCTGCGGCCTCCGCGTGGCCACCGCCGAGGTCGTCGCACGCGTGCGGGAGGGCGAGGCCGAGCCGCTCTGCCTGTTCTGCGGCGGCACGCTCAAGCCGGACACGGTGTTCTTCGGCGACCACCTCGACCGCGACGTGTTCGGCCGCGCGGTGGCGTTGGCCGCGATGTGCGACCTGGTACTGGCGGTCGGCTCGTCGCTGTGTGTGGAACCCGCAGCCAGCCTGTGTACGACCGCCGTGGAGACCGGCGCGGATCTCGTCGTGGTCAACGCCGAGGAGACCCCGTACGACGACTTCGCGACGGAGATCGTCCGCGAGCCGATCGGCACCGCCCTCCCCCGCCTGGTCGCCGAACTCGTCGCCGCCTGACCCCGGCGTCCGCGATCGGGCAGGATGATCCGGTGCAGGTACGTCCCACCACGCCCGACGCCCTCGCCGAGTCCCTGGCCGGGCAGCTCGCCGGCCGGGTGCCCGAAGGCCGGTGGCTGCGCGCCGCGATCGACGGCGCCACCGCCGCCGACCCGGGCGCGCTCGCGGACGCGCTCGTCGCGCCGATCAAGGCCGCCGGACACGCCGTGCAGCGCGTTTCCGCGACGGACTTCCTGCGCCCCGCCTCGATCCGCTTCGAGCACGGCCGCCACGACGCCGACGCCTTCTACTGGACGTGGCTCGACGAAGGCGGCCTCACCCGCGAAGTCCTCGACCCTCTCGGCCCGGACGGCACCGGCCGCGTCCTGCCGAGCCTGTGGGACGCGGCCCGCGACCGCGCCACCCGTGCCGGCTACGTCGAGCTCCCGCCCGGCGGCGTCCTCGTCCTCGACGGCCCCGTGCTGCTCGGCCGCGGCCTCCCGCTCGACTTCACCGTGCACCTGAGCCTCTCCGACGGCGCACTCCGGCGCCGCACTCCGGAGGACGAGCGCTGGACGCTGCCCGCGTATCGCCGCTACGCCGAGGAATGCCTGCCCGAGGACAGCGCCGACGTGGTGGTCCGCTGGGACGACCCGCGCCGCCCGGCGGTCGTCGCCGCGAACTGACCGCAAGCGGCGACCTGGACGACCGTACGGTCACGATCCGAGCGAACGTTCCCTCGGACTCTGGTACGCGCTACCCGCGAGTACTACGCTCGCTGAGCCCCACCCCCCGCGTGAACTTGTGAACTCTCCGCGGGAACAGCGTGCTGCCCCCCATGCACGCTCTGTGCTCGGCCCGACACGCAGCACCGGCACGGCTCCGCCGCACGACGGCTCCACCGCACGCCCGCAGGCACCTCTGCGCAGCACCGCTCCGCACGGCAATTGTTCGGCAGTCCGTCCCCGCTCCGATCCGGCGCCACGAGGAGGCCGCATGCCCGAGTCCACGTCGCCGAGTGGCGACAGCGCCAGAGAACCCCACGAAGCCGACCCGGCCGCCACACCGGAATCCGGTACCGAAGCCGCCCCCGCGGCATCGCCGGAATCCGGCGGCGAAGCCGCCGGCACCGCCGTCGCCGCACCCCCCGCGCCGGCGATCGAACCCCGTCCCGCAGCCCCGGCGGCCACGCCGCTCGCCCGGCTCTGGGACCGGCAGCTGAACCACTACCCGGAGACCGCCCCCCGGGTGTTCTACCTGTTCATCTCGACGATGGCCGGCATCGTCCTCTACTACGAGCTGTACGTGCAGTACTCCGTGTCGACCTCGCTGATCAAGCAGTTCGGCATGACGTACATGTTCACCACGATGATCTCCGTCGTCGGCAACCTGGCCGGTGCGTTCGCGTCGCTCATCGCGGGCCTCGCCGACCGCTGGGGCCGCGCGAACCTCGTCGTGTACGGCCTGCTCGTGGTCGGCCTGCTCATCGTCTTCGCGGTGCCCAACGCGAACGGCAAGTACGAGCTGATGATCTACATGGCGATCGTCAGCTTCGTCGAAGGCATGGTGCTCGTCGCCTCACCAGCCCTGATCCGCGACTTCTCCCCGCAGGTCGGGCGCGCCGCGGCAATGGGCTTCTGGACGCTGGGCCCGGTCCTCGGCTCGCTCGTCGCCACCATGGTCACCAGCCACACGCTGGACAGCCACGGCTGGGAGGACCAGTTCCGGTTCGCCGGCTACGCGGGCCTCGCGGTCTTCGTCATCGCCCTGTTCGGCCTGCGCGAACTGTCCCCCGTGCTGCGCGACCAGCTCATGGTCTCGTTGCGCGACCGTGCGCTGATCGAAGCCAAGGCGCGCGGCCTGGATACCGAGGACCTGCTCAAGGGCCAGTGGCGGCAGATGCTGCGCCTGGACATCGTGGCCCCGTCGCTCGGCATCGCGCTGCACTTGATGTTCTACTACTCGGCCGTCGGCAACCTGGTCGTCTACTACGCGACGGTGTTCGACTACGACGAGCAGCGCACCAACGCGCTGGCGAACTGGTACTGGATCGCCAACGCCGCGTCGCTGGTGTTCGTCGGCATCGTGTCCGACCTCGCCAAGGTGCGAAAACCGTTCATGCTGGTCGGCGGCGTCGGCACGGTCGTCCTGACCCTGGTCTTCGCCTTCCGCACCGATGAAGTCGGCACGTCGTACCACCACTTCGCGTGGCTGCTGGTCGGCATCGGCATCTTCAGCGGCTTCACGTTCGCGCCGTGGATGGCCGCGTTCACCGAGACCATCGAGAAGCACAACCCGGCGGCGACCGCGACCGGTCTGGCCGTGTGGGGCTGGGTGCTGCGCGTGGTCGTGTCGGTGTCGGCGATCTTCACGCCGATCATCGTGACCGCGGTGACGCCGCTGGTGAACCACGGCGAGGAGGTACAGGTCGCGGCGGCCAAGGCGGGGCCGGTCGCGGAGGTCGTCGCGGAGCACCAGGAGCTGTTCGCGGAACTGTCCAAGTACGACGACCCCGCGAAGATGCCGCCCGAGCTGCTGGGCCGGGCGCTGAAGGAAGTCGGCCTCGACAACCTGACGAAGGCGCAGGCCGCCAAGAACGAACTGCTGGTGCTCGACAAGTACGGGCGGGACGTGCAGGCCGCGCAGAAACGCGCGCCCGACGAGTGGATGCGGTGGTGGTGGTTCACCATCGTCTGCCAGGCGCTGTTCCTGCCCACCGTGTTCCTGATGGCCGGACGCTGGAACCCGAAGAAGGCCGCGGAGGACGCCGCCGAGCACGAGCGGAGGGTCGCGGCCGAGCTGGCCGAGCTCGAGGCCACGGAAGCTTCCAAGGCCGGATAGCCGGATAGCCGGATAGCCGCGCAAGAACGGCCGAAGGGCCCGTTCCGGGCGACACGAAGTCGCGGAACGGGCCCTTCGGATGCGTAGGGTGGCTTGGCTCAGCCGATGCGCTGGATGTTCTCCGCCTGCAGGCCCTTCTGGCCCTGGACGATGTCGAACTCGACCTTCTCGCCCTCGACCAGCTCACGGAAGCCCGTGGAGTTGATGGCCGAGAAGTGCGCGAAGACGTCGTCGCCGCCGCCGTCCTGGGCGATGAAGCCGAAGCCCTTTTCCGAGTTGAACCACTTCACGATGCCGGTAGCCATATTCCGCTCCTTCAGGGAGAGAACCACGAATCCGCACCTCGCGGACCCGGTGTCGCCGTGATGATCACCCTGAATTCGGGAAACGACGCGAACGTCGGCACCGAATACATCCACCGAAACCAAAAAATGCACCTGTCTGTTACAACTCGACAGGTGCACACAGATTTCGCTGGGAACCACAACTGCAACGACTCCGACATTAGCACACCCGCCCGCCGAACCGCGAAATGCCGGAATCGCCGCAGGTCGGAGCGTCGCGGCGCGGGGCACCCCGGAGTGGGGCGGCCGGAGAGGCGGCCCCGGCGGGACCCGCGTGTCTAGAGTGCCGGAATGGATCACAGCCGGCCGCCGCGGCCCACGGCGGCGCCCATCGACGCGGGTGCGCGGCCCAAACGTATCGTTCTGCTCCGGCACGGCGAGTCGGTGGGGAACATCGACCCGGAGATCTACGAGCGGGTCCCCGACCACGCCCTGGACCTCACCGAGCGCGGCCGCGCCCAGTGCGCGGACGCCGGCAAGCGGCTGCGCGAGCTGTTCGGGCCGGAGCACGTGACCGCGTTCGTGTCGCCGTACCGGCGCACCCGGGAGACGTTCCGGCTGCTCGGCCTCGACCCCGCGCACACCCGGGTCAAGGAGGAGCCGCGGCTGCGCGAGCAGGACTGGGGCAACATCCAGGACCTCGCCGACATGACCCGGCAGAAGGCCGCGCGGGACGCGTATGGGCACTTCTACTACCGGTTCGCGCACGGCGAATCCGGCGCCGACGTGTACGACCGGGTCAGCGGCTTCCTGGAGACGATGCACCGCGACTTCGTCCGGCACGCCGTCCGGTACGGCCCCGACCGCAACATCCTGCTGGTCACCCACGGCCTCACCATGCGGCTGTTCTGCATGCGCTGGTTCCACTGGAGCGTCGAGGAGTTCGAGTGCCTCTCGAACCCGGGGAACGCGGAGACCCGGATCCTGCTGCGCGGCCCGGACGGCCGCTACGCCCTCGACCGGCCGTTCGACCGCTGGAAATAGCCGCGCCCCGGCGCCGCGCCTCCGTGGTGCGCGGACCCGGCGCCGGTCCGCCCGGCAGCGCCCCGGACGCGGCATGATGGCGTGCATGACCACGATGTCCAAAGGCGCGAACATTCCCGTCACCGCCGGCTCGCTGCGTGCGGTCGTCTCCTGGCGCACCGGGGGCGCGCCGGATGTCGACGTGTCCGCGCTCCTCCTCGACGACGCGGGGAAGGTGCGCGGCGAAGACGACTTCGTCTTCTACAACCAGCCCGCGCACCCGTCCGGCGCGGTCGCGCACACCGGCAAGCAGCAGGGCGGCGACGGCACAGCGAGCGACTCGATCCGGGTGGACCTGACCCGGGTCCCGGCGGAGGTCGTGCGGATCGTCGTGGGTGCGTCGGCGGACGGCGGGACGTTCGGCCAGGTGCCCGGCCTGGTGCTCAAGCTGCTCGACGAGGCCGGGCGCGAGCACGCGGTGTTCGACATCACCGACGCCACCACGGAGACGGCGTACCTGTTCGGCGAGCTGTACCGGCGGCAGGGCGCCTGGAAGTTCCGGGCGGTCGGGCAGGGGTACGCGTCCGGGCTCGCGGGCCTCGCGACCGACTTCGGGATCAACGTCGAGGAGGAGCCGCCCGCCGCGGCGACTCCGTACACTCCGCCGACGCTGCCGCCGTCCGCGGTGCAGACCGCGCCGAACCCGGCGGTGCGCGCGGTGCCGAGCGGCCCCGCACCCGCCGCTCCGCCGCGGCCGACGATGGCCCCGCCCACGCCCGCCGCCGCACCGCCGGCCGCTGCTCCGGCCGCGGCTCCGGCGGCCGCGCCCGCGGCGTCCGGCTCGGCGCCGGTGAGTCTCAAGAAGCAAAAGCTCGTCAGCATGGAGAAACGTCTCGCCGACGAGGGGCACCCGCGTCTGCTGAGCCTCACCAAGCAGGCTGCGGTAAGCCTGGAGAAGCGCGGCCTCGGCGAGCACACCGCCCGCGTGGCGCTGTGCCTGGACATCTCCGCGTCGATGCACAAGCTGTTCGAGAGCGGGAAGGTGCAGGCGCTGATCGAGCGCGTCCTGTCGCTCGGGCTGCGGTTCGACGACAACGGCGAGGTCGACGTCTTCCTGTTCGGCGTCGAAGGCCACGAGGCCGGCACGCTCGGCCTCGGCCAGTACCAGGGCTGGGCCGACGTGATCCTGCGCAAGTACCCGCTGGAAGGCGGCACGGACTACGCGAAGGCGATGCAGCTGGTCCGGGAGAGCTATTTCAAGACGTCGGCGCCGCGGCACGGTCCGGTGCCGGACCGGCTGCCGGTGTACGTCATGTTCATCACGGACGGCATGACGTCGTCGCAGGAGGCCACCCGCCAGCAGGTCATGCACTCCAGCTACGAGCCGCTCTTCTGGCAGTTCATGGGCATCGGCCCGTCGCCGAAGGCGGTCGACCTGCAGAAGGCCGACGGCGACGCGGACGCGCCGGGCGCGCCGAAGAAGAAGATGAAGCTGTCCGAGCGCCTGGCGAACAAGCTCGTGGAGAAGCTCGGCGGCGGCTTCGGGTTCCTCGAGGAACTCGACAACATGCCCGGCCGCTACACCGACAACGCGGCGTTCTTCGCGGTCACCGACCCGGCGAACATCTCGGACGAGATGCTGTTCGACCTGATGATGGAGGAGTACCCCGACTGGCTGAACCGGGCGCGGAGCATGGGATTGCTGCGGCCGTGACCCGCGCGGGGAGCCGCGGCCCGTGCGTAGAGTGCGAGCGTGAGCGTACCCAACATCATTCTGAACAACGGGGTTTCGATTCCGCAGCTGGGTTTCGGCGTGTGGCAGGTGCCGCCCGCCGAGACCCGGGCGGCGGTGCGGACGGCGCTGGAGGCCGGCTACCGCAGCATCGACACCGCGGCGGCGTACGAGAACGAGAGCGGGGTCGGCGAAGCCCTCGCGGACTCCGGGATTCCGCGCCAGGACCTGTTCGTCACCACGAAACTGTGGAACCGGAACCAGGGCTACGAGACGACGCTGCGCGCGTTCGACGACAGTCTCGCGAAACTGGGCCTGGACTATGTCGACCTGTACCTCATCCACTGGCCGATGCCGGCCGCCGACCGGTACATCGACACGTGGCAGGCGTTCGAAAAGCTGTACGCCGACCGGCGGATCCGGGCCATCGGGGTGTCGAATTTCCAGATTCCGCATCTCGAGCGGCTGTTCGAAAGCTCGGGCGTGGTTCCCGCGGTCGACCAGGTCGAATTGCATCCGTATTTGCAGCAGAAGGAACTCCGGGCGTTCCACGAGGAATTCGGCATCCGCACGGAGGCATGGAGCCCGCTGGCCAAGGGCGGCGCGCTGCTGACCGACCCGGTCGTGGCGGACATCGCGGCCAAGCACGGGCGCAGCACGGCGCAGGTGGTGCTGCGGTGGCACCTCCAGCTCGGCACCATCGTGATCCCGAAGTCGGTCACTCCGTCGCGGATCCGGGAGAACATCGCGGTGTTCGACTTCGCGCTGGACGACGCGGACATGGCGGCGATCGCGGGGCTGGACCGGGGGCGGCGGACCGGGCCGGATCCGGAGACGTTCAACCTGGGCTTCGACGGGGCGTGACGGTCGGGGTGTAGCCGACGGGTGATCGCCCGACGCGATAAACCGGGACATTTCCCACTTTTCGCTGCGTCGTGTCGCCTGGCCGCGGGGGCGTTGCTGTCCGAGCATGGGTCGGAATGGACAGCAACGACGCGCCCTCCGGCGAGGCGCCCGCCCGGACGCCCCTCGCTCCGGCGTGGCCGTGGGCGTTGTTCCGGTCGCTGGCGACGGTCGTCCTGGTGGTCGTCGCCTATTACGTACTGCCGGACGAGTTGCGCTCCACCGCGGACGGCATCCGGGCGGGCGGGTTCGTGGTGTGCGTGATCGGCTTGGCCGCGCTGATGCTCTACCTGATCCTGCGGCCGCCGACCGGGGGCGTTCCGGCGCGGGCGGAGGGGCTGCTGATCACGGCGCTCATCTCGGTCGCGTTCTTCGCGACGGTGTACTACCGGCTGTCGGAGCAGCCCGGCCAGTTCAGCGGCCTGGTGACCCGCACCGACGGGCTGTACTTCACGCTCGTCACGGCGGCGACGGTCGGCTACGGCGACATCCATCCGGCCGGCCAGGGTGCCCGGATCGCCGTGATGATCAACATCGCGTTCAACCTGGTGTTCCTCGGCGCCGGTGCCTCGGTCGCGATGGACCGGATCAAGCAGCGGAGGCGGGAGCATCCTTAGCCGGCGCGTCGTCGGCCGCCGCGTCCGCGTCCGCCGGCTCCTCCGCCGCGGAGGCCTTGCCTCGGCCTCGGAACCACAGCCCCGCGCCGACCACGGCGAGCATGCCGACGGCGGCGGTGAGGACGACCGGCATCGACAGGCCGTTGCGGACCGACGCACCCGCGGCGACCTGCACCATCGTCGCGGGCAGCAGCCCGATGACGGTGCCGACGGCGAAGTGCTTGGTCCGGATGCCGGTGGCCGCCGAGCCGTAGTTGACGACGAAGCCCGGCATGATCGGCACGAGCCGCAGCAGGATGACAGGGACGACGCCGTGCCGGGTCAGCCGCGCGTCGAGGTCGGCGAGGGCCTGCTTGCGGTGCAGCCAGCGGCGCACCCGGGCCCGGCCGAGACGGCGGCCGACGGCGAGGGCGAGCAGGCTGCCGAGGGTCGCGCCGACCATCGCCACGACGGTGCCGAGGAACGCCCCGAAGAGGGCGCCGGCGGCGGGCGCGAACAGCGTCTTCGGGATGAAGAACGCCACCCCGACGGTGCATATCGCGACGAAGAAGAGCATGACGACCGGCGTCGGATAGTGCGTCCAGAAGCCGTGGTCGAGGAAGTCGCGGAGTGTGGTGAGCACCTCGTCGGCAGTGCCGGCGACGGCATGCCAGGCATCGAGGACGGCATCGGGCATGGCCGGTTCCCCCTGAGGCCGGGCGCGGGCGGGATTCGGTGGTGGTTGGGTCGGGTGACCTGGCGATTGTACGGGCGGGGCGGGGGCTGCCGCGGGGACACCCGCCGACGAAAACCTACCGACCACTAGGTTTTCATGTCACGATACGTCCATGACCACCGCTCGCCACCGCTTCCGCGGCCCCGCCGCAGCCCCGTACGAAGACCCGTCGCTCCCCGTCGCCGAGCGCGTCGAGGACCTCCTCGGCCGCATGACGCTGGAGGAGAAGGCCGGACTGATGTTCCAGACGATCGCGATGATGGGCCCCGACGGCGCCCTCCTCGACGATCCGGAGGACCCGGCGACCTCCGGCATGGGGCCGACGGTGCGTCAGATGGTCGACGACCTGAACATGACGCACTTCAACCTGCTCGGCGGCGCGGCACCCGCGCAGATCGCCGCCTGGCACAACCGGATCCAGGAGATCGCGCTCGGCACGCGCCTCGGCATCCCGATCACGCTCTCCACCGACCCGCGCCACCACTTCACCGACAACCCCGGCACGGCGGCCATGGCCACCGGCTTCTCGCAGTTCCCGGAGACCTGCGGCCTTGCCGCGGTCGGCGACGAGAAGCTCGTCCGCGAGTTCGCCGACCTCGCCCGCCGCGAATACCTCGCGGTCGGCATCCGCCTGGCGCTCCACCCGCAGATCGACCTGGCCACCGAGCCGCGCTGGTCGCGGATCAACGGCACTTTCGGCGAGGACGGCGAGCTGACCGGCCGCATGGTCGCCGCCTACATCCGCGGCTTCCAGGGCGACGAGCTGGGCGCCGAGTCGGTCGCCACCATGACCAAGCACTTCCCCGGCGGCGGCCCGCAGAAGGACGGCGAGGACCCGCACTTCCCCAACGGCCGCGAACAGGTCTACCCGGGCGACAACTTCGAGTACCACCTGGCGCCGTTCCGCAAGGCCCTCGAGGCCGGCACGTCGCAGATGATGCCGTACTACGGCATGCCGGTGGACACCGACATGGAGCCGGTCGGCTTCGGCTTCAACAAGGGCGTCGTCACCGGGCTCCTCCGCGAGGAACTCGGCTTCGACGGCATCGTGTGCACCGACTGGGGCCTGATCTGCGACGCGCCGATCATGGGCGAGATGCACGTGGCCCGCGCGTGGGGCGTCGAGCACCTGAGCGAGTCCGAGCGTGTGCAGAAGGTCATCGAGGCGGGCTGCGACCAGTTCGGCGGCGAGGACGTCCCCGAGCTGGTCGTCGGGCTGGTGCGGACCGGCAAGGTGACGGAGGAGCGCATCGACGAATCGGTGCGGCGCCTGCTCCGCGAGAAGTTCGTGCTCGGCCTGTTCGACGAGCCGTTCGTCGACGTCGACGCGACCGCGGCGGTGGTCGGCACGCCGGAGGGCGTCGAGGCAGGCCGGATCGCGCAGAGCCGGTCGATCACCCTCCTGAAGAACGCGGAGACCCCGGCGGGCCCGGTCCTGCCGCTGGCCGAAGGCACCCGCGTCTACGTCGAGGGCGTCGCCGCGGACGTCGCCGACGGCTACGGCACGGTCGTCGCCACGCCGGAGGAGGCGGACGTGGCGATCGTGCGCCTGCGGACGCCGTACGACGAGCGCCCCGGCTTCTTCCAGAGCTTCTTCCACTCCGGCACGCTCGCCTTCGGCGACGCGGAGCTGGCGCGCATCCTCGACCTGTGCGCGAAGGTGCCGACGGTGGTCGACATCTACCTGGAGCGCCCGGCCGTCATTCCGGAGATCGCCGACGGGTCGGCCGCCCTGGTGGCGAACTACGGCGCCGCCGACGGCCCGCTGCTGGACGTGCTGTTCGGGCGCCGGGCGCCGGAGGGCAAGCTGCCGTTCCAGCTGCCGCGGTCGATGGCGGACGTCGAGCGGCAGCGGTCGGACGTGCCGAGCGACGGCCAGGACGCGGTCTTCGAGTTCGGACACGGATTGTCGTACTGATCCGGATCCGACGCGGGCGGCACCCCCGAGGCCCGGCTTCGCCGGTCGGGCCTCGGGGGTGTTCGTCATGGGGCGACTCCGGTTTCCGGGGTCGTCCGCTCTTCCGCCGGCCGGGCACACTTGGGGGACGCGACCGGAGGGGGACGGTGATGAGCGGGTACAGCCACCACAAAGACGACGTGCTGAAGCGGCTGCGGCGGATCGAGGGGCAGGTGCGCGGGCTTCAGCGGATGGTGGACAACGACACGTACTGCATCGACGTGCTGACGCAAGTGTCCGCCGTGACAAGGGCGTTGCAGTCGTTCGCGCTCGCGCTGCTGGACGAGCACATGGCCTGCTGCGTGGCGGAGGCGATCGCCGCCGGCGGCGAGGACGCGGACGCGAAGGTGCGGGAGGCGTCGGCGGCGATCGCCCGGCTGGTCAGGTCGTAGGGCGGGGCGGTGGTTTCCGCCCGTCAGGCGCCGGCGGGGTTGGTGCCGGTGGCGTTCTGCTTGACGTACCGGCTCCACGGGCGCAGCAGGATGGGCCGGGTCCACAGCAGGAAACCGCCGCCGGGGGGCGATACGACGCCGCCGCGGGCGGGGTTGCCCGCGTACCAGACCTTGGTGCCGTCGTAGGGGCGGAGCCGCCGGGCCCGGCGGGCGGTCGCGACCACGGCCAGCACGTGCTGGGCGCCGTCGCCTGCCGGGTCGATGAGGACGAGCACGGACTGGTTCCCGCCGCCGGGCACGGTCGGCGGCTCGTGGAAGCGGCAGGTGCAGGCGACCCAGGGGCGCCGGGTGAGGACCCGGCGCATGCGGGTGGCCTGCACGTGCGCGACGAGACCGAAGACCACGCAGCAGCCGGAGACGAGGATGAGGAGCAGCGTCCAGGCGGCGGGCAGGTCGGCGTAGCGTTCCACGCTCCACCCGGCGGCGTAGAGCATCGCCCCGACCAGCATCAGCGCACAGGCCCGCAGCCGGTACCCCCGCAAAGCCCGCCGGGTGGCCGGCTCCGCCAACGCCGATCCCTCAGGCGGCGTCGGCACGAGGGACCTCATGGCATGCCAGCCTAAAGCCTTTCCGGAAGATCGTTCCGGACCGGGCCCCGGAGGGGGGATCGGGGGCGAGGGACGGCGGCCACGGCACCGGGCCGGGACCGGGCCAGGACCGGGCCGGGACCAGGAAATCGGCTCCGGCCTGCGGGGATCCGGGGTGGGACGGACCGGGCCGACGGCGGCAGAGCAGGGCGGGGCGGCAGCACGGGCGATCGGGGAGCGGGCCGCGCTCAGCCGACGAGGCGGCCGCGGTAGGCCGCCGACACCGGGCGAGGGGCGGCGGTCGCGGCGCCCGGCACGGAGACGCCGGACCCGGCGGACGTCGGCTGCTGGGGCTTCGTGGCCCGCAAGGTCTGAGCCGCGCGCCGCATAGTCCGGTCGGCGCAACGCTCCGAGCGCTCCGCGGACTGAATCAACCGCGTTGTCCCACGGCTTCGCTAGTCTCCCGCTCCATTCACGGCCGTTCACGGCCATTCACGGCAGACGACGGAGGGAAGGCGGGCGCATGGAGATCTGGACCGACGGAACGACCATCGTGCAGGCCTGCGACACCGCCGGAGAGATCCGCGTGTTCCGTTCCGGCGCCTGCGTCGGCAAGACCACTCCGGAACGCCCGCTCCCGTGGAAGACCCCGCTCGCCGTCGACCCGGCGGCCGACCGCATCTGGGCCGGCCGCCACGCGGACACGTACCGGTTCGCCGACGCGTCCCCGTGGGAGGCCGGCGGTGACGTGGTCCTCCGTCTTGCCGCGCTCGGCGACGGGCGGCTCGCCGCCGTCCTGCCGCCGCGCGCGGGCAGCGAGGCGTGTCGCCTGGCGGTCGGCCTGCCGGGGGCGTGGGAGCGCGAGGTGGTCCTGGCCGACCTGCACGACATCCGCGACCCCGGCGTCGGCATGGCGATGACCGGCGACCGGCCCGTGTCCCGGGAGGTCGGCGGCGACCCGACACTCACCGCCACCGCACACGGCATCGTCGTCGCGGACGGGCAGCGCGGGGTCGTCGCGCACTTCGACACCGGCCTCGACCTGGTCGGCTTGTGGTACGCGGGCGGCGTCGACGAGACCGAACTCCTCGGCTACGCCACGGCGCACGGCGTCCTCGCCACCGCCCGCTGGGCCGCCCGCGACACGCTGGTCTTCCGACTCACCCCGGACGGACCGCGGAAGCTCCTCGCCGACTACGGGGCGTTCGCGATGCCCGCGGACGACGACCGCATCTGGGTCGTCGGCACCTTCGACGTCAACCTCCTCGATGCGGACGGCACGGCGATCGCCAAGGCGAGCGGCCCGCGCGGCCTCGTCCAAGCCGCCCACGCCGCCGGGACGCACTGCGCCATCGGGACGACGACAACGGTGACGACGCTCGTCGCGGCCGCGGACGGCATCACCACGACCGCCACTCCCGTGGAGGAACTGACCGACGTCTTCGCCGTGTTCCCGTCCGAGCCCACCGAGACCACCCGGCTGAGCGCAGCCGTCTCGCAGCACAACCACAGCTATGGCTACTCGTCCCACGAAGGCCCGACCGGCACCCACCACATCGTCGTCCCCCAGGTACGCCCGGGCCGGGACGCCGACGTCGCGAACGCCCTGCACGCGGCCGGCGCGATCGTCGTCGAGACGCACCCGCACCACGACGGCGCCCCCCGGCGCCCGTGCTGCGAGGGGCCGTTGGCGCTCTGAACCGCGCCAGGCGGTCAGCGCCGCCGGTTCTCCTTGCGCCGGACGAACTTCAGTCCGGACCAGTCCTCCCCCACCGCGGCCACTTTGACGTCGACGAGGCCGGTGGGGAGGAAGAGGTCGCGCAGGTCGTTCTCGGTGATGTCGCTGACGTGCCCGGCGGCCTTGCGGGGCCACAGGATCCACAGCGCGGCGGTGTCGCGGAGCGCCGCGGCCAGTGCGGGCACCTCGGCGGTGAGCGCGGCCCTCTCGCGGAAGAACGCCAGGGCCACGTCCGCCTCGCCGACGGCGTCGCGGACGGTCTGGACGCCGTCGGGGATGTCCGGCAGCAGCCAGCCGCGGGGCACGTGCCGCAGGACGAGCGTGTGCCCGGGCTGCACGCCGAGCTTCCGGGCGAGCGGGGTACCGGAGTAGCCGGTGGCCATGGGTGGTCCTTTGCGCAACGCGGCGGGCGGACGGACAGACGGACAGGGGCGGGAGCCTGCGGTGATCGGCCGGAGGCCGGTCAGCCGGGATCTGTGCGCAGCGTAAGTGCCGGATTTTCGCGGGCCGGACCGGTCGCGCGCCGGCCGAGCGGCCCGCGGCGGCCGACGGCGAGCGGCAATTTCCGGACGGGCAGATCGGGCATACGGGAGGAGAGCGGCACGGAGCAACTCTAGGCACGGAGGTCGGCCGTGGGCCGGAACCTGGCGGCCCCGGAGCGCGTCACCCCCTGTCCCGGCCCGCCGCCTCCCGCAGTTCCGTCTTCTGCACCTTGCCCGTCGCGTTGCGCGGCAGCGTGTCCACCACGACGAAGCTCCGCGGCACCTTGAAATTCGCCATCCGTTCGCGGCACCACGCGTCGATCTCCGCCGGTTCGGGCACGGCCGCGCCGGGCTTCGGGATCAGGTACGCCTGCCCCACCTCGCCGAGACGCCCGTCCGGCACCCCGATCACCGCGGCCTCCGACACCGCCGGATGCCGGGTCAGCACCTGCTCGACCTCGGCCGGGGAGACGTTGAACCCGCCGACGATGAACATGTCCTTGAGCCGGTCGGTGATCGCCAGGTTGCCGCGGATGTCGAGCGTGCCGATGTCGCCGGTGTGCAGCCAGCCGTCCGGGTCGACGGCCTGCGCGGTGGACGCCGGGTCGTCCAGGTAGCCCTCGGTCACGTTGTAGCCGCGGACCCACACTTCGCCCGGCTCGCCGGTCGGCAGGTCGCTGCCGTCCGGGCCGACGATGCGGACCTCGACGGACGGCAGCGCGCTGCCGTTGGTCGTCGCCACGGTCTCCGGGTCGTCGTCCTCCCGGCACATCGTCGCGGTGCCGTGGCATTCGGTGAGGCCGTAGGCGGTGATGAACCGCTCGAACGGCAGTTCGGCCCGGCAGCGTTCGACGAGTTGGACGGGCACTACCGCGGCCCCGGTCGCGGCCAGCCGCAGCGACGACAGGTCGTACGCGTCACGGTCCGGGTGGTCGAGCAGCGACGCGAAGATCGTCGGCGCGCCGATCAGCACGCTCACCTTGAGCCGGTCGACCAGTTCCAGCACCTTGCCCGGGTCGAACACCGCGAGCGGCAGGATCGTCGCGCCGCGCGTCAGGCACGACAGCACCGCCGACTGGCCGCCCGTGTGGAAGAACGGCAGCGGGACGAGGTAGCGGTCGCCTTCGCGGATTCCCCAGATGCCGCTGTACGCCGCGTACAACCGCACCAGGGCCCGGTGGTTGAGCAGAACGCCTTTGGGAGTGCCGGTGGTCCCCGAGGTGAAGATGATGTGTGAGTGGTCGTTCGGCCGGATCGAGTCCATCGTCGCGAGGGCGTAGTCATCGGTCAGGGCGTCCGCCCCGGACAGGAAGTCGTCCCAGGAAGCGGAGCCGGGGCCCAGGTCGACGGTGAGGCGGAGGTCGGGCAGCGGCTCGTCTTCGGCGGCGCGGGCCAAGGCGCCGAGGTAGTCGTAGTCGAGGAAGCCGTCGTGCGCGAATACCGCGACGGCACGCGACCGGCGCAGCAGGTCCGCCGCCTCGCCGCCGCGGTAGCGGGTGTTGATCGGCACCACGGTCGCGCCCGCCGTCACCGCCCCGAGTGATGCGACGAGCCAGCGGGCCGAGTTCGGCGCCCAGATGCCGACCCGGTCGCCCGGCACGATGCCGTGCGCGCCGGCGGCGCGGGCGAACTCGAGGACCTCGTCGGCCAGCCGACGGAACGACAGGACCGTTTCTCCGTCCACCACCGCCTCGGCGTCGCCGTAACGGTCGCCGGCCGCGCGGACCAGATGTGCGACGGTCTGTCTCACGGAGCAGTCCCTCCCGGAGTGGGGGCATCGGGCGCGTCCCGGGCGAGTGCGGCGAGTTCCGCGGTGCGCACCTTGCCCGCCTCGGTCCGCGGGAGCGCATCCACCGTGGCATAGCGCACCGGAACCTTGAAGGGGGCGAGGTGTTCCCGGCACCAGGCGTCCAGCACGACCGCGTCGATCCCGCCCGGGGTACGCGGCACCACGACCGCCCACGGCACCTCGCCGAGGCGCGGATCCGGTACGCCGACCACCGCGGCCTCGGCGACCCCGGGCGCGGCTCCGAGGACCTCGGCGACCTCGGCCGGGAACACCTTGAGGCCGCCGCGGTTGATCATGTCCGACGCGCGGCCGTCGATCCACAGGAAGCCGTCGGCGTCGACGCGCCCGATGTCGCCGGTGCGGAACCAGCCGTCGGGGTCGAGGCGGTCGGCGAGTCCGGAGCCGTTCGCGTAGCCGTCGGCGAGCGCGGGGGTGCGGACCCACAGTTCGCCGGAGGCGCCGCGGGACAGGTCGGTGCCGTCGTCGTCCCGGATGGCGAGCGCCACGCCGTCGTGCGGGCGGCCGACGGCGCCGAGCTTGGTTTCGCCGTGGGCGCGCGCGTCGGCGGCGTTCCAGCCGACGATCTCGCCGCCGATCTCGGTCTGGCCGTAGCAGTTGAGCACGGTGATGCCGAACCGGTCGCGGAACCGGCGGGCCTGGAACGGGGACAGCGGGGCGGTGATGCTGCGGACGTAGGCGAGCGGGGCCAGGTCGGCGACGGCCGCGTCGTCGGTGAGCATCATCATCGCGGCGGGCGGCAGGACCACGGACCGGATCTTGAACCGGCGCACGTACCCGGCGAACCGCCGCGTGTCGAACCGCTCCATGAGCACCACCGGCGCCCCGACCCGGAACGCGAAGAGGACGTTGTAGATGCCGGCCCAGAGGGACAGCGAGGTCGGGATCAGATTCGGCATCGGATCGGCCCGGGGCTTGCGGCCGGCCCCGACGAGCTTGGCGAGCACGGGTTCGAGCAGCGCGGAGATGCCGGAGTGGCGGAGGAGGACGGGTTTGGGCGGGCCGGTGGTCCCGGAGGTGAACTGGATGAGGGCGGTGTCGGGGGTGTGGGCGGAGGGGGGTGGGGCGGCGGCGTCCGGGGACCGCGTGGAATCCGCGGCACGCGCCGACCACGCGTACGAGCCGCCGCGCCCGCACGCCTCGATCACCTGCCGCCCCGGAAACCGCTCCGTCCCCGCACCGCTCGCGACGATCGCCGCCGGACGCACCTCGCCGAGCACGTGTGCCAACTCGCGGTCGGTCAAACGCGGGTTCAGCGGGACGTACACGGCCTCGGCGAACCACACGCCGAACAGTGCCGCGACCGTGTCGGCCCCGTCGGCGGACATGACCGCGACGGCTTGGCCCGGGCGCACCCCGACGGCCCGCAAGCGGTCGGCGAGCGCGAGGGCCCCGACGCGCAGTTCGGCCCGCGTGACCTCACGGGCCTCGGAGTGGACCGCGACCGTGTCGGTGTCTCCGGGACGGGGGTCGAGGAGCGCGGTGAGCCGGAGTCGGGGGGAGTCAACGCTCACGAGGGCTCCCCGGCGGCGCGGCCGCCGTCGGGCGGCGCGGAGTCGGGCGGCGCGGAGTCGGCGGCGGGGGATCGCGGTGCGCTTGCGCCGCCCGCGGCTGCTGCCCCCTCCGGTGCCACCCATCGCGGCTCGCGCTTCTCGGCGAACGCCCTCGGCCCTTCCTCCTGGTCCGGATGCCCCCACATCGAGACCAGTTCCTTCGCGCCCGCCTTGCAGGCGTCGGTGAGACCCATCTCCAGCGCGCCCCACAGCGCGCGCTTCGTCGCCGCCATCGCGGCGGGCGAGTTGCGGGCGATCTTCTCCGCCAACTCCTGCGCCACCTCGCGCAGCCGCTCCGGCGGGTCGACGACCTCACCGACCATGCCCAGCTCGTACGCCCGCTGCGCGGACATCCGCTCGTGCCGACCCGTCAGCGCCATCCGCATCACGGCCTCGAACGGCATCTTCCGCAGCAGCCCGATCGCCTCGATGGCGACCACCTGCCCCACCGACACATGCGGGTCGAAGAACTGCGCGTCGGACGCCGCCAGCACGATGTCCGCGTCCGCCACCCAATGGAACGCCCCGCCCGCGCACAACCCGTTCACCGCGGTGATCACCGGCTTCGCGATGCCTTGGTGCCAGGCGGTGAAGTGGACGTCGAAGTCCTCCATGGACTGCCGGTACCGCTCCATCCCCACCCCGTCGCCCGCGATCTCCGCGACGTCCACCCCGGTCTGGAAGGCACGGCCCTCCCCCGTGTGCACGATGACCCGCACCTCGGGGTCGGCGTCCAACGCCTTCCACGCCACCGCGAACTCGTCGCGCATCGCGCTGTTCATCGCGTTCAGCCGGTCCGGCCGGTTGTTGATCAGCCACCCTACGGGGCCCCGCCGTTCCAGCTTCAGATACGCCAACTCGGGGTAGGTCACGGGCTCGTCCTTCCGACGCCGGGGCTTTCCAAGGCCTGCCACAAGGCGCGTTTGACCGCGGCCAGGTGCTCGGGGGGATTGCGGGCGATCGTCGCCGCGAGCGCGCGGGCCGCCTCGCGGAGCCGGTCGGGCGGGTCGACGACCTCGCCGACCATGCCCAGCTCGCGGGCCCGGTCCGCGGAGATCCGCTCGTGCCGCCCGGTCAGCACCATCCGCATTACCGGCTCGAACGGCATCCGCCGCGCCAGCGTGATCGCTTCGGAGGCCGACACCTGCCCGACGGTGACGTGCGGGTCGAGGAACACCGCGTCCGACGCCGCCAGCACCACGTCCGCGTCCGCGACGAAGTGCAGTCCGCCACCCGCGCACACCCCGTTGACCGCGGCGATCACCGGCTTGGCGACCCGGTTGTGGTGCGCGGTCAGCCGCAGTTCGGAGCGCTTGGTCCGCCGTGACTGTTCGCGCAACGCCTGTGGTTCCCGGGCGAGTTGCCGCACGTCGAGCCCGGTCTGGAAGGAGCGTCCCGAGCCGGTGTTGACGATGACCCGCACGTCCGGGTCGGCGTCCAACTCCTGCCATGCCCGTTCGAGTTCGGCGAGCATCACGGCGTCCATCGCGTTGCCGTGCGTCGGCCGGTCGAAGATCAGCCAGCCGACCGGGCCGTCGCGCTCCACGATCAGCGTCTCGAAACCCCCGGGCGAGCCCGTCACAAGAGCGGTCATGGCGGTCAGCTCCTCGGCACGTCGCGCCACGCGCTGTCGAGCCACGGATCGGGCTCGCGCGGCAACCCGAGGACGCGTTCGCCGAGGATCGTGCGGTTCACCTCGGAGGTGCCGCCCTCGACGGTGTTGGCGCGGCTGCGCAGCATGCCTTTGACCTCGTGTGGCAGCGTGTCCTCATAGTCGGCCTCGGCAGCAGCGTCCCAGGCCTGCCCGTAGGCGCCCAGCAGTTCCGCGGCCAACGCCTGCATGCGCTGGTTGAGTTCGCCCTGGTGGACCTTGCCGATGGAGCTTTCCGGACCGGGCGGGCGCCCCGCCTGCAAGCCGGCGCGGACGCGGTCGTTGGTCCACGCGCGGATGCGTTCCTCGCTGTAGAGCCGCATGAGTTCCTGCCGCACGGACGGCTCGTCCCAGCCGCCCGGGCGCCCTTCGGCGGAGATCCGCCGGGCGAGCGCCAGCAGGTGGGCGATGCCGGATCCGCCGATCCGGTCGACGCCGCCGGAGCCCGCCCCGGACACCATCTGGCGTTCCCCGGACAGTGTCGCGGCGGCGACCTTCCAGCCGTCGCCGACCGCGCCGACGCGGTGCGCGTCCGGCACGAACGCGCGTTCCAGGAAGACCTCGCAGAACTCCGCCTCGCCGGTCATCGTCCGCAACGGCCTTACCTCGACTCCGGGTTGCCGCAGGTCGAGGAGGAAGTACGTGAGCCCGCGCCGCTTGGGCCGGTCGGGATCGGTGCGGGCCAGCAGCACGCCGAAGTCGGCGCGGAACCCCCACGTCGTCCACACCTTCTGCCCGGTGACCAGCCAGTCCCCGCCCGCGTCGCGCTCCGCGCGGGTGGCGAGCGACGCGAGGTCGGATCCGGCGCCGGGTTCGCTGAAGAGCTGGCACCAGAACTCCTCGTTGCGCACGATCGGCGGCAGGAAGCGGAGCTTCTGCGCGTCGGTGCCGTGCGCGAACAACGCTGGGGCGGCGTTGCCGAGGCCGAGGGGGTTGAGGCGGCCGAGGTTGTACGGGCGCAGTACGGCGTCGGCGCTGCGGGCTTCGGCGCGGCTGAGGCCGAGCCCGCCGTACTCGGGTTCCCACGTCGCGGCGACCAGCCCGGAGCGTCCGAACACCGGGTACCAGGCCTCGTACGCGGCCCGGCTGCGGACTTCCCGGATCGCCGCGCGGCCGTGCGGCGCCGCCTCGATCCACGCGGCGGGCACGTAGCGCTCCACCCACGCGGCGACGGTCTCCGCGATGCGCGTGCGGTCGGACGGCAGCAGCAGTTTGCCGTCGGCGTCGACGAGATCGGCCACCCCGGCTCACCGCCCCTGGAAGTCGGCGGCCCGTTTGCCCAGGAACGCGGCCATGCCTTCGCGGAAGTCGCGGCTGCGCGACGAGAGTTCCATGGCGAACCCCTCGTCCCGGAGCTGCTGCTCCAAGGTCGCCGAACTGCCGTTGTGCAGCAGCCATTTGGTGAGGCCGAGGGCGACCGTCGGCCCCGCGGCGAGTTCGGCGGCCAGGTCGGCGGCCGTCTTGTCCAGGTCGGGTTCCGGGACGGTGCGGTGGATCAGGCCCCATTCCTCGGCCTGGGCCGCCGGGACGCGCTCGCCGAAGAGGAGCATGCGCCGGGCCCGGACCTCGCCGACGCGGCGCGGGAGCAGCCAGGTGACGCCGCTGTCCGGGGTGAACCCGCGGGTGGCGAACGGCGCCCAGAAGCGCGCGTCGTCGGCGGCCACCGTGACGTCCGCGGCCACCGCGAGCGCCAGACCGATGCCCGCGGCCCAGCCGCGCACCGCGCACACCACCGGCACCTGGACGGTGAGCATCAGCGGGATCAGCCGGTGCGCCTGCGACGGCAGCCGCCGCTGGATGCTGCCGACGCGCGGCTTCACACCGGGGCCTTGGGTCTCGTCGGCGGCGTTGCGCTGCACGATGTCGGCGCCGGTGCAGAAGTGCGGGCCGCGGGCGCTCAGCAGGACGGCGCGGACGGCTTCGTCGCGTCCGGCGGTGTCGAGGGCGTCGATGAGGCCGGCGACCATGGTGTCGTCGAGGGCGTTGCGTTTGGCGGCGCGGTCGAGGGTGAGGCGCAGCACGCCGGAGTCGAGGTCCGCGTCCAGGCCCGGTACGGAGTGGTAGGTCACTGGCCGGCCCCCTTCTCGTCGCGCTCGGCGAACTGCCGGACGGCGGCTTCCAGCGCCCCGGGCAGGTCGGTGGCGCCGCCGGGCGGGTCCGGCAGCCGCACCGGCCCGTGCTCGCGGCTGGGCAGCAGGATGGTGGCGTGCCCGGGGGTGGTGGTTTCGCCGCGCTGGTTGACCGCGGCGATGTCCAGGTCGACGGCCGGACGCCCGTCGTCCGCGAGGTACTTGCGGGCCACCGTGCCGCTTAGCCATTGCGTGTCGCCGGTGTAGTTGAAGGCCCGGAACTCGCAGTCGAGCTTCCACAGCCAGGCGTCGTCGCCCATCCAGTCGGTGCAGAGGTGGATGAGCCAGTTCTCCCGCATGCGGCCGTAGTCGAAGGTGGTGGCGTTGCCCGAGCGCTTGGCGAACTCCGGGTCCCAGTGGATGCGTTGCATCACGTCCGGGATGCCCTGCGGGTCGCGGTGGTAGAAGCGCGGGATGCGGCGGCGGTTGGCGGCGCCGAGGCGGAGGGCTTTGACGCCGTACATCCCCATGCCCATGCCGACGTGCCAGCAGACCAGGTCGGTGACGGTGAAGGGGCCTTTGACGAGCGGGCCGACCGGGTCGCCTTCCACGACGTCCTCCCACCAGCGGGGTTCCGCGCCGCGCGGGCGTTCGGCGGCGTACTGGGCCTCGATGGCGGCGATGTCGTCCTCGGTGTAGGTCGCCGGCTCGACGTGCTTCTCGCGGGCTTTTCCGCGGGCTTTGGACCGTTCGGCGCGGATCATCAGCCGGTACTGGGCGCTGAGCAGGGTGCCGGTGTCGTCGGCGAACACCTGCCCCGTCCACTCGTGCACGGCACGGTCGGCGAACGCGCTGGACTTGTCGTGCACGCCGACCAGGGCGTTGCGCCGGAAGACCCGGTGGCCGGGGTGCAGCGGCGCCCACCATTCGCGCAGGCTCGCCGAGTAGAAGGCGTGGACGCCGCGCAGCGGATCGCCCTTCATCAGGTCGCGGTGCTCGTCGGCGACCCGGGTGACTTCGTCCTCGCCGATCAGCGTGTCGCCGCCGACCAGCGTGGGCGGTGCGATGGCGCCCTTCCAGCGGGTGGCGGCCGCGTAGTCGGGGTCGCCCCACAGCGGGTTGTCGTCGCCGTAGGCCTCGGCGACGTGCCGGAAGGCGTCCGTGCCGGGGCGCAGATAGTGCGGCGGCGCGGTGTGCGGCTCAGGGATCCCGATGCGGGCCCGCAGGCGGGCGATCGCCTCCTCGGTGATCACACCGTGCTGAGCGGGCATCGCTACCTCCTGCCGGGGCGGGTCGCCCGAGGCTATCTTTATAATGATTAACAGTTCAAGAGTTCACGAGTTCAAGGGGTGTTCACCAGGAGTCCCGCCATCCGCTCGCGGTGCACCCGTGGCGCCTCGAACAGTTCGTGCGTCGACCGGGCACGCTTGAGATACAGATGCGCCCAGTGCTCCCAGGTGAAGCCGATCCCGCCGTGCACCTGGACGGCTTCCTGCGCGGCATGCACATACGCCTCGGAGCAATAGGCCTTCGCCAGCGCCGCCACCAGCGGCAGCTCGGCATCGTCGGCTTCCCACGCCGCCACCGCCCCGAAGGCGGCCGAATCGGCGGACTCCACACGAATCAGCACATCGGCCAGCTTGTGCTTGACCGCCTGGAACGAGCCGATGGGACGGCCGAACTGCACGCGCGTGCGGGCGTATTCGGCCGTCTGCTCAAGCACGTACCGGGCCCCGCCGACCTGTTCGGCCGCCAGCAGCACCGCGGCAATGTCGAGGACCCGGCCCACGGCCGCCGCCCCGTCGCCGCGGTCGAGCCGCCGCGCGGGGGTTCCCGCGAAGTCGAGGCGGCCTTGGCGCCGCGTCAGATCCAGCGTGGCCAGACCGCGGCGCGTCAACCCCATTGCGACGGAGGCGTTTTCGACGGCGAAGAGGCCGGGGCCTTCGTCGGTCTGGGCCACCGCCACGATCAGGTCCGCGGTCAGCGCGTCGAGGACGAAGGTCTTGGTGCCGTGCAGTTCCCACGCCCCGCCCGCGAGCCGGGCCGCCGTGGCATAGGCGTCGGGCCGCCACCGCCCGTCCGGTTCGGCGACCGCGACGGTGCCGGTCACCGTGCCGTCCGCGATGCGCGGGAGCAGGTCGGCGCAGGCCGCGGGATCACCGGCGGTCAGCACCGCCTGCCCGGCCAGCAGCGTGGACAGCAGCGGCGCACCCAGCAGGGCCCGGCCCGCCTCCGTACAGGCGACGGCCAGCTCGGCGGGTCCTCCGACGCCGCCGTACTCCTCGGGCAACCCCAGCGCGGTGAGGCCGAGTTGACGGGTGATCAGCGTCCAGACCACGGGATCATGGCCGGACTCGACGGTCATGAGACGGCGTACCGCGTCCTCGGCGCCGTGCTCGGTGAAGAACGCGCGCAAGGTGCCGCGCAGCGCCTCGCGGTCCTCGGCCGTGGTCGCCGGGGTGGCCGCGGGGCCGGTTGCCGGGTTCGCCTTCACGGGCGGATTCCTCTCGGTCGGCGGCGCACCGCGCGGGCGCGCCGGAAGGGCCGGGCGGACGGTGCGGGCGGACGGTCCGGACGGCACGGGAACCGGATCCGGGGACGCCCCGTCACACCGCCATGCGAACCCACGACGGCTCCTTGCCACCGGCGGCGGCTCCCGCCGACCGGCCCCTCGCTGCGCCCGCCGCCCGCCGCGGCCGGGCCGTGGCCGGCCTGCTCCTCGCGGCCGGCCTGACCGTGTCCGGCTGCACGTCCGCCGGATCCGACGCCGGCAAAGAACCGAGCGCCCCGCCCGGCGGCATAGGCGTGGAGGGTCTCAGCAAAGCGGCCACGGAAGCCCGCGCGAAGATGCTGACGCTCACGAAGTTCGATTCGTGCGAGACGCTCCTCGACGACTTCCGCAAGGCCGCGCTGTCCCGGGCCGCTGTGACGACGCGCGAAGCCGCGGGTGCCGGGGCGATACCCCCCGGAGCCGCCGCCGCGCCGAACGCCGTGGACGCCGCGCCCGGCGCGAACTCCGCCGAGGACGCCGCGAAGGCCGTCGCCCCGCAGACCCCCGCCGACCAATCCTCCCAGGCGCCCGCGTTCTCCGGTACGAACGTGCAGGAACAAGGCGTCGACGAACCGGACTTGGTGAAGACCGACGGCAAACGCGTCTACACCGTCGCGGACGGCAAGCTGCACATCGTCGACGCGGCCACCCACAAGGAGACCGGGAAACTCGACCTCGGCGGCGCGGGCTCGGCGACCGACATGCTGCTGTCCGGCAACCGCGCCCTGCTGGTCATCCCGGCGGGGGTGTACGCCTACGGGGCCGGCCCCGGCAGTGCCCGCACCACCGAGTCCTACGCGCCTGCCGGAACGTCGACCCTTGCCCTGGTCGACTTGTCCGGCACGCCCAAGCTGCTCGGCAAGCTGACCGTGGACGGTTCCTACCTCGACGCCCGCCAGGTCGGCTCCACCGCCCGCGTCGTCATCAAGTCCACCCCGCGCGGCCCCCGGACGGACGACACCGGCGGCGGCAACTACAAGAGCCGCTACGAGAAAGCCCTCACCAAGACCACCATCGACGACTGGCTGCCCGGCTACACGCTCGCCAAGTCGGACGGCAGCACCGCCTCGGGCCGCCTGGTCGACTGCACCGGCGTCAGCCGCCCGGCCACCGCGCCGGGCTCGTACGGCCACACCGGCGCATCCACCACGTCCGTCCTGTCGTTCGACCTGAACGGCGACCTCGGCACCGGCAGCCCGGTGACGGTCGCCGCGGACGCGGAGACCGTGTACGCGTCGTCCGACAACCTCTACATCGCGGCGCGCTACAACCCGCAGTACCCCGAGTACCGGGCGGACGCCAAGATGCCGTCCGGTGCCGTCTACGCCCCGCGCACCGCGATCTACCAGTTCGCCATCTCCGGCAACGGCACGCCGAAGCAGACCGGCGCGGGCGACGTCGACGGGCAACTCCTCAACCAGTACTCGCTGTCCGAGTACCAAGGCCACCTGCGGGTCGCCACCACCGGCGCGGGCAGCACACGCGGTACCACCGGGACCTCGTCCGACAACCGGTCGACCGCGGTGCCGGGCAGCGGTCCGGGCTCCGCCGCCAACTCCGGCTCGGCGGCGAGCAGTCCGACCTCGTCCGTGGTCGGCAAGCCGCAGCTGTCCCCCGTCGCCGCGCCGGCCGAGAGCGCGGTGGACGTCCTCGACGCCAAGAACGCGAACCTGCCCGTCGTCGGCCGGGTCGGCGGCCTGGGCAAGGGCGAGAAGATCTACGCGGTGCGGTTCACCGGCGCGGTCGGCTTCGTGGTGACGTTCCGCCAGACCGACCCGCTGTACTCGCTCGACCTGAGCAACCCGGCGGCGCCCAAGGTCATGGGCGAGCTGAAGATCAACGGCTACTCCGCCTACCTGCACCCGATCGCGGACGGCAAACTCATCGGCGTCGGCCAGGACGCCACCGACAGCGGCCGCAAACTCGGTACCCAGGTCTCGCTGTTCGACGTCGCGAACCTCACCGACCCGCGGCGCATCGCGAACTACGCGCTGCAAGGCGCCTCGTCGGAAGCCGAAATGGACCCGCACGCGTTCCTGTACTGGCCGCAGACCGGCACGCTGGTCATCCCGCTGCAGAACACGCACGCCATGCCCGCGGTGCCGTCCGCCTCGCCGAACAGCGCACCCGGCACCTCGTCGTTCGCGCCGTCCTTCACCCCGGCCGCGCTCGTGCTCAAGCTGCAAGACGGCTCCTTCACGCAGGTCGGCCAGATCCAGCACCCCGGGAACTCCTCGATCCGGCGCTCCCTGGTCATCGGCGACGAGCTGTGGACGGTCTCCGGCGGCGGCTTCAAGGTCAACGCCTTGGCCGACCTGGGCGAGCGGGCCTGGATCCCGTTCGCGTGATCGCCTGACCGTCCTCGACGGGCGGGGTGCCGCGGCGGACACCTCGCCGCATCCGTGCCCGCCGTCCCGGCTCCCCCGGGACGGCGGGCACGCCTGCACCGGTCAGTCGCTGGCCGGCAGTGCCTTGGCCTCCTTGAGGACCAGCGGCACCGCGCCGTCGCCGAGCGTGCCGGTGCCCGGCTTGGTGACCAGCACCTCGAACGTGTCGTCGTCCGCGAGCGTGTAGCGCTTGCCGAGCAACGCCCCGCCGGACAGCTCGGGTTCGGAGACGAGGCCGACCGCCGCCTCGGCGTCCAGAGCGATCATCGGGTGCCCGCCGCACGTGAGGTCGACACCGTCCGCGGGCGGGCGGACGACGATGACCTCGGTGGCGCACACCTGGCTGCGCAGGCGGACGCCGGTACGGATGACGGCAGTGTTCTCGGTGGTCACGTGCTGCTCCTCGGAGACGCCGCGCCCGCCGACGTGAGTCGTTGCCAACTTGCCAGGTCCCGCTCGTCGGCCGGGCGCCCGACGCGGGTGACGGTGTCGACGTCGCCCGCCTCCGCGCGCAGCGCCGCGACGGTGCAGCGCTCTCGCGGACGGATGGCGAACGGGTCGAACCGGTAGTGGCGCATCGCGTTTCCGTGCGTGATGCGGTCCACCAAGTCGTCCGACAGTCCGGCGAACAGGGTCTCCAGTTCCTCCGGCGCATGCGGCCAACTGCTGTCGGAGTGCGGGTAGTCCGACTCCCAGCACACGTTGTCGGTGTTGAAGTGGTCGAGCAGGTCGACGCCGACCGCGTCGCTGATGAAGCAGCACAGCATGTGCTTGCGGAACACGTCGGCGGGCCCGGAAAGCCCCTCGGGGAACTCGGCCTTCGTCCATCCCGCATGGCGCCGCTGGACGTGCTCGGCGCGCCACAGGAAGTAGGGGATCCACCCGATGTCGCCCTCGGTCAGCGAGAACCGCAGGTCGGGGAAGCGCCCCCAGATGTCCGCCCAGATGAGTTCGACGAGCGAGAACGTCGACATCACCGACGACAGCGTCATGTTGACGCTCGCCGGCGCGTCCGACGACGACGGGGCCCGCCGCGACGACGAACCCACGTGCAGGCACAGCACCGTGCCTTCCTCGCACGCCGCCGCGAACAGCGGGTCCCAGTAGCGCGTGTGGATGCTCGGCAGCTGCAGCGCCTCGGGGTTCTCCGAGAACGTCACCGCGTGCACGCCCTTGGCCGCCAGCCGGCGCAGCTCGGCCGTGGCCCGCTCGACGTCGAACAGCGGCAGGATCCCGCACGGGATGAACCGGTCGGGGTAGGCGCCGCACCACTCGTCGGCGTGCCAGTCGTTGTACGCCTTGATCATCACCTCGTTGACGTCCCGGTCCGGCCCCTGCCACAGCACCTGCCCGGAGAAGCCGGTGAAGTTGGGGAAGTTGAGCCCGGCGAGCTGGCCGCCCGCGCTCATGTCGCGGACCCGTTCGTGGACGTCGTAGCAGCCCGCACGCATCTGGTCGTAGCGGCTGGCGTCGATGTTGAACATCTCGGGCGGCTTGCCGGCCACCGCGTTGAGGCCGAGGTCGCGGCCGCGGGCGTCGCCGTACATCCACTGCTGTACCCCGTCGTCGCGGAGCACGACGCGCGGTGCGCGGTCGCGGTAGCGGTCCGGGACGTGGGCGTCGAACATCGTGGCCGGCTCGCAGATGTGGTCGTCCACGCTGATGAGGATCAGGTCGTCCTTGCGCATGGCACCCTCCCGGGGCCTTGGCGTTCACGGAGAACTGGGGGATCGGCTGGCTCGGTGGCGGGGTCCTTTGATGACTATCTTTATAAGAATAGAGGTCGCGGGGCGATGCTAACCCGTGGCCGCGACGGAGTCGAGGAGTCCGGCGAGCGCCTCGGTGAACACGTCGTTGTCGTCGCCCACGACCATGTGGCCCGCGTCGGCGACGTCCGCATAGGTCGACCCGGGGATGAGCGCGAGCATTTCGTGGACCGCTTCCACGCTCACCACGTCGGACTGGCGGCCGCGCACCAGCAGCGTCGGCACGGTGACCTTGCGGGCCGCGTCGGCGAGGCGCTCGGGCGTCACGTCGGGCCCGCGGCCGCCCTCGCTGCCGAGGGTGCCCATGAACGCCGGGTCCCAGTGCCAGTACCAGCGGCCGTCGGCGTGCTGCCGCACGTTCCGGGCGAGCTTCTCCGGGTCGGTCTGCCGCGGCCGGTTCGGCTGGTACCCGGCGAGCGCGTCGGCCACCTCGTCCAGCGACCCGAAGCCGGCCCGGTGCGCGAGCATGAATTCGCTGATCCGGTCCACACCCTCGCGTTCGGTGCGGTGCGTGATGTCGACCAGCACCAGGCCCGGCGTGTGGCCTTGCTCTTCGCCTTCGGCGAGCAGCGAGACCCAGCCGCCGAGGGAGGCGCCGACCAGGACCGGGACGTGGCCGTCGTCGGCGGCGATGCGCGCCGCGACGGCGCGGACGTCGGCGACGAACGCGTCGATCGTGTAGTCGCCGTCGGCCGCCCAGTCGCTGTCGCCGTGCCCGCGCTGGTCGAGTGCGTAGGCGATCCAGCCGCGGGCGGCGAGGCGGGCCGCGGTGCGCGTCCAGGATCCGCGGGCCTGCCCTCCGCCGTGCAGCAGCAGGACCGCGCCGACGGGGTCGCCGTCCGGTGCCCAGCGGTCGGCGGCGAGCCCGAGCGGCTCCCCCGCGGGGTTGCGGGTGCCGTATTCCTCGCTGCCGAACCGGACCTGACGGGGTGTCGGGGCCATTGCGAACTCCTCCGCACGTAGAACGCCGTGGTGCGCGGGCATCCTCGCGCGGGGAGAGCGAATGATCCAGAGCGAAAACCGGTTTCGGTCAGCGCACGAGCCGGGACCGCACGCGCCGCGCGGCGTCCTCCCGGCCGGTGTAGCGCTGCGTGGCATCCAAGTGTTTGGCCGCGATGCGGGACGCCCGGGCGGCGTCGCCGGCGGCGATCGCCGCGACGAGCTTCTCGTGGTCGCGCAGGCCCGCGTCGAAGGCCTCCTGCGCGGGCTCGTCCCCAGCCGCGGAGGCGTCGCGGATCCACTCCTCTTCGTGCGCCGACCAGACGTGTTCGAGCCCGCCGACGACCAATGCCAGCGTCGCGCTGCCGCAGCCGGCCACCAGCACTTCGTGGAAGCGGCGCGCGGTGCGGTTGAACGCGGGCGCGTCCGCGGTGAGTTCCCGCTGCTCGGCGAGCACCTCGCGCAGCTCCGGCACGACCGTGCCCGCCCGATCCTCGCGCTCCGCGCACAACGCGGCGCACATGGGCTCCAGTTGCAGCACCGCCAGCCCGAGGTCGGCGAGCGGCGCACGCTCGGCCTCCAGGACGAGCGCGAGGGTGTAGGCGACGCGCGCCGAGGTGGGGAGGTGCACGGTGCCGCCGCCGACGTTGCCGCGGCGGACGGTGACCAGCCCCTCGGTCTCCAGAATGCGCAGGGCCTCGCGCACCGATGGGCCGCTCACGTTGAACCGGGCCATGAGGTCTTCCTGCCGCGGCAGGTTCTCGCCCTGGCCGATCCGCCCGGCGAGGATCTCCTCGCGCAGGTCGTCGGACACCATCTCGGCCAGGCGGGGCTGGCGCATCTGCCGCTGGCGCATCCCGTCGGTGGTCTCCATGTGGCGGCGCGCTCCCGGTGTCCGTGGGCGGTCCATACGGTCCATCAGCCGTCCGTCAGCTGCCCATCGTGACAAAGATAATAAGGTCGGCGGCCGTTGCCGAATCCCCCGCGCCACCCCGGCGCCCCTTGCGGTTTGTGACGGACCGTCATAGAAACTTAACCCAGTCAAGTATTTGCGAGACCGGGAGGCGTGCCATGGGACGGCTGCAGGACCACGTTGCGGTGATCACGGGTTCGGGGGCCGGCATCGGGCGCGGCATCGCCCGGCGGATGGCCGCCGAAGGCGCCCGCGTCCTGGTCAACGACATCCGCAAGGACGCCGCCGAGCAGGCCGCCGCGGAGATCGCGCGCGACTTCGGCACCGACGTCCTCGCCGTCGAGGCCGACGTCACCGACAAGGAGCAGGCCACCGGCCTGGTCAAGGCCGCGGTCGAGCACTGGGGGCGCATCGACACGCTGGTGAACAACGCGTGGGGAGGCGGCCGCGTCAACCGGCTGGAGAACAAGACCGACGAGCAGTTCGAGTTCGGCCTGCACATGGGGTTGTGGGCGGGCTGGTGGACGATGCGCGAGGCGTTCCCGCACATGCGCGAGGCCGGGCGCGGCAGCATCGTCAACATCTGCTCGCTCAACGGCGTCAACGCGCACATGTACACCGCCGAGTACAACGTCGCGAAGGAGGCGCTGCGCGCGCTGACCCGGACCGCGGCACGCGAGTGGGCGCAGCACCAGATCCGCGCGAACGTCATCTGCCCGGGCGCCAAGACCGAGGCGTTCGAGGCGTACGCGCGGGCCAACCCGGCGGCCGCCGCGGACGCCGAGGCGCGCAACCCGATGGGGCGGATGGGCGACCCGGAGGGCGACATCGGCGGGGTCGCGGTGTTCCTGGCCTCCGACGACGCGCGGTACGTCACCGGCAACACGCTGTTCGTCGGCGGCGGCTCGCACATCAACGGCGTCGTCTGGGCGCCGATGCCCGAAGAGGACCGTGTCAAGAGCTGATTCCCGACGCCAACTCCCCGGCGGGAAAAGGGCGCTGACGTAGCTTCGGAGGCGATCCGGGCCGTTTGTCGGAGGGGCCGCTTAGGCTGTGGCAATGGACGCAGATGGCCCCGCCGCGGGAACCGCGACGCTTGAGCAGGCACTCGAAAAGCATCGCGTGGAACTGACCGGATACTGCTACCGCATGCTCGGCTCCCCCTTCGAGGCCGAGGACGCCGTGCAGGACACGATGGTGCGCGCGTGGCGCGGCTACGACAAGTTCGAGGGCCGCGCCTCGATGCGGTCCTGGCTGTACCGGATCGCGACCAACGTGTGCCTGGACATGCTGGGCGGCAAGGAGCGCAAGGTCCGCCCGATGGACCTGACGTCGGTCGGGTCGACGGCGGCGCCGTCCACCGTCCAGCACCCGGAGACCACCTGGCTGGCGCCCACGCCCGACCACAAGGTGCTGGTCGGCGACGATCCGGCCGACGTGGCGATCGCACGGGACTCGGTGCGGCTCGCGTTCGTCGCCGCCCTGCACCACCTGCCCGCCCGGCAGCGCGCCGTGCTGATCCTGCGCGAGGTGCTGTGCTGGCAGGCGAGCGAGGTGGCCGAACTCCTCGACACGTCGGTCGCGTCGGTGAACAGCGCCCTGCAGCGGGCGCGCGCCACCCTCGCGTCGGTCGACGTGGCGTCCACCGACCTGGACGAACCGTCCGACGAGGAGCAGCGCGCGCTGCTCGCGAAGTACGTCGCGGCGTTCGAGAGCTACGACCTCGAGGCGCTGGCGAACCTGCTGTCCGAGGACGTCATCCTGCAGATGCCGCCGTGGGAGCTGTGGCTGCGGGGCGCGGACGAGATCGCCGCGTGGATGCTGGGCATCGGCGTCGGTTGCCGCGGCTCGCGGCTGGTGCCGGTGGTCGCGGCGAACGGGACGCCCGCGTTCGGGCAGTACCGGCCGTCGGGGCCGAACGGCGAGCACGAGCCGTGGGCGCTTCAGGTCATCGAGATCTCAGAGGGGCGCATCGTCGGCATGAACGCCTTCCTCGACACCGAGAAGCTGTTCCCGCTGTTCGGGCTCCCGGACCGGCTGGAGCCGGTTGCCGAGGAGGCCGCCGCGGGGTGACGCCCGGGCCCGGTCGGCCGGCCCGGGGCCGGCCGGCTCACCGGGGTCGTCCGTCGGGACGGCGCGCTCAAGGCCGAGCAGGGCGAGCATGTCGCGCAGCGCGGGAGGGGCGTCGCGTATCCGGTACGCCCGCCCGTACCGCTTGGCGGCGAGCCGCAGCCGGGCCAGCACGTCCACCGTGACGAGGTCCGGACGCACGACCGCGCCCACGTCGCACACCAGCGGCGCCCCGGGCGCCCCTTCCAGCACCGCCCGCACCCGCGCGCACACCCCCGCGACATCCCCGCGCGCCAGGGGCCCGATCGCCACGACCACCTCCCCTCCAACCACCCGGACACACACCGGCCACCCCAAAACCGCGCCGCCGCGCCACCACACCCAGGAGCGCCCACCGGCGGATACGACACCCCGAGCGACCTCGGGGCCGCTTGTGTATACAGACCGCCGGGGACGGCGAAACTCATCGGAACCGGGGCGGCGACGGTTCGCGGACGAGGCTGTGGCCGCGGACGGGGGCGTCCGACCGGTACGGCTGCGGCCGAGCGCGCCGCCCCCGGGTCGGGGGCGCGGGGCGGGAGACGGTTTGCACACGAGGGCGGGTCGCCGACGAGCATGGCGGGCCGACGACCACACACCACCGGCTACCAGCCCGCGGCAGCCCGTGCCCGCACGGCCCGCGTGGCCGTCGGCCGTGCTTGAGCGGTCTGTTCGCGCGTGCCGCGCCGGTACTCCCGCAACCCGGCCGACGCCCCCGGCACCCCCACGCGCGGCGGCGGAGACCGATGCTTGCCTTGCCTGCCCGCCGACGGGCAGTGAGCCCCGGCGACCCGCGCGCTTGCCGCCTGCCCGGGCCCGCACCGCCAAAGCGGTCGGCCACCCCGCAATCCACCACCCGGCGTTCCGCCGTCCCCCGCCTGGCGGCCGCCCGCGCCTGGTCCCTCCCTCCCCCTCAGCCAGGATCGCCCCGCCGCCGGCCGAGCCCGCCGCATTTCCCCGTCCATCTCCCCCATCTCCCCTGTGGCATATGCCACCTGGCGGACCGTCAGATCCTTGGGCCTTGCTATACAAGGACTGCCGGAATCCGACAGGGAGAGCACATGGCCGTCACGACGTTCACCGATCTGCAGCAGATCAAGGACGCGCTGGGCAAGCACCTCGGCTACAGCGAGTGGCTGGAGGTGACCCAGGACCGGATCAACCGGTTCGCCGACGCGACCGGCGACCACCAGTGGATCCACGTGGACGTCGAGAAGGCCAAGGAAGGCCCGTTCGGCGCGCCGATCGCGCACGGCTACCTGACGCTGTCGCTGTCCAACCTGTTCCTGCCGCAGATCGTCGAGGTGCAGAACATCTCGATGGGCGTCAACTACGGCGTCGACAAGATCCGGTTCCCCAGCCCCGTCAAGGTGAACCAGCGGATCCGCGGCGGCGCGGAGATCACCGCGGTGAGCGACATCCCCGGCGGCATCCAGGTCACCATCAAGATCACCATCGAGATCGACGGCGAGGCCAAGCCGGCCTGCATCATCGAGTCGCTGACCCGCTACCTCGCCTGAGCGCGCGGCGCGACGGCAACGCCGCGGGGCCCGTACGACACCGTACGGGCCCCGCGGCAGGTCCCGCCCGGCTCACATCACCGGCTTCCCGACCCCCGAGTCGCAGACCGCCCCCGGCTCCGGGGTCTGCGGCCCCTGCGCGTACATCGTGACGAACTGCCCCAGCCGCGGGTCCCGCGCCGAGTCGAGCTTGAGCTGCAGCCCCCACGCCGACGCGACGACCGGGCTCGGCAGCCCCGGGTACGGGCTCAGCAGGATGTACGGCTTGCCGCGCAGCGCCGTCTCCAGCGCCGTGATCTGGTCCTGCGGCAGGTCCGGCCGGTATGTCACCCACACCGCCCCGTGCTCCATCGAGTGCACGCCGTTCCGGTTCGGCACCGGCCCGCGGTAGATCCCGCAGTTCGCCCACCGCGGATCGTGCTGCCCGCCCACCGGGGGCGTCTGCGGGTAGACGATGTTGCTGGTCTTGTCGTGCTGCTGCGACGCCGTGTACCCGGTCACCCCCGCGATCGGGCTGTCCACCTGCTTGGGCGTGACGTCCGCGGTGAGCTTCGGCGCGTCCGCGCCCGGGCCGGCCGGGAACCCGGCCGCCGCGCCGGTACCGGTCGCACCGCCCGTCGGGCCCGTCGTGGCCGGCGTGGAGGCCTCCGTCGTCGGCGTCTTCGGCTTCTTGGTCGGGGTGGCGTCGCCGGTCGGGGCAGCGGGCGGGCCCGACGTGCCGAACGGGTCGCCACCTGGCGCACCCAGCTTCTCGTTGTCGTCGCTGCAGCCGCTCAACGCCACCGCCCCGAACAGCGCCGCCGCGACCGCCCCGGCGAGCCGGGCCCTCCCGGGTATCCGGGTCCGGGTGCCGCCGCGCGCCATGCCGTCCATCGAGTTCCTCCCCGCCCGCCCCGGCCCGAGCGGCCGGTCCGCAGAGATTAGCCGGTATCCGCGGCCTGCCGCGGACCCCGCCACCCCCCGAGTCGGGGGCTCGGGGGGTGGCGGGTCGACCCGGCGCGAAAGGACCGGACGGGGTCAGAACGTCGCCGGGGGCTCCGGGTCGATGACGACGCAGCGGGTGCCGCTGTAGATCGTCGGCATGCACTTGTTGCAGTGGATGCACAGCGACTTGACCGCGGTGCGGCTCTCGTCGGCGGCGATCCGGTTGATCAGGTCGGGCTCACGGAGGATCGCGCGGCCCATCGCGACGAACTCGAAGCCTTCGCGCATCGCGAGGTCCATCGTTTCGCGGTTGGTGATGCCGCCGAGGAGGATGAGCGGCATCTTCAGCTCGGCGCGGAACTGCCGGGCGTAGTCCAGCAGGAAGGCGTCCTGGTACGGGTACGCGTGCAGGAACTTCTTGCCGATCAGCTTCACGCCGAGCTGCTGCGGCTGCGGGAAGGTCGCGGCGAACTCGGGGATCGGGGCGTCGCCGCGGAACAGGTACATCGGGTTGAGCAGCGAGCTGCCGACGGTGAGTTCGAGGGCGTCGAGGCCGCCGTCCTCCTCGAGCCACTTGGCGGTCTGGATGCTCTCGTCGAGCCAGATGCCGCCGGGGACGCCGTCCGACATGTTCAGCTTGGCGGTGACGGCGATGCGGTCGCCGACCGCGTCGCGCACGGCGCGGACCGAGGCGCGGGCGACCTTGGCGCGGTTGGCGAGGCTGCCGCCGTAGCCGTCCTTGCGCTTGTTGATCTTCGGGCTGAGGAACGAGCTGGCGAAGTAGTTGTGCCCGAGGTGGATCTCGACCGCGTCGAAGCCCGCCTCGATGGCGTACTTGGCGGCGTTCGCGTGGGCTTCGCCGATGCGCTTGATGTCGTCTTCGGTGGCGGCGCGCGTGGCCTTCATGCTGATCGGGTTGAACGACCTCGACGGCGCGAGCGCCGGAAGCCCGTTGGACTTCGCGTTGGCGACCGGACCGGCGTGCCCGATCTGCGCGGACACCGCGGCGCCTTCCTTGTGCACGGCGTCGGTGAGGCGGCGCAGGCCCGGAATCGCCTCGGGACGCCAGTAGATCTGGTGCCGGTCGGTGCGGCCTTCCGGCGCGACGGCGAGGTACGCGACCGTCGTCATGCCGATGCCGCCCGCGGCGGGCTTGCGGTGGTACTCGATCAGCGAGTCGGTGACCAGCGCGTCCGGGGTCGCGCCTTCGAACGTGGCCGCCTTGACGATGCGGTTCCGCAGCGTGAGCGGACCCAGCTTGGCGGGCGCGAAGACGTCGGGGGTGGGGTCCGGCGTGGTCATCGGAATTCCTCTCCGGGAGCGGGCGCGTCGAGTCCGGCGGCGATGAACGCGGCGACTTGGCGCGGGTCGGGGGGCGGCAGGGCCCCGAGTCGGTCGGCGGGCACGAGCGGCTGCCCGTACGTCTGGAGCAGCAGCGCGAAGGCCAGGCGCCAACGCTGGTCCGCCACACGTTCGGACAGGTCGGGCCGGGTCGCGCGCAGCAGCGCGCACCACGGTTCGTAGCGGAACCACGGGTTGTCCCAGGGCACTTCCACGTTGCCGAGGACGACACGGGCCAGCAGGTGCACCAGCATGCGGCCGTCCTCGGCCGCGACGAGCTGGTCGAACGGGCTGACGATGATGTCGGCGAGCTCCGTTATCCCGGGCTTCCACCCGGCATCCCGCCGCTCGCCCAGCTCCCCCAGCCGATCGGCCCACAGCGGCACGAGCCGCTGCTGCAGCACCACGGCGACCAGGCCTTCCTTCGACCCGAAGTGGTAGTGCACCGCGGCCGGGTTCATCCCCGCCGCCGCATTCACCGCCCGGACCGACACCTTGTCGTACCCCTGCGCCAAAAACAGCCGCTCGGCCTCGGCCACCAACCGCCCCCGCGTCACCGGCGACGCGGCATTCGGCACCCGTTCCTTGCCCATGCGGGACATGAGAGCACGGTTCCCCAACCTTTTCAATCACTGATTGAAAAATGCCGGCGGCCGGAATCCGGCCACTTCCCGCCACCCGCTCAGCTCAGCGGCACCACCAAGACCGGGCAGTGCGCGTGCTCGATGACCGAGTGGGCGACGTGGCCGACCCAGTGGCGGAGGAGGCCGTGGTGGTGGCGGACGCCGACGACCACGACGGTGGCGTCTTCGGAGGCGGAGACGAGGGTGCCGGCGGCGTCGCCGTGGATGGCGTCTTCGGCGCCGAGGACGTCCGGGTACAGCTCGCGGGCCGGGCCGAGGGCCGAGTCGAGGCAGACCTGGTGGGCTTCGGTGACGGCTTTGAGGTCGTCCGGGCTGGGGCCGGAGAGTCCGGCGAAACCGGGCCAGTCGAACGCGTGTACGGCATACAGTGGCAGCTGCCAGCGGCGGGCCTCGGCGAAGGCCGCGCGGGCCGTGGGGGCGTCGCCTTCGCCCTGGATGCCGACGACGACGCGGTCGCCGTCGAGCTCCAGGTCGCCGGCGTCGCTGGGTGCGCCGTGGTCACCGCGGACGACCATCAGGGGGCAGGTGGTGCGGGAGGCGAGGAAGCGGGCGACGGAGCCGAGCAGCAGGTCGGCGAAGCCGCCGCGGCCACGGGCCGAGACGACGACGAGTTCGGCGTCGGCGGCGGCCTCCAGCAGGACGTCGCCGGGCAGGCCGACGACGACCTTGCCGTCCACGGACAGGTCCGGGTGGCGGTTCAGCACCTGCCCGGCCACGGCCTCCACGAGCCGGGCGCCGGCTTCCTGCGCGCCCGGGGCCGGGTCGGCGTTGCCGCGCTGCGGCGGGGCGGCGGTGGGGACGCGGACGGCGTGCACGATCCGCAGCGCGGCACCCCGGCGGACGGCTTCGGCGGCGGCCCGCAGGACCGCACGGGTGCCTGGCTCGGAGCCGTCCGTGCCGGCGACCACCAGGCCGGGGCCGGGGCGCCGGGCGCGCGACTGCTGCGGGGGCGTGGTCTGGACTGCAGTGTTCACGTGCTTCTCCACAGGTCAAGGCAGGTCCACGGGCCCGATACCCGCTGGGGCCCGGTGTCACCACCCGAGGCGGCGACCGAAAACCGTTGACGGCACCGCCGCCCGCCTTTTATCGTCATTGTGACGAAATAACGATGGGGGATCCGATGGTCCATATCCAGCGTCGCCCGTTCGTGAGCCACCTGCGGGCCGATCCGGTGCAGTGGGTGCGCCACCAGCGCAGCGGCGCGGTGGTCCACGAGGGGGCGGGGCTCGCGTTCTGGTTCCGGCCGCTGACCGCGGCACTGAGCGAGGTGCCGGTCGACGACCGGGAACTCCCGGTGCTGTTCCACGTCCGCACCCGCGACTTCCAGGACGCGACCGTGCAGGGCACCGTCACCTACCGCGTCACCGATCCGGGGCTGGCCGCGTCCCGGCTCGACTTCGGCGTGGATCCGGCCACCGGCCGCTGGCGCTCGACGCCCCTCGACCAGCTCGCGTCGCTGCTCACGGAGAGCGCCCAGCAGCACGCCGTCGACGTACTCGCCGCGCTCGACCTCACCGACGCGCTGACCCGCGGCCCGACGGAGGTCCGCACCCGTATCGCGGAAGGCCTTGCCGACGACAGCCGCCTTGGCGACACCGGCGTGACGGTGATCGGCGTACGCATCACCTCGATACGCCCCGACGCCGACCTGGAGCGCGCCCTCCAGGCACCCGCCCGGGAACGCGTCCAGCAGTCCGCCGACGCGGCCGGGTTCGAACGCCGCGCCCTCGCCGTCGAACGCGAGCGGGCGATCGCCGAGAACGAGCTGCAGAACCAGATCGAACTCGCCCGCCGGGAAGAGCAGTTGGTAGAACGCAAAGGCCTCAACGAGCGCCGCCGCGCGGAGGAAGCCGCCGCCGCGGCCCGCATCGAGGCCGAAGCCCGCGCGGAACGCGACCGACTCGCGGCGACGACCGCCGCGGAGAACCGCCGCGCCCTCGGCGCCGCCGAGGCCGAAGCGCACGCGGCACACGTCGCCGCCTACGCGGACGCGAATCCGACGGTTCTCCTCGCTCTCGCCGCCCAGCAACTCGCGGAGCAGTTCCCGCGGATCGGCACACTCAACATCACTCCCGATCTGCTGAGCACCGCGCTGGGCAAGCTCACCGGGACCGACGGCGAACCGCCGCAGGGCCCGCACCCCGGGGCCCCGCACAAGCCCCGCCCGCCCGAGGGCTTCGGAGGATTCGGCCCGCCGCCCGGCATGCCCCCGCCAGGCGGCCCGTACCCGCCGGGCATGGCCATGCCGGCGAGCCCGTACCCGCCCGGCTGGACCCCACCGGGTATGGGCCAACCCCCCGCCCGAGGCTGACCCGGCATGGCGCCGGTCCCCAGGGCCGTCTTCGTCCACCGCCTCCCGCCGCTGCAGGAGCTGATCAACCGGCACGGCACCTACAACCAAGGCAGCTTCTTCCTGAAGAACCGCGGCCTGAGCGCGAAGAGCATGGTGACGCAAGCCGACGCCGTGCAGGACGCGTTGGCCGTGGCGGGCGCCGCCGTGCCGCCGCACTGGCGGCGCGGCACCGTGGAGCGCGGCGACCTGGATCGGTTCCTGTTCGACGAGCACGACGTCGTGGTCGTCGTCGGCCAGGACGGCCTGGTCGCCAACGCCGCCAAGTACCTCGACGGCCAGCCGGTCATCGGCGTACACGCCGACCCGGGCGGCGGCATGCTCCTCACCCCGCACCGGCCCGCGGACTGCGCACGGCTGTTCCGCGCGGTCGAGGCCGGCTCGGCACCGTGCGAATTGCGCACGATGGCGGAAGCGCGCACGGACGACGGCCGGACGCTGACCGCACTCAACGAGATCTACCTCGGCCACCCGACCCACCAGACCGCCCGCTACCGCCTCGACACGCCCGACGAACGCAGCGAACGGCAGGCGTCCTCGGGTCTGTTGGTCGGCACCGGCACCGGCGCGACCGGCTGGTGCGGCTCGGTGCAGCGCGACCGCCCCGGCGCTCCGGCGCTGCCCGGGCCGGCCGACGACCGGCTGTCCTGGTTCGTCCGCGAGGCGTGGGCTTCCCCGTCGACCGGGACCACGCTGACGCACGGCACCCTGGCCGCGGGAGGGCGGCTGTCGCTGGTCGTGGAGTCCGAGGGCCTGGTGGCGTTCGGCGACGGGATCGAAGCCGACCGCCTGACGCTGTCCTGGGGCGAACGCGTCGACCTGGGGGCGTCGGCACGACGGCTGCGCCTCGTCGTCTGACCCACGCGGGCTGCGTGATCCAAGCGACCTGGGTGATCCGTCCGATCCGCACGACCCGCACGACCCGCACGACCGTCCCCGCGCCGGGCAGCCGGCGCGGGGACAGGGTGCCGCGGCGCTAGAAGTTCAGGTTGCTGAGCAGGTTCGCGACGCTGTTCCCGCTCGACTGGATGCTCGGCGCGATTGTCGTGCCGGCGAGGTAGAAGCCCAGCAGCGCGCAGACGATCGCATGCCAGACCTTCATGCCGCCCTTCTTGATGAAGAGGAACACGATGACGCCGAGCAGGACGACGGTGGAGATGTTCAAAGCCATGGGGACGACTCCTCGAAGGGGCGCAGGAAGCGCAGGGGACGGCACGCTCACGCCGAAAGGGGGATGTGTGGCTTCAGTGCTTGTGGCACCACAACACCTTCGCTACCGAAAGTGTCTATAAAGTAGCAAAACGTTATCTTTCGGGACGATTCCGACGCACCGGGCGGCGGCGTGTCCGCCGAGATCACCCGGACGGCTCCCTCCGCGGCGCACCCGGAACCCGGCGCGACCCGGACCACCTCAACCGCCGCGACGGCACGCCCCCGGCAGGCAAAATCGACAGGCTGTCTGTCTTCCGCCCGGGGCAACCACATGGCATGCTCCCGACAACCGCGCCATGCCACGAGGCCCTGCCCGCCGGCCCCGCCGGCCGGGGCCACGCGCAACCGCACCTTTTCCGTCCATGAAAGGTCCTGGTACGCCGTGTCCCACCCCGCGCCCACCACCGCCGGCCTCGGCGAGATAGACATCTACTCCGCCGACGCGTACGAGGACGGCATCCCGCACGAGTCCTTCGCGACGCTGCGCCGCGAATCCCCCGTCCACCGCCACCCGGACCCCGAAGTCCCGGACGGCTTCTGGGCGGTGACCCGGCACGCGGACGTCGTCCAGGTGTCCCGCAACCCGGAGCTGTTCTCCTCCTACGAGCGCCTCTCGCTGCTCCAGGAGCCCGTCGGCGACTCGCTCGACACGCAGCGCATGATGATGCTCAACATGGACCCGCCGGAGCACTCGCGGCTGCGCAACATCGTCAACCGCGGCTTCACGCCCCGCACCACGCTGACCCTCGAAGGCAAGGTCGAGGCGGCGTGCGAGCGGATCGTCGACGCGGCGATCGAGCAGGGCGAGGGCGACTTCGTCACGATGTGCGCGGCGGAACTCCCGCTCGTGGTCATCGCGGACCTGATGGGCGTCCCGCAGGAGCACCGGCACCGGCTGTTCCACTGGTCGAACAAGCTCGTCGGCGCGGAAGACCCGGACATGGGCGAGGGCCCGGAGGCCGGCGCCGCCATCCAGATGGAGATGTTCCAGTACGCCGACCAGCTCGGCGCCGAGAAGCGCGCCTGCCCGGTCGACGACATCGTCTCCAAGCTCGTCCAACCGGACCGTGACGGCAACGAGTTGACGGCACTGGAGTTCGACCTCTTCTTCATGCTGCTGGCCGTCGCGGGCAACGAGACGACCCGCAACGCGATTTCCGGCGGCATGCTGACGCTGATCGAGCACCCGGACCAATGGGCCCGGCTCAAGGCCGACCCGGAGGGCCTCGCGGCCACCGCGGCGGACGAGATCGTGCGCTGGGTCTCCCCCGTCAACGCGTTCCGCCGCACCGCGGTCCAGGAGACCGAGCTGGGCGGGCAGAAGATCGCGGCGGGCGACAAGGTCATCGTGTTCTACAGCTCGGCGAACCGCGACGAGTCGGTGTTCGCCGACCCGTACACGTTCGACATCGGCCGCGACCCGAACCCGATGCTCGGCTTCGGCGGCGGCGGCCCGCACTTCTGCCTCGGCCGGCATCTCGCCAAGCTGGAGCTGGAGATCATGTTCCGGACCCTCGCGCAGAAGATCGACCGGGTCGAACTCACCGGCCCGGCACGGCGCATGCGGTCCAACTTCCTCAACGGCGTGAAGGACATGCCGGTGCGGATCGTCCCGGCCTGAGCCGCGGCACGCCCCGAGACCACGCGGAAAAACGCGGAACGGCGGAACCCCGGTGCGGGGTCCCGCCGTTCCGTACGTCGGTGGCCTGGCAGGCCTGGCAGGCTGGCAGACTCAGCCCAGGTTCGGGATCTGCCAGTCGATCTTCTCGTGCCCCATCTCCTCCAGCGCCGTGTTGATCTGCGAGAACGGCTTGCTGCCGAAGAACTTCTTCGCGGACAGCGGCGACGGGTGCGCGCCCTCGACTATCACGTGCCGCGAGGCGTCGATGAGCGCGGCCTTCTTGCGGGCGTGCGCACCCCACAGCACGAACACGACGGGCTTGTCGCGGTCGTTGACCGACTTGATGACCGCGTCGGTGAACTTCTCCCAGCCCTGGTTCTTGTGCGAGGCGGCCTCGTGCGCGCGCACCGTGAGGACGGTGTTGAGCAGCAGCACGCCCTGCTCGGCCCACGGCATGAGGTAGCCGTTGTCCGGCACGGTCAGCCCGAGGTCGGTGCCGAGTTCCTTGTAGATGTTGCGCAGCGACGGCGGGACCTTCACGCCGGGGCGCACCGAGAAGCACATGCCGTGCGCCTGGTTGTCGTCGTGGTACGGGTCCTGGCCGACCACGAGGACCTTCACGTCGTCGTAGGCCGTCGCCGCCAGGGCCGCGAAGACCTCGTCCTCGGGCGGGAACACCTGGTGTGCCGCGCGCTCGGCGTCGACGAACGCGGTGAGCGCGGCGTAGTAGTCCGCGGAAAGCTCTTCCGCGAGAACCGGACGCCACGACTCGGGCAACGTCTGCACAGCACAACCTCCACGACGACGGTACGGGCGAAACCCGCACAGGCGGATTCCGGTGAGCCCCAACGTAGTCGCCGCGGCCGACAAGCGCGGGGTCGGGCGGGAACTCGCGCTCCCGCCCGGGTCGGCACCGGGTCCGAAACGGTGCGAAAACGCCGCACCCGCACCGGCCTTGCGGCGGGTGCGGGCGCGGCGGCGTACCTGGCGAGCGGCCGGATCAGACCGTCTCGTCCGGCTTCTCGTCCGGCTTCTCTTCCGGCTTGTAGCAGAGCTTGAGGAGCAGCGCGGCGTTCGCGACACCGAGGCCGGCGGCGACCAGCGCGGGCTTCACGCCGGACGACTGGCGGCCGAAGAGCCGGTCGACCGAGTACTTGCCGTTGCCGAGGCCGGCCAGCGCGACGGCGGCACCGCCGACGACCGCGCAGTACTCCCAGCCGCCCTTGAAGACGAAGTAGCCCTTGCCGCGGTGGTCGGTACGCGCCGCCACGGACATCAGGCCGACGGTCGCCGCGGCCGGCAGCGGGTTCGCGATGCCGAGCGTGAGGCCGACGCCCGCGGCCATCTCGGTGCCGGCGGCCATCTTGGCGTGCACCTCGGCCGGCTTCAGGCCGAGCGCCTCGAACCAGCCGGTCGTGCCCTTGAGTCCGCCGGGGCCGGCGACCTTGTTGTAACCGTGTGCGAAGAGCATCGGACCGAGGGTGGCCCGCAGCACGAGGGCAGCAACGTCCTTGCCCGTGCCGTCTGCCGCCGCGGCCGCCTTCTTCTTGCCGAACATCGCCACCTACCTTTTCATCCGGGTTCTCCCGGATCGCACCGGCCTCGGACCGGTCCCGGGGAAAGCACCACGCGGACCCGCGGACCGACCGGATCTGACCCACCGTCACATTGCGTAGGCAACTTACCGGACGCGGCGCGAAAGCACCGTGGCGTGGGTCATTCCGGGGCCCGCGCGGTAACCCGCCCCGCGGCGTCCGCGTACACCAGCACCTCGGACCCGGCCCAGGCCAGCGCGGTCACCGGCGCCCCCGCGTACCAGCGCACCGACGGCGACGCCGCCCGCCGCACCGAGCCCGCACGCGCGTCCCACACCGCCACCGCCCCGTCGCCCCCGCCCGTCGCGATCACCGCGCCCCGGGCGGCGGGCCGCCACGCGGCGACGCCCAGGCCGATCGACGCCTCCAGGCGGCGCGGTTTCGGGCGCATCCGCCCGCCACGGGCCGCCAAGTCCCACACGGTGAGCCCGCCGTCGCTCTGCGCGGCCAGCCACTGCCCGGACCCGTCCAGTGCCAGGCCGTCGATGAGGGCCGGGCCGGGCGTCGGCAAGTCCTCGGACGTGCCGCCGACGCCGCGGATGAACACCCCGGGGCCGTCGCCCGCCGCGCACAGCCACGCCCCGTCGGTGCCGCCCGCCAGCACGCGCACCGGAGCCGGGTACGACCACGCGGCGACCCGGCCGCGGGCCGAGTACGCGTACACGTCGCCGCCGACCGCGGCGGCCACCGTGCGGCCGCGGTCGAACCACGCGAGGTCGTCCACCGGCACCGCGCCGTCGAGGGGGCGCCAGCGCTCCACCCCGGACGCGGCGTCGTAGACGACCACGGCGCCGCCGTACGCCACCGCGCACAGGTTGGCGTCCGCCCACGCGAACCGGGCCGGGGCGTCGGTGGCACGCATCAGCACCGCGCCGTCGGCCACCCGCCACAACGCGTACCCGCACGGCCCCGCGACCGCGGCCACCGCACCGTCCGGCGAGAACCCGACGCGGTGCGCGCCGCCCGGCAGCCACAGCTTGGCAATCGCCTGACCGGTCACGACATCGAGCAGATGCACGCCGCCGCGCGCACACGCAACCACGCACAGGCCACCGGAGACCGCCAATGCGGCGGGTACGTCGTCGACTTGCCGTTCCCATTCGGGTGCGGGCCGGGTGGCCCGAGTCGCCATGGCAGCCATCGCGGTCCTCTCCTCCGGCTACGGGCGCTCGCCCCCGGAGCGGCCTACCGCGCGGCCAAGCCTCCCGGCGCCGTGTTACGGGGAGGAAAATTTCCTCGCTCGGTTGGGTTTCCGGGACGACGGCCGGCGGACGGCGAACTCTCCTGCGGACACGCTCCCGTACTCCGCAAGTCATCCCACTCGACGCATACCGGAACGCCCGGATCCGGCTCATCGGCCGCGGCACCCCGCCCGGCCTCCCACCGGGCGCGCGCGGCTGCTAGGAAGGGGTCCGACACGTCGTCGGCCATCGACCGAAGAGCGAGGGCATGCAGGAGAACACGTCAGCGCGGACACTGCGCCGCGCCGCCGTCATAGCGATGATCGCGGGCGTCCTCGCGATCGCGGCACCGGTCGGCGTACGCGCCCTGCCCGGAGCGTCCGACGACCAGCCGGTCCTGGCCGACACGGGCGCGTCCGGCAACGAACCGCTGATCCTGACCGTGGGCGTCGCCATGCTCGCGGGCGGCGCGGTGGTGGTCGGCGCGGCGAAGTACCGCGCTTACCGCTTGGCCGGCGCGGAAGACGAAGACGAGGACTGGGACGAGGAGTTCGACGGCGAACTCGACGAGTTCGACAAGGACTCGGAGGACGCCGGGGACGCCGAGGACGCCGAGCCGGAGGGCGAGGAGCCGGAGGGCGAGGAGTCGGAGGGCGAGGAGTCGGGCACCGAGAGCCGACCGGAACCGGCGGCCGCGGGAAAGCCCGTGGCAGACGAGGCCGCCCCCGAGGCACCCGCGGCTGCGCCTACGTCCGCTTCCGGGCCCGCGCCCGCGCCCGCGCCCGCCAAGCCGACACCTCGGAAGCCGTCCGCATCACCGGAACACCCGGCCCCCGAGGGGGAGAAGGCCGCGACGGACTCCCCCGCGACACCGCCCGCGGACCCGGAGAAGCCGACCGGGTCGGCGAAGTAGCCGAACACCCGCCCCTGCGCGCCGAGAACAGCCCACCGTGCAGGGGCGCTTGCCGGGCGCCTTCGGACACCCACGGTCCCGCCAGGCATCAAGCCGTGTCGCGCCCCGACGCCCCCGCGACGTCACCAGCCGCCCCGCCTCACGGGCCGCTTTGCCCGGACCCCGAACGCGGCGAGGCCACCCGCCGGAGCGGACGCGCTCGGCTGTCGGATACCGCCCGCCTCCCCCGTCGCCGTTGCCCCTGGCAGGTCGTCTCTCACCCCCGCCGGCGCTCTACCGCCCCGCCTCCACCGTCGCCTCCGGGCGGGGCCAGGCGTTGCCCTGCATGTCTTCGATCGAGCGGTTCAGCCGCATGAGGACGTCGAACAGCTCCGCGCGGTCCTCGTCCGTCCAGCCCGTGAGCACGCGTTCCAGGCCGTGGTAGTAGCGCTCGCGGTCGGCGGCGAAGCGGCGGCGGCCTTCGTCGGTGGCGCGGAGCTTGCGGGCCAGGCCGCCGTCCGGGTCGGGGATGCGTTCCGCCAGCCCGCCGCGCAGCAGCGCGGCAACCTGGCGGTTGACGGTCGACGTGTCCAACTGGAACGCTTCCGCGAGCTGGCCGATCGACATCGGGCCCGCCGCCTCCAGGCGGCTGATCAGCAGGTACGCCGACCGCTCCAGCAGCGGCCCGTCGACGTGCCGGTTGACCATCACCTGATGCCGCGCCAGAAGCATGCACTCGCGCTCGATGCCGGCCAGCATGGCGTCCCGCTCGCCGTCCTCCGTCACGTCGCCTCCCGGCACGTCGCATCCCTCCGGTCTTCCGCGGCGGGCTGCCGAATCGGTTCGCCGGATCTCCGGCAACCCTGTCGCCCACCCTGTCGCCCCGCCAACGTCCGCGCACCGCGCGGGGTTCCGACCCCGGCCAGGGCCGCGCGGGCACGGAAAGCCTATTCCGACCCCCCGTTATATGCACGATACATATCATGTGTATCGTGCATACGGTACCGACCCAGCCTCGGAGGGCACCACATGACCGCAGCAGCACCCCCGGCGACGCGTGACCGCAGTCCCGGTCTGATCGTCGCCGTCCTCGCTTTCTGCGGCATCGTCGTCTCCCTGATGCAGACGCTCGTCGTCCCGCTCCTGACCGACCTTCCGAACCTCCTGCACACCTCCGCGTCGAACGCCGGGTGGGTGATCACCGCGACCCTGCTCTCCGGCGCCGTCTTCACCCCGGTCATGGGCCGACTCGGCGACATGTACGGCAAGCGCCGCATCCTCGCGCTCTGCCTCGCCCTCCTCACCCTCGGCTCCGCGATATGCGGCCTCAGCGACTCGCTCGTCCCGATGGTGATGGGGCGCATCCTGCAGGGCGCTTCCTTCGGCGTCATCGCCCTCGGCATGAGCCTGATGCGCGACGAACTCCCGCCCGCCCGCCTCGGCCCGTCCGTCGCGCTGATGAGCGCCACGCTCGGCATCGGCGGCGCGGTCGGCCTCCCGGTCGCCGCCGTCGTCGCCCAGAACGCCGACTGGCACATGCTCTTCTGGGGCGCCGCCGCACTCGGCGCGCTCGACATCGTGCTCGTACTGATGTTCGTGCCGGAGTCCCCGGTGCGCACCCCCGCCCGCTTCGACTTCCTCGGCACGCTCGGCCTGTCCGCGGGCCTCGTCGCGTTCCTCCTCGCGGTGTCCAAGGGCGCCGACTGGGGCTGGGGCAGCCCGACCACGCTCGGCATGTTCGCCGCCGCGCTGGTGATCCTGCCGCTCTGGGGCCTCGGCGAACTCCGCACGCGCGAACCGCTCGTCGACCTGCGCATCAGCGCCCGCCCGCAGGTGCTCTTCACGAACCTCGCGTCCGTCGTCATCGGCTTCGCGATGTACGCCCAGTCGCTGGTCTTCCCCCAGGTCCTCATGCTCCCCGAGGTCAGCGGGTACGGCCTCGGCAAGTCGATGGTCGTCACCGGCCTCGTCATGGCCCCCGCCGGCCTGGTGATGATGGTGGTCTCGCCGATGTCCGCCAAGCTCTCCGCGGCGAAGGGTCCGAAGGTCTCGCTGTTCGTCGGCGCCGTCGTCACCGCGGTCGGCTACCTGATCTCGCTCGTCATGCTCGACGCGGTGTGGAAGATCGTCATCGCCACCAGCGTCTCCGCGGCCGGCTGCGCCCTCGCCTACTCGGCGATGCCCGCGCTGATCATGCAGGCCGTCCCGATGCGCCAGACCGGCTCGGCCACCGGCCTCAACACCCTCATGCGCTCCATCGGCACGTCGTCGTCGGCCGCGGTCATCAGCATGATCCTCGCCAACATGACCTCCGACCTCGGCGGGCGTTCGATCCCGTCGCTGGGCGGCTTCAAGACCGCCCTGTGGGTCGGCTTCGCCGCCGCCGCGGCCGCCGCGCTGGTCAGCCTGCTGATCCCGGGGCGGAAGCCGGCGGGCGCCGAGGCGGACACCGCCCTGGCCTCCAGTACGCCGGTCGCCCCCGCCGCCGCGGAAGCTCCCGCCGGAACGACGGCGGCAACCGCGGCCGGAACCGCCGCCGCGAACTGAGCCGCCGCCCGGGCCGCGCAATGCGGCCCGGGCCCGCGCTCGCCGCGCCCCACCCGGACGGCACGCCGTACATCGTGACGCTGCACCGCGTCTGACTCTCGAACCGACGCCCCTTTCGGGAGCCCTCCCCCTCCGACATATAGCGAAAATATAGCGACCGACAATATTGCGCGATAGATTCGTGTCATGGCGCCACCACAAGGAACCGTGCGCGTAGCAGTCGTCGGCGGTGGACCGGGCGGACTGTACTTCGCCGTCCTGGCCAAGCAGCTGTCCCCGGACTGGGACATCACGGTCTGGGAACGCAACGCGCCCGACGACACGTTCGGCTTCGGCGTCGTGTTCTCCGACGAGACCCTCGACGGCATCGCCGACGCCGATCCGCGCGTGCACGCGGCCATGTCCGCGGAGTTCGCCCGCTGGACCGACATCGACATCCGCTACCGCGGCCGCACCCTCACCTCGGGCGGGCACGGCTTCGCCGCCCTCGGCCGCAAGCGGCTGCTCCGGATCCTCCGGGAACGCTGCGCCGAGCTGGACGTCGACGTGCGCTACCGCACCCCGGCCCCACCTGTCGACGAACTCTCCCCCGCCTACGACCTCGTCGTCGCCGCGGACGGCGTGCGCTCGGCAACCCGCGAGCAGTACGCCGACGTGTTCCGGCCCGACCTGGACGAGCGCAACTGCCGCTACATGTGGCTGGGGACCGACAAGGTCTTCGAGGCGTTCACCTTCATCGTCGCGGAAGGAGACTTCGGCGTCCTCCAGGTCCACGCGTACCCCTTCGACGCCGCACACAGCACGTTCATCGTCGAGATGGCCGAAGAGCCCTGGTACCGCGCGGGATTCGCCGACCTCGCCGCGCGCGACCTGCCCGTGGGGCGGAGCGACACGGCGAGCATCGACCGCTGCGCGGAGATCCTCGCCGAGCACCTGGACGGGCACCGGCTGCTGCCGAACAACTCCCGGTGGATCCGCTTCACCACCGTCCGCAACGCCACCTGGCGGCACGGCAACGTCGTCTTGCTCGGCGACGCCGCGCACACCGCGCACTTCTCCATCGGGTCGGGCACGAAGCTGGCCATGGAGGACGCCCTCGCCCTCGCGGCCTGCCTGCACGAGCACGCGGACATCGGCACCGCCCTCGCCGCCTACGAGGCCGAGCGGCGCCCGGTCGTCGAATCCACCCAGCGCGCCGCGCAGGCGAGCCTGGAGTGGTTCGAGAACATCGACCGGTATGCGGGCCGCCCGGCCGAACCGTTCGCGTTCAACCTGCTGACCCGCAGCCGCCGGGTGACCTACGACAACCTCCGGGCCCGCGACGCGGGCTTCGTCGGTGCGGTGGACCGCTGGTTCGGCGGGCGCGGGGACGGCTCCACGCCGCCGATGTTCCGGCCCTTCCGCATCGGCGGAGTCACGCTCTCGAACCGCGTGGTGGTGCCGCCGATCGCCACCTACTCCGCGGCGCGCGGTGTGCCCGGCGCGTTCGAAGCCGCCCATCTGGGCGCCCTCGCGCTCGGCGGCGCGGGGCTGGTCTTCGCCGGCATGACCGCCGTCACGCCCGAAGGGCGCGCGACCCCGCAGTGCCCGGGACTGTGGAACGACGAGCAGGAAGCCGCCTGGCGCCGCATCGTCGACACCGCCGCCGCGCAGACCGACGCGGTCCTCGGTATCCAGCTCACCCACGCGGGGCGCCGCGCCGCACGCACGGTCCCCGGCCCCGACGGCACCAGCAGCGCCCTGCGGGACCTCGGCGGCCCGACGGTCGCCGCCTCGCCGCTCCCGTGGGACGACACGAGCAGCACCCCGGGCGCAGCGACCCGCGCGGACCTCGACCGCATCCGCGACGCCTTCTCCTCCGCCGCCCACCGCGCCGACCGGGCCGGCTTCGACGCCCTCGAACTGCAATTCGGACACGGCCACTTCGTCTCCGGTTTCCTGTCGCCGCTCACCAACCGGCGCACCGACGCCTACGGCGGCTCACTGCCGCACCGCCTGCGCTACCCCCTCGAAGTGCTGCACGCGGTGCGCGCGGTCTGGCCTGCCGACAAGGCACTCGTGGTGCGGATCTCCGCATGCGACTGGGCCGACGGCGGGACGACCGAGGCCGACGCCGTCGCGATCTGCCGCGCGCTCGCCGCGGCCGGAGCCGACGCCGTGGACGTGTCCACCGGCGAAGTCGTGGCCGGAGAACGCCCCGCCTACGGCCGCAGCTATCAGACCCCCTTCGCCGACCTGATCCGCAACGCCTGCGGAATCCCGACCATCGCCGTCGGCGCGATCTCCACCTACGACGACGTCAACTCGATCCTGCTCGCGGGCCGCGCCGACCTGTGCGCGGTCGGGCGGGCCCACCTGTACGACCCGCTGTGGACGCTGCACGCCGCCGCGGAACAGGGGTACGCCGGACCCGGCGCCGTCTGGCCCGAAGCCTGGCGCCCGGGCAGCCGGAAGCCGCCCGGCGCCCGCACCGACCGGGTGCCGCCGCGGCTGCACCTGCTCCGCGACGCCGCCGGGGACGTCCCGGCGCGCTGGACACCGCAACCGCCCGTCCTGTCCGCCGCCTCGCGCGGGTGACCGCCGCCGCCCGACCGTGGACCGCCGAGGAGCCCGCATGCAGAACCTGATGGACCACCAGCGCGACGACCTGCCGCGCTTCACCGCCGCCGCCGTGCAGGCCGCGCCGGTCTTCCTCGACGCCGCCGCCACCGTCGACAAGGCCGTCGCCCTCGTCCACGAGGCCGCCGGGCGAGGCGCACGGCTCGTCGTCTTCCCCGAGGTATTCGTCCCCGGATACCCGTACTGGAACTGGACGATGAACCCCGTCCAGGGCTCGCCCTGGTTCGAGAGGCTCTACCGCTCCTCGGTCGACATCCCCGGCCCGCACATCGACCGGCTCAGCGCCGCGGCGCGCGCGACCGGCGCCGTGGTGGTCGTCGGGGTCAACGAACGCGGCGCGCACAGCGTCGGCGAGCTGTACAACACGATGGTCACCATCGGCGCGGACGGGACGGTCCTCGGCGTCCACCGCAAGCTCGTCCCGACGTGGGCCGAGAAGCTCACCTGGACCGGCGGCGACGCGAGTTCCCTGCGCGTCCACCCCACGCCCGTCGGCCCGCTCGGCGTGCTCGCATGCGGCGAGAACACCAACACCCTGGCCCGCTTCACCCTCCTGGCCCAAGGCGAACTCGTGCACGCGGCGAGCTATATCGCCCTCCCGGTGGCACCCGCCGACTACGACATGGCGGAGGCCATCGCCGTCCGCGCCGCCGCGCACTGCTTCGAAGGCAAGGTCTTCACCGTCGTCGCCTGCTCGACCATCTCCCCCGAGATCGTGGACGCGATCGCCGGGGACGACGACGCGGTCCGCAAGCAGCTCTCCCGCCCCCGCAGCGCGCTGTCCGGCATCTTCGGCCCGGACGGCCGCCCGGTCACCGAACCGCTCGTCGACGACGAGGGCATCGTCTACGCCGACATCGACCTCAACCGCTGCATCCAGCCCAAGCAGATGCACGACATCCTCGGCCACTACAACCGCTTCGACATCTTCAGCCTGCACGTCGACAACACGCCGCGCCGCCCGGTGACCTTCGCCGTCGACCCCGAAACCCACACCGCGGCAGCCGCCCCCGCCGGGGACGGCGCCGGCGCAGAGGAGGAGTCATGACACCGCGGGGAACCCGTCAGGACGACACCATGCTCGGCCGCGCACGCGTGTCCGGCACCCCGGAGTTGGAGGCCTACTACGCCGAACTCGCCGACCGCGGGGCAGGCGCGCTGTGGACCGTCGCCAACAAGATCGAGCCGTGGTACCCGCAGCCGCAGTCGGCCCCCGTGCTCTGGCGCTACGCCGAACTGCGCCCGCTGGTCCGCAAAGCCCTCGACCTGGTCTCCGCCGACGACGCAGGCCGCCGTGTCGTCATGCTGGTCAACCCCGGTCGCCGCGACGTCAGCGCCGCCGTGGGACTGCTCTACACCGGCCTGCAGATCATGGGCCCGGGAGAGTCGATGACCGCCCACCGGCACCAGGCCGCGGCACTCCGGTTCGTCCACGAAGGCACCGGCGCCTGGACCATCGTCGACGGCGAGAAACTCCGCGTCGGCCCCGGCGACTTCGCCATCACCCCCAACGGCACGTGGCACGAGCACGGCAACGAAGGCGACGACGGGCCGGTCATCTGGCAGGACGGCCTCGACATCCCCCTGGTCAACGCGCTCGACGCCGGCTTCTACGAAGTACACCCCGACCTGCACCAGCAGCCCGGCAAGGTCGTCAACGCATCCGTGGCCACGTACGGCGGCAACCTGCTGCCGTACGGCGCGGAGAAGTGGACGCGGCCGTACTCGCCGCTGCTCGCCTGGCCGTGGGAAGCCACCTACGCGGCCCTGCGCGGCCTCGCCGACGCGGCCGAGGGCTCCCCGTACGACGGTGTGATCGCGGAGTACACCAACCCCGTCACGGGCGGCCCGGTCATGCCCACCATGGGCGCCCGGATGCAGTTGCTCCGCCCCGGACAGGCCACGCGCGCCCACCGCCACACCGGCTCGGTCGTCTACACCGTCGCGAAGGGCCGGGGCGTCTCGGTCGTCGCGGGACAGCGCTTCCCGTGGAGCAAGGGCGACATTTTCGTCGTCCCGTCCTGGGCGTGGCACGAGCACGCCAACCTCGACGACGCGGACGACGCCTGCCTGTTCTCCTTCGACGACTTCCCCGTCATGCGCTCCCTGGGCTTCTGGCGGGAAGAGGCTTACGCCGACGACCACGGACACCAACCGACCCTCTGACCGGCCCGACCAAGGACCCCCCATGCGACTGATCACGTACACCCTCGGCACCGGTGCGCCGCGGTTCGGTGCCGTGGCCGGCGACCGCGTCGTCGATGTCGCGGCCCTGGCCGCCGCCCACGGCGCGGACGTGCCCCCCGACCTGCTGTCCGTCGTCCAGGCCGGGCCCGACGCCTGGGACCGGCTGCGGACTCTGCTGGCCTCGGCCTCACCGTCCGACGCGGCCCACGCCCTCGCGGACGTCGGCCTGCGTGCCCCGCTCCGTCCCGGCAAGGTCGTCGGCATCGGCCTCAACTACGTCGAGCACGTCGAGGAATCCAGCCGCAGCCTCGACACCGCCAAGGAACTGCCGGACCGGCCGGTCCTGTTCGGGAAGCCCGCCACCGCCGTCACCGGCCACGGGCAGCCGATCCTGCACAACGGCGACCTGACCCGGCAGCTCGACTGGGAATGCGAACTTGCCGTCGTCATCGGCCGCACGGCGTTCCGGGTCGCCGAAGAAGACGCGTGGGACCACATTTTCGGCTACTCGATCATGAACGACATCAGTGCCCGCGACCAGCGCCGCTCGGGCCAGTGGTTCTTCTCCAAGGGCCAGGACTCCTACTGCCCCTTCGGTCCCGCCGTCGTCACCACCGACGAGATCGCCGACCCGCTCGACCTCGACGTGTCGCTGCGCGTCAACGGCGAGACCAAGCAGAAGTCCAACACCCGCCACATGCTGTTCCGGATCCCGCGCCTGATCGCGGACATCACCTCCGGCATGACCCTCGAACCGGGCGACGTCATCTCGACCGGGTCGCCGTCCGGCGTCGGCGCGGGCATGGTGCCGCCGCAATTCCTATGGCCCGGAGACCTGGTCGAGGCGACCGTCGAGGGCATCGGCACGCTCGCCAACCCCGTCGTCGACGCCCGCTGAGGGGTCGGAGCCCGCCATGCCGGGCACACCCCGCACCTACCGGGTGCGTACGCCGGCTCTCCCCCGGCCGTGCCGGGAGCGAACGGTTGGGCGGCCCGCGGGCCGGTAGGATCGCCGCCGCACACGTCCTGGAGGCGATCATGGCCGAGAGCGCGACCACCCGACCCAGCTCACTCATCAACACCATCTACGGCGGGTTCGTCAGGCCGTGCGGCGGGTGGGTCTCGATCGCCGACCTGATCACCTTGATGGCGGAACTCGACGTCGACGCGCCGGCGGTGCGGTCGGCCATCGCCCGCCTGAAGAAGCGCGGCACGCTCGTCGGGGAGCGGCGGACCGGCACCGGCTACCGCCTGAGCCCGGCGATGGGCCCGGTCTTCGACGAAGGCGACCGGCGCATCTTCGGCAACCTCGACCCGGCCCGGCTCGAGGACGGCTGGGTCGTCGCGGTCTTCTCGGTCCCCGAGAGCGAGCGGGCGCACCGCCACCAGCTGCGCTCGCGGCTGACATGGCTGGGCTTCGGCAAGGTGTCGCCCGGGGTGTGGGTCGCCCCGGGCCGCCTCCTCGACGGCACCCGCGCGACCCTGGAGCGGGTCGGCCTGAGCGACTACGTCCACCTCTTCGCCGGCGACTACGCCGCGTTCGCCGACCTGCCCGCCGCGGTCAGCGCGTGGTGGGACTTCCCGGCGATCGAAGAACAGTACGCGGCCTTCACCGCCCGCTACGGGCCCATGGCCGAGTCGCTGCGCGCCGCCGAGGAGGCCGAGCCGGACCGGGCGTTCCGCGACTACGTGCCGATGCTGACCGAGTGGCGGCGGCTGCCGTACCTCGACCCGGGCCTGCCCACCGAGCTGCTGCCGGACGACTGGAACGCGGTCGAGGCCCGGCGGGTGTTCACGGAGCTGCACGAACGCCTCGCCCAGCCGAGCCTCCGGCACGTGCAGAAGGTCACCGGGCTGATCGAGACCGGGACGGAGAGCGGGACCGGAACGGAGAGCGAGACGGACACCGGGGCCTGAGCCTGTGCGTGTGCCGCGCTCAGGCCTGCGGCTCCGCCCGGTTCTCCAGGTCGACGCGCCTCACGGCACGGATCGCCGCCTTGCCGGCCTCACCCCGGCACCATCAGCCGCTCCCGCAGCGACGCCAGCGTCCGGGCCAGCAGCCGCGACACGTGCATCTGCGAGATCCCGACCCGCTCCCCGATCTGGGCCTGGGTCAGGTTGCCGTAGAAGCGCATCACCAGGATCGCCCGCTCACGCCCGGGCAGCTCGGCGAGCAGCGGCCGCAGAGCCTCGCGGTACTCCACCAGGTCCAGCTCGTGGTCCTCGGCCCCGAGGCGGTCGCCCACCGTCTCCTGGCCTTCGGCGTCGCCGTAGGCCGTCTCGTCCAGGGAGGTCGCGGTGTAGACCGTGCACGCGTCGAGGCCTTCGACCACCTCCTCCTCGGTGATCCCGATCCGTTCGGCGAGTTCCCGCGGGGTCGGGGTGCGGCCGAGGGTCGCGGTCAGTTCGTCGGTGGCGCGGAGCAGTTCGGTGCGGAGTTCGCGGAGGCGCCGCGGCACCCGGACCGACCACGACGTATCGCGGAAGAAACGTTTGATCTCGCCGATGATCGTCGGCATGGCATAGGCCATGAAGCTGCTGCCGCGGTCGGCTTCGTAGCGGTCGATGGCCTTGATCAGGCCGATCGTGCCGACCTGGACGATGTCCTCGACGGGTTCGCCGCGCCGCCGGTAGCGGCCCGCGGCGTGCCGGACCATCGGCAGGTTGAGTTCGACCAGCAGGCCGCGCACGTAGCTGTGCTGGGCGGTGCCCGGCTCCAGCCGGGCCAGCCGGGCGAGCAAAGCGTCGCCGGCCTCCCGGGCGAGCGGGGTGGGCAGGTGGTGGAGCAGTTGCGGATAAGCGAGCAGTTCGTCGACGTTGACGCCCGGCTCGGCGGCCGGCTCGTCGGCGAGGTCGCCGGGCGGCAGCTCGGCGAGGTCGTCGGCCAGGCCCTCGGACGGTTCGCCCGCGGGCGTTCCGGCGAGTTCTTCGGCCAGGTCGTCGGCGAGGTCGTCGGCAAGCGCGCGGGGGTCGGCACCAGCGGGCACGCTCGTGGGCTCGGCCTTCGCGAGCCGGGGGCGCTGGCCCCGGGTCACGGCGGCGTCGTCGAGGCGCACAGCCATACAAGGTCTCCCAAACCGGACGGACATATACCGAAACCCCGAGCGGACCCGAGTCTGTGACGTCGGACACGCAAGAGCAAGAGCCCCGAAGAGTTACGGAAGCCACCAAAACACCACAAAAACGGATGCTACCGGTGAAAACGCGCCCACGGCGGGTCCGAAAAGCTACAAAAAATCCGATGAGACGCCCCCCGATCGGCGCAACGAAAACGCCGCGCGGGGACGTCCGGCCCACGGAGTCGGACGACTCCGGGACCCGACGTCCCCGCGCGGCGCTGGGTCTCACACCCGGCGGGCACGCAGCCGGGCGACCGCGGACGGGCTAGCCGACGACCACCAGCAGGTCGCCCGCCTCGACCGACGCGACCGTGTCGATCGCGAGGCGCTGCACCGTCCCCGCCGCCGACGCGGTGATCGACGCCTCCATCTTCATCGCCTCGATGGTGGCCACCGTCTGCCCGGCGTCGACCGCGTCGCCGACGCCCACCTGGAGGGTGACGACGCCGCTGAACGGCGCGGCGACGTGGTTCGGGTTGTCCGGGTTGGCGCGCTCGCTTTCCGGGCGGGCCGGCTTGACCGACCGGTCGCGGACCGACAGCACGCGCGGCTGGCCGTTCATCCGGCAGTACACGGTGCGGTAGCCGCGCTCGTCGGCCTCGCCGATCGCCTCCACCGCGAGGTAGAGCGCGACGCCCGGGGACAGCTCGACGGTCAGTTCCTCGCCCGGCTTGAGGCCGTGCAGGAACGCCTGGGTCGGCACCACCGACACGTCGCCGTACAGGCGGCGGGCTTCCTCGAAGTCGCGCGCCGGGCCCGGGAAGAGCAGCCGGTTGAGCGTCCCGCGCAGGTCGTCGCCGTCGAGGGCGGCGTCCTGCTCGGGGGTCAGCGCGACGGTGCGCGGCGCGGTGGTGTTGCGGCCGGCCAGCGCGCGGGTGCGGAACGGCTCGGGCCAGCCGCCGGGCGGCGTGCCGAGTTCGCCCTGCAGGAAGCCGATGACGCTGTCCGGGATGTCGAACGCCGCCGGGTCGTCCTCGAACTTGGCCGGGTCCGCACCGACCGCGCTCAGGTGCAGCGCCAGGTCGCCGACGACCTTGGACGACGGGGTGACCTTGACGATGTTGCCGAGGATCCGGTTGGACGCCGCGTAGGCGTCCTCGATCTGCTCGAACTTGTGGCCGAGGCCGAGCGCGATCGCCTGCTGGCGCAGGTTGGACAGCTGGCCGCCGGGGATCTCGTGGCGGTACACGCGGCCGGTCGGCGCGGGCAGGCCGGACTCGAACGGCGCGTACACCTCGCGCACCGCGGCCCAGTACGGCTCCAGGTCGCACAGCGCGTCCAGCGACAGCCCGGTGGCCCGCGGCGTGTGGTCGGTCGCGGCGACGATCGCGGACAGCGGCGGCTGGCTGGTGGTGCCCGCCAGCGCGGCCGACGCGCCGTCGATCGCGTCGACGCCCGCCTCGATCGCGGCCAGGTAGGTGGCCAGCTGGCCGCCCGCGGTGTCGTGCGTGTGCAGGTGGACCGGCAGGTCGAACCGCTCGCGCAGGGCGGACACCAGGGTCCGGGCGGCGGGCGCGCGGAGCAGGCCGGCCATGTCCTTGATGCACAGCACGTGCACGCCGGCCTCGACGAGCTGCTCGGCGAGCCGCAGGTAGTAGTCGAGCGTGTAGAGCCGCTCGCCCGGGTTCGCGAGGTCGCCGGTGTAGCAGAGCGTGCCTTCGGCGATGGCGTGCGTGCCGAGGGTCGCTTCGATCGCGGGGCGCATGGCTTCGATGTCGTTGAGCGCGTCGAAGATGCGGAAGATGTCGATGCCGGTGGCGGCGGCCTCTTCGACGAACTTCGCGCACACCTTGTCCGGGTACGGCGTGTACCCGACGGTGTTGCGGCCGCGGAGCAGCATCTGGATGTTGAGGTTCGGCATGGCCGTGCGCAGCGTGCCGAGCCGCTCCCACGGGTCCTCGGTGAGGAAGCGCAACGCGACGTCGTACGTCGCGCCGCCCCACGCCTCGACGCTCAGCAACTCCGGCGTCAGCCGCGCGACATGCGGGGCCGCGGCGGCCAAGTCGAAGGTGCGCACACGTGTCGCGAGGAGCGACTGGTGCGCGTCGCGGAACGTGGTGTCGGTGACGGCGAGCGCCTCCTGGGCGCGCAGCGCGTCGGCGAAGCCCTTGGCGCCGAGTTCGAGCAGCCGCTGCCGGCTCCCGGACGGGGCATCCCCAGCCGGGAGTTCCGGCAGCTTGGTGCGCGGGGCGGCGAGCGCGGGCGCGGGCCCGTGCGGCCGGTTGACGGTGACGTCGGCGAGGTAGGCGAGCAGGCGGGTGCCGCGGTCCGCGCCGGCGCGGGCGCGCAGCAGGTCGGGGCGGTCCTCGATGAACGAGGTCGTGACCTTGCCGTCGCGGAACTCCGGGTCGTCGAGGACGGCTTGGAGGAACGGGATGTTGGTGGCCACGCCGCGGATGCGGAACTCGGCCACCGCGCGCCGCGCGCGGGCGACGGCGTCGCCGAAGGTGCGGCCCCGGCAGGTCAGCTTGACCAGCATCGAGTCGAAGTACGGCAGGACTTCGGCGCCGGTGAAGGTGCCGCCGTCGAGCCGCACGCCCGCGCCGCCCGGCGAGCGGTACGCGGAGACCGTGCCGGTGTCCGGCCGGAACTCGAGCGACGGGTCCTCGGTGGTGATGCGGCACTGCAGCGCGGCGCCCTGCACCCGGATGTTCTCCTGGGCGAGCCCGAGGTCGGCGAACGTGGCGCCGGACGCGATGCGCAGCTGGGACTGCACGAGGTCGATGCCGGTGACCTCTTCGGTGACCGTGTGCTCGACCTGGATGCGCGGGTTCATCTCGATGAACACGTAGCGGCCGCGCTCGTCGAGGAGGAACTCCACGGTGCCCGCGTTGCGGTAGCCGATGGTCTCGGCGAAGCGGACGGCGTCGGCGCAGATGCGGGCGCGCAGCTCGGGGTCGAGGTGCGGTGCCGGGGCGATCTCGACGACCTTCTGGTGGCGGCGCTGCACGGAGCAGTCCCGCTCGTACAGGTGCACGACGTTGCCGTCGGCGTCGGCGAGGACCTGCACCTCGATGTGCCGCGGGCGGACGACGGCCTCTTCCAGGAAGACCGTCGGGTCGCCGAACGCGGTCTGCGCTTCGCGCATCGCGGTCTCGACGGCGGCGCGCAGGTCGTCGCGGCGGTCGACCCGGCGCAGGCCGCGGCCGCCGCCGCCGGCCGCGGCCTTGACGAAGATCGGGAAGCCGATCTCGTCGGCGGCGGCGAGCAGCGCCTCGATGTCGTCCTGCGGGTCCGCCGTGCGGAGCGTCGGCAGGCCGGCGCTCTTCGCGGCTTCCAGCGCCCGCACCTTGTTGCCGGCGAGCGACAGCACGTCGGCGTTGGGGCCGACGAAGGTGATGCCGTTGGCCTCGCAGGCTTCCGCGAGCAGCGGGTTCTCGGAGAGGAACCCGTAGCCCGGGTAAATCGCATCGGCTCCGCACGCGATGGCGGCGTTGACGATGGTGTCCACATCCAGGTACGCGCGGAGCGGGTGGCCGCGCTCGCCGATCTCGTAGCTTTCGTCGGCTTTCTGGCGGTGCAGGGAGTGGCGGTCCTCGTATGCGTAGACAGCCACCGTGGCGATGTCCAGCTCGGTTGCGGCACGCAGCGCTCGCACGGCGATTTCGCCGCGGTTGGCCACCAGCAACTTGCGGATCACGTGCTACCTACCCTCCTTGCCCGGTCGCCCGGGGATTCCGGTCGGAATGCCCCGAACCCTAGGACAGGAGTACTGCTCCCCCGCAGGCCCGGTCCATATGCCGGGCACCGAGTGTGACTATGGGACAACGCTTCTGACCAGCGGGAATGCCGTTATTTCCCGTGGTTCGGGCGGTTCTGTGACCTTGCTCTCAAGGGTGTCGCGGCGCGTCGCGGCCGGAGATTTTGCGGGATCACCGGGATTTCCGCGGAATGTTCACCGCATGATCCAGGTATCTTTTGCGCCGCCGCCGCGCAGCGAATGCACCAGCAGGCTGCGGAACGGCGCCGACCGGGTGAGGGCGACGGGCAGCACGACGGGGCCGCCGGACTGGCAGACGAAGGCGCGCAGGTCGACCGCGCGGGGTTCGAACCGTTCGCCGGTGAACGTCGGGTGGGTGGACAGCGCCACGGTCTCCTGCGCGACCCAGTGCCGGGGGTCGGCGGTGATGTCGGTGCGGGCCTGTTTGAGTTCCTGGTCACCCGCGTCGGGGCCGATGACGATGCCTTCGCCGCCGTAGCCGTCGACGGGTTTGACGACCAGTTCGTGCAGGTGGTCGAGGACGTACGCGAAGTCGTCGGGGTCGCCGCACAGGTAGGTGCGCACGGACGGCAGCAGCGGCTGCTCGCCGAGGTAGTACTCGATGAGGCGGGGCACGTAGGCGTACAGCACCTTGTCGTCGGCGACGCCGTTGCCGAGCGCGTTGGCGATCGCGAGGGTCCCGGTGCGCACCGCGGCGAGCAGGCCGGGGCCGATCGGGCGGCGGTCGGCACCGATGGCGGCGGCGAGGACGTCTTCGTCGACGCGCCGGTACAGCACGTCGACGGGGTAGGTGCCGTGCCGGCCGCCGGTGACGACCACCCGTCCGCCGACGAACCTCAGGTCGCCGGGGGTGACCACGGGCACGCCGAGCGCGTCGGCGAGGAAGCGGTGCTCGAACCACGCCGGGCTGTCCGGTCCTTCGCTGAGCACCGCGACGACGGGGTCGCCCGCGGTGCGCGGCGGGGCCGCGGCGGTGAGCGCGGCGTGCAGCAGCGCGGGCACCTGATCGGGTTTCAGGACGGCGGTGCCCGGGTCGAGTTCGGGCAGCACGGTGGCCGCGAGCCGACGGGCGGCGAGCGCGTAGGCGAGCCCGGCGGGCATGTTGAGGTTGTCTTCGAGGACGAGCCATTCCCCGGTGCCGTCTCGCACCAGGTCGATGCCGGCGAGGGTGATGCGCACGGTGTCGGGCGGCAGGTGCCCGCCGGTGCCGCGCAGGCCGGGTGCGCCGTCGACGACCCAGGCGGGCACGATCCGGTCGCGGACGACCTGGCGTTCGCCGTGCACGTCGTGCAGGAACGCTTCGAGGGCGGCGACGCGCTGGGCGAGGCCGCCGCGCAGCCGGGCCCAGTCGTCGCCGGCCACCACACGGGGCAGCAGGTCGTAGGGGTAGAGCCGGGGTTCGTCGGCGCCGTCGGGGCGGAACAGGGTGCCGTCGACGCGCTGGAGTTCGTCGCGGGCGCGGGCCCGGACCCGCAGGCGGGCGGCGCCGAGGCGGGTGAGCGCGGCGACGGGGGCCGCGTAGGCGGGGCGGACCCGGCCGTCCGGGCCGAGCGCTTCGTCGAACGCGGCGCGGTAGCCCTCGAACAGGCCGGGGGTGCGCGGCGCGGGCACCGAGCCGGCGAGCGGGACCGTGGCATCGGCCCGGGTCTGTGCGGCGACCAGGTCGACGGCGTCGGCGAGCGAGCCGCCGCGGGCGACGGCGGCTCGCTGGCGGGCGGCGGAGCTGCCCCGGCCGAGGGCGGCGAGCGCGCAGCCGGACGCGGTGTCCCAGTCGCCGAGGTCTTCCAGGTAGGGGCGGACGGTGGTCAGCAGCGTGTCCACGACGTCGGCCGCGGGCGCCGTGTGCAGCCGGATCGGGTGGACGAGTTCGCCTTCCAGCCCGGACCGGGCCGCGCGCCACGTCGCGGCGCGCAGCCACTCCTCGCGCATCCGCGGCGGCCGGGCGCCGTCGACGGCCTTGTGGCAGCCGCGCACCACCAGGGCGCGGAACAGCGCGGCGAGCATCACGACGTCGTCGACGTCCGGGCACGAGTCGGTGATGCGGAGTTCGAGGGTGGGCAGGTGCCGGGACGGGCGGGCGTCGTAGTAGACCATCCCGGCGTCGGCGATCACACCGGACCGCAGCAGGCCTTCGACCATCTCGTCGTATTCGGCGGCCGACGCGAAGGTGCCGGCCGGGCCGGAGGTGGGCCAGCGCCGCCACACGGTGCTGCGCCAGCTCGCATAGCCGGTGTCGCCGCCGAGCCAGTAGGGCGAACTCGCGGACAGCGCCAGCAGAACCGGCAGCCACGGGGCGAGCCAGGGAAGCGCGGCGACGGCCAGGTCGCGGTCCGCGACGCCGACGTGCACGTGCGCGCCGCAGATGAGCTGCTCGTGCGCGAGCCGCTGGAAGGAGTCGACCATGCCCAGGTAGCGGGCGTCGGCCGTGACGGGGATTTCCTCGAAGCGGGCGAGCGGGACGGTGCCGGCCGCGACGATCGCGAGCCCGGATTGTTCCGCGGAGTCCGCGACTTCGTTTCTGGATCGGACCAAGTCCGCGCGCAAGTCCGAGAGTTCGGTGTGCGGGTGGCTGTTGGTCTCGATCTCGGACTGGTGGAGTTCGGCCGTGAAGCCCTTGGCGGGCAACCGGTCGAGGACCTCGCGGGCGCCCGGCACCAGATGCCTGGTGTCGAGCCCGACGAGGTGGAACTCCTCTTCGACCCCGCATGTGACCGCGCGTGTCGCCCCAGCACTGCCGCTGCCCATTTCGACAGCGTAATGTTACCCGAAAAACGACGTACAGTTACGCCGCGGTCGAGTTATGTCCGTGTTGATCGACGTTCGGACCAGTTGAGCGGTGCCGTCACCGTCCGTGTCACGGTGCCGTGGCAAACCGGCGGGACGCTGACGGACCGTGTCCGAACCACGGCCGTGGCGTCCCGGGTTCCGCGTTCGGCGGAGCCCCGGGCATCACGGAACGGATCCGAACCGGCTCCCAACCGGCTCCGAATCGGCTCCTGAACCGGCCCCGCATCAGCTCGGGACCGGTCCGGGACCGGCTGGGCTCAGAGGTGCGGCAGGATCGCCGGGACCAGCGCGTCGATCGTGTGCGCGACGGCCGGGGCGCCGATCGCGGTCATCGTCCAGCCGCCGTCGCCGTCGCGGACGATCTTGGCGAAGATCTTCGCGTTGTGCGTGCCGGTCGGGACGACTTCGTACCGGGCGAGTTCGGCGCCGGTGGCGTCCTCGATCAGCCGGCAGTACGCCGCGGAGATCTTCGAGAAGTCCGCGCCGGAGAACGAACTGGCCGTGAACACCAGCGCGGTGACGCGCGAGGGCAGCGCGGCGAGGTCGACGGTGACCGTCTCGTCGTCGCCGTCGCCCTGGCCGGTCACGTTGTCGCCGCTGTGCGAGACCGCGCCGTCCTTCGACTTGAGCTGCCGCGCCCACACGCTGTCCACCATGTGGTGGTCGGCGTCGAACAGCAGGCAGGCGGCGTCCAGGTCGACACCGGTCAGCGCCTGCAGCCCGGGGCGCAGAGTCGTGTGCCTGACCGGGTCCCACCCCAGGCCCATGTGCACCCGGCCCAGCTCCTCGCCGTCCTTGCCGAGCGCGACGCGCGCGCCCTGGGCGAGTACTACCGCCATCTCGCAACCCCTCCCTGAGTCCCCCGTGGGCGCTTCGCGCCCCTGTCGTCGTACCGCTCCCGCGCGATCCGCGGGGCATAGTCCAGCAGCAATCCTGGGACCCGGGATCGGCCGCCGCGGGCGACTTGGTCGGATGTTGGGACGATCATGACCAGGCCGGTGCCGGGTGAGCGCGGTGTGCAGCGGGCCGCTACGGTCGGTGGCCGTGCCCACTGCTCCGCCGGACCCCGCGGCCGGCCCCGACGCCTCCGACGCCTCCGACGCCCCTCGGACTCCCGACGCCGAGGCGGTGCAGGCGGCGCTGGCCGACTGGTGCCCCGAATACCGGCCGCTGGTGACGCCGTCGCCGGGCGAGGAACCGGTGTCCATGGCGGCCTGGTCCGATCCGGCGTGGCTGGCCGCCCGGGTGGCCGCGTCGCACCGCCGCTACCGCATCGACGACGCGCGGGTCGCCGCGACGCTGTGGTGGTTCTCGGCGAGCACGGCCTTGCTGACGCCGGCGTTGGCGACGCTGGTGGTCACCCGCTGGGCGGTCGACCCGCGGCCGGCCGCGACGGTGCTGCACATGCGGCGCGACGGGCTGCCGTCCGGCGCACGCTCCTCGGGCGTGGCCGGGCAGGACCCGGCCGCCGTGGGTGCGGTGGTGGGCGAGGCGGTGGCGGCGTACATCGACGCGCTCGCGGAGGCCGCACCGCTGCGGCCGCGTGCCGGGTGGGCGATCGCGGTGGACACGATCGCGGGCGCGCTGCTGCGCGCCGGGACCACGATCGGCGAACCGGACGCCGCGGCGGCTCTCGCCGCGCCGCTGGTCGCCGCGGCCGGGAAGGCCGCGGGCGTCGCGGTCCCGCGGCCGCGGTTCACGGCGTTCCCCGGCATGACGTTCGTGCACCGCACCTCGTGCTGCCTGCTCTACCGCGCCCCGGGCCAGCCGATGTGCACCAGCTGCCCGGGCCGCCGCCCGGCCGAACGCGAAGCGGACCTGCGGAATTTCGCGGAGCGCTACGGGCGGCGGTAGTCGGCCGGAGACCGCCGGGAGGCCCCGGGCCCTCGGCCGGATCAGGCTCCGGGCAGGTGGACGCCGCTCCCCTGCGGGGCCTCGACCGTGGAACCGGCGGGCGGCTTGGCCACGTTGACGACGACGCCGTACTGCCATTCCATGTAGGCGCCGTCCGATTCTTCAAAGCGCACCGGCAGCAGCCCTTGGGACAGGGCAAGCGACAGGATCGCGGTGTTCGGGCCGCTGCGCCCGACCACCGGAATCACCTGCTGCCCGGCAAGTGTCCGGACCGACAGCTTCTCCTTCGGGCGGAACACGTTCAGCGGCAGCGTCGGGTTGGCGATTTCGGCGATGCCGACGAACTTCTCCCAGCCGGCCATGGATTGGCTGACGTGCACGTATTTCTTGCTGAGGGTCTCGGCGACGCTGCTCGGCGCCTTCGCCGACGACACCCAGAACGCCTTGTCGGCCTTGATCCAGGCGTCGCCGTCGATTCTGCGGATTTCGGCGTGTGCGGAGCCGAGGCTCATGCTGCCTTGGAAGTCACCGGTGTTCAGGTCGACGAGCATGTCGTAGGCGACGGTCTCGCCCTCGCCGGAGGCCCGCAGCGCGACCCGGACGGTCGGCGTGGACCCGGCGGCCTTCCGCGCCCGCTTGAGCAGTTCGTCGGCCGGCAGCTCCGCCAGCCGGTCCGGCGGCAGCGATCCCGTCGGTATCGGGGACGCGCTGCCGCGCGGCGTCGCCGTGGCCGACGGGCCGGGCGATGCCGACGACTGGCCTACCGCCTCCGGGAACGGATGCTGTTTGGCCTGCAACCGCCCGCACGACGTGAGCAGCGCGACCCCCGTCACCGCGACCGCGACCGTGCGTATGACCGGGCCACCGACCCGCTGTGCACCCATGGAAAACCGCTCTCCCCCGCTGTTCACGCACGCCCCACCCGACGTGCCGTGCGGAAGCGTACGCCGGGGCGCCGACGTGCGCCATGGAGAAAAACGATCACGTTGGCAGGGTGCGCGGCAGTGCTTCCAGTCCGTCCAAAAACCGGTCCACGACAAAGCGGAAGCGTTCGTCCATATCGGGACCGGCCATCGCCCGCGCGGACGCCACGAGGTGCGGATACCGGTCGGCCGGCAACCCCTCGATGAGATCGGCGATCTCGTCGACGGCGGCCCTCCGCCCGAGGCGCCCCTCGGCTTCGGCCGCGGACACCGCGGCCTGCTCGTTGAGCATGAAGCCGGTGACGGTGATCCCCAGTGTGTAGCTCGCCAACGTGGCGTCCTGGCGGCTGAATCCGGCGTCGTGCAGCACTTCGAGCTGCTGCTCCATGACGGTCCACATGCCGGGCCCGTGCAGGAAGCGGCCGGCGAGCACCCGCACCGCGTCGCGGCGGACGCGCAGGAACTCCCGGAAGCCCCACGCGATCGCGCCCAGGTCGGTGCGCCAGTCCCCGGACCGCACCGGGAGGTCCGGCGCGGCGGCGAGCATCAGCGCGTCGCCGAGCAGGTCGAGGAGTTCTTCCTTGCTGCGCACGTGCCAGTACAGCGACGGCGCGCGGACGCCCAGCTCCGCGGCGACGGCCCGCATCGACAGCGCGTCGAGGCCGTCGCGCTGGAGCACGGCCAGTCCGGCGCGGGCCAGCGCGTCGCGGGTCACCGAGCCGCGCTCGGCGCTCTTCACTTCCCGGGGCTGTGTCATCGCCTGAAATCTACTTGCCGGATCGGTCGCCCTCCGCCACTCTAACGGCGTTAGAGTGTTCCCTAACGCTGTAAGGGAGAGTGGCCGTGGCCACCGAAGTACGACCCCGGCCGGACGGGGCGCGACCGCCCGGCGAGCCGCGCAAGGGCGTGATCCTGGGCGTCCTGTGCGTGGCGCTGTTCATCGCGATGCTCGACAACGTCGTGGTGTCGAACGCGCTGCCGACCATCGACCGCGATCTCGGCGCGGGAGTCAGCGGCCTGCAGTGGGTCATGGAGGCGTACAGCCTGGTGTTCGCGGCGTTCCTGCTCACCGGCGGTACGCTCGGCGACCGCTACGGGCGCCGCCGGGTGTTCCTCGTCGGCCTGAGCCTGTTCACCGCGGGCTCGGCGCTGTGCGCGCTGTCCGGTTCGCTCGGCGTGCTCATCGGCGGCCGCGTCGTGCAGGGCCTCGGCGGGGCGCTGCTGATGCCCGGGACGATGGCGATCATCCGGCACGTCTTCACCGACGACGCGGAGCGGGCCCGGGCGATCGGCCTGTGGTCCGGGGTGTCCGGCGCGGGGCTCGCGCTCGGGCCGGTCGTCGGCGGGCCGATGGTCGACGCGTTCGGGTGGGCGAGCATCTTCTGGATCAACGTGCCGATCGGCATCGCGGGCGTCGTGCTGGGTGCGGTGTTCCTGCCGGAGTTCGCCGAACGCCGCGGCCGTCTGGACGTGGCCGGCCTGGTGCTGGGCGTGATCGCCATCGGCTCGCTGGTGTACGCGCTGGTCGAAGGCCCCGCGCGCGGCTGGTCGTCGACTCCGGTGCTCGCCGCGGCGTCGGTGTCCGCGGTCGCGTTCGTGCTGTTCGCCGTCGTCGAACTGCGGGTGGCGACACCGATGCTCGACCTGGCGTTCTTCCGCGACCGCTTCGTGGCCGCCGCGGTGTGGGGCGGATTCGCGGTGAGCTTCGGCATGTTCGGCGCGCTGTTCTTCATCGGCCTGCTCATGCAGGACATCTACGGCTGGTCGGCGGCCGGCTCCGGATACACCGGGCTGCCCGCGACGGTCGCGCTGATGGCGGCCGCGCCGGTCGCCGGACGGCTGTCCGCGCGCTACCACCCGCGGGTGCCGCTGGTCGCCGGGCTCGCGCTGTGCGCGGTGGCGTTGGGCGGGCTGTCGCTGTACGGCGTCGGCGCGTCGTACGCCGCGTACTTCTGGGTGCTTCCCGTGCTCGGCGCCGGCATGGGGCTGGCGATGTCGCCGGTGTCGATCACCGTCATGTCCCGGGTCGCCCCGGCGCGCGCCGGGATGGCGTCGGCCACCGGCAACACCGCGCGCGAACTCGGCGGTGTGTTCGGCATCGCGGTGCTCGGCGCGGTCCTCACCGCCCGGCTGTCGGACAGCCTGACCGACCGGCTCGGCGCGGCGGGACTGCCCGCGGCGGACGTGCGGCACACGGTCGACGCGGTGACCGCGGGTGGCGGCGGGGGCGTCGGACACCTCGGACAGGCGCCGCCGGTGGTGCGGCACGCGTCCGAGACGGCGTTCGTGGACGGCCTGCACCTGGCGCTGTGGACCGGCGCGGCGGTGCTCGCCCTCTCGGCCGCGGTGGTCGCCTGGCTGATGCGCCCGGAGCCGCGGGCCGAGCAGCCCGTCGAGCAGTCCGGGCCGGTGGCGGACACCCGGCCGGTGGCGGCCTGAGCAGCGCCGGGGGTGCCGCGGGCCTGGCCGTGCCGATACGCGGTTAGGGCGTGTCTGGTGGATATTCGCGCCCCTCACGTCGTCTGGTGCCGTGCATCGCAAGGCGCAGGCCCGCAGCTCGTACTCGTCCGTACTCGCAAGGGCCTGCAACGCGGCCTGGGAGGGCCGCCAGGCCCGGATGCGGTGCCAGGCGGCGTGCGGGGTGTGAAGATCCACCAGACACGCCCTAGGCTCGCGGCACGCCGTTGGATGTCTCCGGGAGGTCTGCTGTGTCCGCGCTTGTGACGCCGTCCGCGGGCGGGGGGCCCGATCGCGCCGATGCGGTGGCCGTCGCCGGGGAGTCGGTGAGCCGCGAGGACCTCTTCGGCGCGGCCGCCGCGCTCGCCGACGAGATCGCGGGCAGCCCGGCGGTCGCCGTGCGCGCGACCGCGAGCCTGGGCACGGTCGTGGCGACGCTCGCCGGGCTCACCGCCGGGGTGCCGGTCGTCCCGGTACCGCCGGACTCCGGCCCGGTCGAGCGCACGCACATCCTCGGCGACTCCGGGGCGGCCCTGCTGCTGGAACCCGGCGGTCCGGGTGCATGGGACGACATCACGCTCCCCGTCGTCCCGGTCGCCACCGCGGCCCGCGCGGCGAGCAGCTACCCGGAGCCCGCTCCGGACAGCACCGCGTTCGTCCTCTACACCAGCGGAACGACCGGGGCACCCAAGGGAGTTCTTCTCTCCCGCGGCGCGCTCGCGGCCGACCTCGACGCGCTCGCGGACGCCTGGGCGTGGACGCCGGACGACGTGCTGGTACACGGGCTGCCGCTGTTCCACGTGCACGGACTGGTGCTCGGCGTGCTGGGCGCGCTGCGCACCGGGTCGCGACTGGTGCACACCGGGCGGCCGACGCCCGAGGCCTACGCGAAAGCGGGCGGGAGCCTGTACTTCGGCGTGCCCACGGTGTGGTCGCGTGTCGCCGAGGACCCGGCCGCGGCGGCCGCGCTGGCCGGGGCCCGGCTGCTCGTGTCGGGCAGCGCCCCGCTGCCGGTCCCGGTGTTCGACCGGCTGGCCGCGCTGACCGGGCATGCGCCGGTCGAGCGGTACGGCATGACGGAGACCCTGATCACGGTGAGCACCCGCGCGGACGGCGAACGCCGCCCGGGCTTCGTCGGCCTCCCCCTCGACGGCGTGGAGACGCGGCTGGTCGGCGAGGACGGCGCGGCGGTTCCGTACGACGGCGAGACGGTCGGCGAACTCCAGGTCCGCGGCGCGACGCTCTTCGCCGGCTACCTCAACCGCCCCGACGCCACCGCCGAAGCCCTCACGTCCGACGGCTGGTTCCGCACCGGCGACGTCGCCAACGTCGGCCCGGACGGCTGGCACCGTATCGTCGGCCGCGCCTCCACCGACCTCATCAAGTCCGGCGGCTACCGCATCGGCGCGGGCGAGGTCGAGGGCGCGCTGCTGGCGCACGACGCGGTGCGCGAGGCGGCCGTGGTGGGCGTCCCGCACGACGACCTGGGCCAGGAGATCGTGGCGTTCGTGGTGGCGGAGGGTGTCACCGGGCCGGAGCTCGCGGACTTCGTGGCGCGCTCGCTGTCCGTGCACAAGCGCCCGCGCCGCGTCCTGCTCGTCGACGCCCTCCCCCGCAACGCGATGGGCAAGGTGCAGAAGAAGCAGCTGCAAGCCTGAGCGGCCCGTCGGCGTCAGCCCGTGCTGCCGCCGACGCCGATCTCGTTGCCGTCCGGGTCCCGGTAGACCACCTTGGTCACGCCGCCGTCGTATGTCTCGCGTCGCGCCGGCTCGATGCCCCGCCGGCCGATCGCGGCCACCCGCTCGTCGAGGTCGTCGACGAACGTCAGCACCAGGGCGTTCCCCGCCCTTACCGGGTCCTCGACGATGTAGACGTAGCGGTGCTCGGCCACTTCCCACACCGCCTCGGTGTCGTTCGGGAGAAACGCCGGGGGGCTGCCGAAGAACCGCTCGTACCACGGCAGCGCCGCGGCGTAACCGGCGACGGGAACGCCCGCGAAGAGGTTCGGACCCATGCTGCCCTCCGGGTGCGGTCGACGTGTCACCTGTACCGACTCCGCCGGCGCCGGAAACTCATCGGTCCGCCATTCCGCGCGCCTGCTCGGCGCTTGCCAAGTCAGCGCTGGATGACCGGCCGTCCCGCGAGATAGTATGCGCGCATAGCAAATGACGGGCCGCACGCACTCCCCCGAACGGAGACCGCACCATGTGGACGCACGAGCACACCGCCGAAACACCGCTGACCCGCGAGGCGATCTGGAAGGTCCTCGCCGACATCGACAACTGGGCCCGCTGGGACACGTCGATGGAGTCCGTCGCACTGCTCGGCCCGTTCGCGGTCGGTTCGCAGCTGTCGATGACACCGATCGGGCAGGACGCGATCGTGTCGACGATCAGCGAGATCACGGAGAACGAGCGCTACGCGGACGAGACCGAGTTCAACGGCCTCACCCTGCGCTTCAGCCACACCCTCGTCGCGCTGCCGGCCGGCGGCACCCGGGTCGTGCACCGGCTGGAGATCGACGGCCCCGGCGCCGACGCCGCCGGTCCGGAGGTCGGGCCGATGATCACCGAGGACTTCCCCGAGGCCATGGAGGGGCTACTGCGCCGCGCGGCCGAGTGATCGTCCGGGGGTACGCGCCCGGGGCGCGAACGGCCCAGCGCCCGAGCCGAGTTCCGGTGCCAACGAAACGGATCGGGCAAGATGCCGGTATGACGAACGAGGATCTGGCCCGCCGCGGCTTCGCCACCGGAACCGACGTCTACCACCGCGCCCGCCCCGCCTACCGCCCCGAGGTACTCGCCTATGTGGCCGAGGCCGCGGGTCTGGTCCCGGACGCCCACGTGCTCGACCTGGCCGCCGGCACCGGCCGCATGACCCGCGAACTCGTCGCGCTGGGGACCGACGTGACGGCCGTCGAGCCCGCGCCCGCGATGCGCGAGACCTTCGTCGCCGAACTGCCCGACGTGCGGCTCGTGGACGGCACCGCGGAGCAGATCCCGGCCGGTGACGCCCAGTTCGACGCCGTCGTTGTGGCGCAGGCGTTCCACTGGTTCGACGCGCCGGCCGCGCTGCGCGAGATCGCCCGGGTGCTGCGGCCGGGCGGCGCCCTCGCGGTGCTGTGGAACGAACGCGACCAAAGCGAGCCGTGGGCGGCCGAGTTGGGCGCGGCGACGCGCTGGGAGGGGTTCCGGCCCTACCTGGTCGACCGGGATCTGGGCACGGACCTCGACGCGAATGGCCGCTACGAACCCGCGGTGCGCCGCGACTTCCACTGGACGGACCGGCTGACACACGAGCAACTGCTCGAACGCGTCGGTACGTTCAGCTACGTGGTGGCCATGCCTGAGCACGAACGGACAGCCCTGTTCGGGCGGGTGCGGGCGTACCTGCCGAAGCTTCCGGATCCGGTGGAACTGCCGTATGTGACGGGCACGCTCGTGAGCCGCAAGCGTGGCCGCTGACCTTCCGGCATCATGCCCACGGAACGTCGCCCTCGACGAGCGCGGCGAGCCTGACGGCTGCCTCGGCACGCGGATTCAGGTCGGCGACGGCCGGGTGGCTCGGGAAGAGGGTGACCAGCACACCGGACACGATCGACCAAGGCGGAACCGCACCGGTCAGCATCGCGTGCCGCATCGGCGGCGGGAGCAGCCTCGCGAGCGCGACGCCACCGGGCCCGACCACCAGGAATCGCCGGTCGAAGCCGGCGTCGCCGGTGCCGGGACCGCGCACGGGGACCACCGCGCCGCCGAGCCGGGTCCGGACCCGGAAGGCCACGTCCGGGAAGGGGCCACCGACCAGGGGCACCAGATAGTGGGCGGCAAAACGCGGCGTGGAACTGGTGACGGTCCCGTCGCTGGTGGTCTCCCACCAGTGGTGGCACACCACCCGGACCGTGCGTGTGCCGGTGCGGCGTTCCAGGCACAGCACGCGACGGGCGCCTCTCGGGCCGTCGCCCGCGGGGCCGAGAGGGTGGTCGAGCGGCAGCGTGCGCCAGCCTGTTGCCTGCGCGTACACGTGGAACTCGGCCATGCGCAGCGCAGCCGCCCGTTTCGCGCGCCGCACCGCGAACCCCGACACGACCATGAAGACGGCGAGGAAGCCCCACACCGCGAAGACCAAGACCATGGACTGCCCCCGAACGGACATGGCTCCGTGGCCACAGGGACGCCTGGCCGCCCGCCCGCGGTTCCCCCGGCTGCCGGGCACGCACGCACTTCGGCCCGGCCCCCTGAGCGGGGGCCGGGCCGAGGGGCGCGCCGGCACGTCAGTCGCGGGTCGCCACCAGGTTGGTCTCCGGGAGGCGGACCAGCGGGATGCGGCGGGTGCAACGGGTCTGGTAGTCGTTGTAGTAGGCGCGGTCGGCGGTCAGGCCGGCCCACGTCTCGGTGTAGTCGTCGCCGTCGAGGACCTCCGCATCGCTCCAGTACGTCGCCCGCTGGACGCGCACCAGGATCTGCGGGTTGGCCTTCTTGTCCGCGAGGTTGACGAACCACGACGGGTTCTTGTCCGCGCCCGCGAACGACGCGACGACGATGCGGTGGCCGTCCTTGTCGACCCAGTACGGGAGCGCGACCTTGTGGACGTTGCCCGTCTTGCGGCCGACCGTCTGGATGAGGACGTGGAGCATCCCCGCGACGTCCCACCACTCGTTCTCGTCCGAGCCTTCCATGCCCTTGACGTGTTCCTTCGTGAAGGCCACGATCTCGTCCGGGCTGGGCTCGATGAACTCTTCGTTGCGCTGATCCGTCGACATGTCGGGGAGCGTAATCACCGAAACTTGACCTTGCAATGCAATGGGTGTGTGACGCGTGCCGGGAGCCCCGGCACGCGCCGGTCAGACCCCGTCGAGCGAGCGCACCGTGCGCCCGAACTCCTCGATCAGGTGCAGGCTTACGCCCACCCGCCCGGTGTAGTCGGCCGGGCAGTCGCACAGCGCGAGCGCCCCTTCGACCATCTGCTCCATGGTCTCGATCTGGTCCGGCCGCACAATGTGCCCGACCAGCTCCTGCGCGCCCTCGCTCATCACCGCGGCGCGCGGTTCGACCGTGTTCACCCGGATGCCCGCGCCGTGCAGTTCCGCGGCGAGGCCGTTGGTCAGCCGGTTGAGGGCCGCCTTGGACGAGCCGTAGACGGTCGTGCCGGTACCGGTGCCGCCGAGCACGAACGGCGGGCCGGGCCACGGCTTCGCGGTCGCGCTGGAGACGTTGACGATCCAGCCCTCGCCGCGCTCGCGCATCCCCGGGATCGCCGCCTGCGCCAGGTGCAGCGGGGCGATGACGTTGATCTCGTAGTGCAGGCGGGCGCGGCGCAGCGGATAGTCCGCGACGGCCGCGTACACGCCCATGGCGGCGTTGTTGACCAGGATGTCGATCGGCCCGCCGAGGGCTTCGGCGGCTTCCGGGACGATCCGCTCGCGGTCGTCCTCGTTGGCCAGGTCGGCGCCGATCAGCGCGACCTTGCCGCCGTGCGCGGCGATGCGTTCGCCGACTTCGGCGAGGGTGCCGGGCAGCTTCGCCGAGGTGTCGAGGCTGCGGGCGGTGATGGCGACGTCCGCGCCTTCCGCGGCGAGGCGCCGGGCGAGGGAGGCGCCGATGCCGCGGCTGGCCCCGGTGACCAGGGCGCGGCGTCCGGCGAACCGCTTCTCGGACATGGGTCGGCTCCTCAGGGGCGGGTGAAGGCGGGGCTGTTGCTGTCCGCGGGCAGGCTGCCGAGCGGGGTGGCGATCTCGTCGTAGGTGGGCCCGCAGGCGGCGGCGTAGCGGTCCAGGACGTCGAGGTCGAAGCCGTACACCTCGGCGGCGTTCCCGGCGAGCATGCGGCGCAGGTCGGCCGGGTCGGTGCCGGGGAAGGCGCGGCGCAGGGCCTCGCGGGTGTACGGGTAGGTGCCTTCGTCGTGCGGGTAGTCGCTGCCCCACAGGAACCGGTCGATGCCGATCTCGTGGCGGCTGTCCGCTTCGACGGGGCTGGGGAAGCTGACGCCGACCCAGACGTTGCGGGCGAAGTACTCGGACGGCTTGAGCGGCAGCCGGTCGGCGTCGCCGTAGGCGAGTTCGCCGATCCGGCCGGACGACATCTGCGCGTGGTAGGCGTCGAGTTGGCGCAGCAGCGGCGGGATCCACGAGGCGCCCTGCTCGGTGATGACGAACTTCAGGCGCGGGAAACGCTCGAACGCGCCGGACACCAGCATGTGGGTGAGCGGACGGCGGAAGAACGTCGCGGCTTCGGCGATCCACAGGAACTTCGAGGCCGGGTAGGGCCCGTAGTCGGGCGAGCCGGATCCGCCGTGGTTGACGACGACGAGGTCGAGGTCCTGGCAGACCTCCCACAGCCGGTCCCAGTCGGGGGCGTAGATGGGCGTGATGCCGACCGCGTCCGGCGGGGTGGTCGGCACGAGGATGCCGGCGAGGCCTTGCTCCTTGGCCCACTTGGCTTCGGCGATCGCGTCGTCGATGTCGTTGAGGAAGATCTGCGCGAGGCCGGCCCGGCGGTGCTTGTGCTCGCCGCCGCACCACTCGGCGAGCCAGCGGTTGTGCGCGCGGATGCCTGCGAGGCGGCGGGCGTACGACTCGGCGGACGGCGGACGGGCGATGAGCTGGCCGGTCGGGAAGAACGGCGGCACGGTGTTGGGGAAGACGACCTCGGCGACGACGCCGTCGGCTTCCATCTCGGCGATGCGGCGGGCGTCGTCCCAGTTGCGGGTGCGGCCGTCGTCCTGCAGGTCGCGGAACGGGTTGCGGTACTTGCCGCGCCAGGCGTCGAACTCCTCGTGCCACGCGGAGTCGAGGTAGTTGCGGTAGGTCTCCATGTTCGCGCCGGCGTGGCCGTCGGCGGAGATGACGGTGTAGCGGTCGGTCATCGCGCCGCCTCCTTCTTGTCGGGCTGCCCCGCGGCCTCGGCGGCCTTCGGGTCGAGGTTGAAGACGCGCATCGCGTTGTCGCGCAGGAACTTGGGCCACACGTCGGCCTTGAACGGCACGTCGGGCAGTTCGCGGAAGATGCGGTCCAGGGAGAGGCCCATGGGGTAGTAGCCCGCGTACATGATCTTGTCGGCGCCGCGGGTGTTCGCGTAGTCGACGATCGCCTTGGGGTAGTACTTCGGGGCGAAGGCGGAGGTCATGTAGTAGAGGCCGGGCCACTTGAGCATGAGCTTGACGGCCAAGTCCTCCCACGGCTCGGCGCCGTGGCGCATCACGATGCGCAGCTCGGGGAAGTCGTAGCAGACCTGGTCGAAGTGCATGACGTCCTGGCAGGCGGCGGGCACGCGCGGCCCGGGGATCCCGGCGTTGGAGATGATCGGGATGTCCAGGTCGATGCAGGTCTGGTAGACCGCGTAGTAGCGGCGGTCGCTGACCGGCACCTGCGGGTTGCAGCCGGCCGGGAACGTGGTGACCGCGGCGATGCCGTGCTCGGCGTGCGCGGTGCGGATGCGGCGGACCGCGGCGGTGATGTCGTTCGGGTCGACCTCGATGCTGAAGCGGAACCGGCCCGGGTGGCGCTCGGCGGCCTTCAGGGCGGTCTCGCTCAGGCCGACGAGGCCGATCGCGACGCCGCACGCGTCCATCTTGGCGACGGTGGTGGCGATCGGGTCCTCGTCGTCGGCGAGCTGGTTGGGCACGCCCTTGAACATGTACTCGGCGGGGAACTCCATGCCGGCGCTGTCCGCGTCCTTGAGCTGCGGCTTGAGGAAGTCGTAGTGGCTGCGTGCCTGGGCGCTCGGGAATCCGATCATCAGGTCGACAGCGCCGACGTCGGCGGGGAAACCGGGCACGCGAAACCTCCTTGGCCGGCCTGGGTTTCAGGCCGCTACTGGGACATGTTTCACTCTACTTAGTTGATTGACTCTGTCAACCTATTGGCCGCGGGAGAGGTTGCCGGGCCTTGCTGTGCGGGCGCTCCGGCGGCCCGCTCCAGGGCCCGGATGTGGCGCAGGGCGAACAGCAGCGGAATGGCCCCGAAGAACCCGAAGGACATGTCGATCAACGACCAGTAGACGGGGATGCCGCGCACCGGCCCGCAGACCAGCGCCAACGGGACGAGCGCCGCGCACGCGATCAGGCCCCACTGCACCACCCACACGTTGCGCACGGGATCGCGCAGCGGGCCCCAGAAGGCGGCGGCGATCATCAGGTGGGCGAAGGCCAGCCAGTCGGTGCCGTACGCCAGGAACGGATAGTGCGCGTTCGTCACCGCGACGCCTTCGCGCGTCCGGTCGATCCAGGCCACGACGTCGGACGGCAGCCAGCTCGCGCGGTGCGCGAGGTCGGCCAGCCAAGCCGTCTCGGTCTCCAGCGGGAACGCGGTCAGTCCGCTGACGACGAGGCCGGCCAGGAAAACGGCGAGCCAGACACGTATGCGTCTCATGTGGTGCGCGGGGGATATCGCGTGGGTGGTCATGGCACCGGACGCTAGACCCGCCGGACAACCCCTCCGGGCCGGTAAAGCCCCTGGTCACACAACATGTGCAGACTGCGTGCAGAACCTTCACGACTCCGTCTGCGACCTCTCGGGGCGCCCGACCCGTCTCGTCTGTGGAAGGCCACCACGAAGGAGCAGCAATGCGCAGGAGCACCCGCGAGGGCTTCACCGAATTCGCCGAGGCCGCCGCGCCGCGTCTGCGCCAGACCGCGTACCTGGTGTGCGGCGACTGGCATCTCGCGGAGGACCTGACGCAGACCGCGCTGGAGAAGGTCTACGTGGCGTGGCGACGCGTGGAACGCGCCGACAACCCGGAGGCGTACGCGAAACGCATCGTCCTCAACGCCTATCTGGACAGACGGCGATTGCGCAGCTCCGGGGAAGTCACCGGCCTGGACGTCCGCGAACTCGACCGGCCCGCCGTCGACGGCGGCAGTGCCGAGTTGCGGCTGACCTTGCGCGCGGCGCTCATGAGGCTTCCACCGCGCACCCGAGCAGTGCTGATCCTGCGCTATTGGGAGGACCAAAGCCTGGAGAGCACCGCCGAGTTGCTCGGCATGTCGGTGTCCGCGGTCAAGAGCGCGGGTCCGCGCGGCCTCGCGCAGTTGCGTGACCTGCTGGGTACCGACCTGCCTTCCCTGTCGACGTCGTGACGAGCGCGAGAAGAGAAACCGGCATGCTGACCGAAGACCGCTTCAAAGACCTGCTGAACGCCGAACTCGACGCCTCCCCCGGCCCGCCGATGCCCGGCATCGCGGACCGCGCCGCGGCGGGCGGCCGCCGCCGGGCCCGGCGCCGCAGGGCCGCCGCGGCGGCGGGCACCGCGCTCGCCGTCGGGATCCTCGCGGGCGGCATCACCGTGGTGTCGGCGCTGGGCCCGAGTGGGGCGTCGGTCGCCGGGCCCGCCGCGGGGCCCTCGGCTTCCGCGACACCGCAGGAGGCCACCCTCCAAGGAGACCCGCGGTTCCCGGAACAGCCGGTCTCCGACAACCCCCTGGCCGCGCAACTCCGCCCGGCCATCGAGCAGTTGCTTCCCGGCGGCACGAAGACCACCCGGGTGTACACGGGCCGCGACGGCGGCATCTACGCCACGGTGGACTGGCAGACCGGACAGGGGCTCGTCGAGGTCGTCGTCGGCTTGGTCGGCAAGCAGTGGTTCGGCTGCGAACTGGTCAACGGTAGGCCCACGCCGGTGGAGGGCAACTACGGGCAGTGCGTGCTGACCAACGGCACGCTCGTCGGCACCTACGGCGGAACCAGCGCCAAGACCGGGCTGCAGAACCGGCGCTTCGAGGCCGTGTCCGGCGGCACGATGGTCACGCTCAGCTATGCGAACGGCACGATCTCCGACAACGCCACGCCCACTCAGCCGCAGCTGCCGCTCACCGACGAGCAGGGCATCGGCATCGTCACCAGCGACGCGTGGCGGCCGCTGCTGACCGCATACGTTCCGCTGCCCCCGGCACCGACGGGCGCCCCGACCCGGGTCCCGAGCCCCCCGGCAACGATAGACCTGCCGCCGCTGACGTCGGGTTCACACCCGCCCGCTTCCAGCCCTCCGGCCCACCGCTGACCTCGACCGGCTCCGCCACGGCGGACGCGCGTGCGGCCCCGGCCTGGAAGGCCGGGGCCGCACGCATCTCCCCGCAGGACTGGTCAGCCGGTCAGCCGGTCAGCCGGTCAGCGGGTCAGCGCCTGCTTGATCAGCGTCCGCCCGAAGTCCCACATCAGACCGGTGCCCTTGTGCGCGTCGTCCATCACGTCCACGAACGCGGCCGTGAAGTTGTCCACGTCGTGCTGCCCGATCACATACGGCGGAAGCAGCTTGATGACGTCCATGTGGTCGCCCGCGACCTGGGTGAGCATCCGGTGGCGCTGGAACAGCGGCACGACCACCATCTGGGCGAACAAGCCCGTCCGCGCCGCCTTCAGCGTGGACCAGCCGGCCCGCAGCTTGAGCGAGCGCGGCTTGCCGAACTCCAGGCCCACCATGAGGCCGCGGCCGCGCACGTCGGCGAACAGCTCGTACTTGTCCTGCAGCGGCTTCAGCGCCGCCTGGAACGCGTCGCCCATACGTTGGCAGTTGCCCACCAGGTCCTCGTCCTCCAGGACCGCGAGCGTCGCGAGGCCGGCCGCCATCGCCTGGTTGTTGCCGCCGAACGTGCAGTCGTGGACCAGGACGCGGTCCATCGTCGAGTAGACCTTCTTGAAGATCCAGTCCTTGGTGATCGTCGCGCCGATCGGCACGTAGCCGCCGGACAGCGCCTTGGCGACCGTGACGATGTCCGGCTCGACACCGTCCTCCCACTCGTACGCCCAGAACTTGCCGGTGCGGCCCATGCCGACCTGCACCTCGTCGGCGATCAGCAGCGCGCCGTGCTGCCGCAGCAGCTTCTGCGCGGCCGCCATGAAGCCGGGCGGCGGGATCAGCACGCCCTTGCCCTGGATCGGCTCCATGATGAACGCCGCGACGTCGCCGCGCTTCAGCTCGCGCTCCAGCGCGTCCAGGTCGCCCAGCTTGATCGCGGAGTCCGGCAGCAGCGGTTCGAAGCCCTTGCGGAACTCCTTCGCGCCGTTGACCGACAGCGAACCCGTGGTCAGGCCGTGGAACGCGTGGTCGACGTACACGATCCGCTTGCGGCCCGTCGCGAAGCGGGCGAACTTCAGCGCCGCCTCGACCGCTTCGGTGCCGCTGTTGCAGAAGTACACGCGGTCCAGGTGCGGCGTCGTCTTGAGCAGCCGGTCCGCGAGCGCGACGGCGAGCGTCGGCGTCGCGAAGTGCACGATGTCCGGCAGGTCGAGCGCGATCACGTCCTGCATCGCCTTGCGCACCACCGGGTGGTGGCGGCCGACCCCGTAGGTGCCGAAGCCGGACAGGAAGTCGAGGTATTCGGCGCCGGTCTCGTCGTACAGGTACGGGCCTTCGGCACGCACGTAGTCGCGGTGGAAACCGATGGTCTGCAGGACGCGCGGCAGCTGCGGGTTCAGATGCTTCGCGGTCAGCTCGAATTCCTGCCCGCGGTACTGCTCAAGCGTCTCGCCGAGGTCGAACGTCATCGCCACCGTCCTGTTCGCTCACCATGCCGGGTGCCTGGGGTGCCTGGGGTGCCTCGGGTGCCCGGGGTCCCTGGGCTTGGGGTGCCTGTGCCCCAGGCGCCTTGGGCGTCCGGGTCAAGTCTGCCTCGTTCCGCCCGTCCGGTGCGGACGACACCGCCGGGTCCGCGGTTTCGTCGGGCGCCGCCGCCGGATGCGGGCCGCGCAGCCACGCGGACAGTACCGGGGCGACCACCTTCAGCGACGTGTAGGCCTTGAGCCCGTTGCGCACGATCCCCGGCCGCAGCAGCTCGTGCCCCGGCGCATCCGACACCACCCGCACGACCGCCCACGGCCGGTCCTCGGCACTCCCGCCGAGCAGGAACGACGACTCCATGTCCGCCGCCACCACGCCCCGCGCGGCGAGCGCCTCCCGCTCGGCCGGCCGCACCAGCTTGCGCACCGTCGCCACCGGCCCCGTATGCACCACCGGCCCCAGCGACGCCGACGCCGCGGCCTCGCGCAGCGCCGCCGCCACCTCGTCGGCCCACGGGCAGACCCGCACGTGGCCGGACGGATCGCGTACCTCGGTGGCCACGACCACCTCGCCGGGCTTGAGCCCGCGCATCCCCGCGCCCATGCCCGCGATCACCAGCGCGGGCACCGACCGCAGCCGCACCGCGGCATTGCGCGACTTGCGCTCCCCCATGCCGGTGCGCACCACGGGGACCGCCCCGCCGCGGCCGAGGGCGTGTGCCTCGATCCGCAGCGGGGCGGCGACGACCCCTCGGCCCTGCGCGTCCCGCCGATCCCCCGCGTCGGTCACGCGGCCGTCTTCACGTAGCGGCCGAGCGCCATGATCGGAAAAACGATCCGGTACATGTGGTACTTGATGTAGAAGTCGCCGGGGAAGCCCGTGCCGGTGAACTGCGGCTCGTCCCAACCGCCTTCGGCGTTCTGCCGGGTCGCCAGCCAGGCCGCGCCGCGGTCCACCGCCGGGCCCCGCTCGCCGGCTGCGAGCAGCGCCATCAGTGCCCAGGCGGTCTGCGAGGCGGTCGAATCACCCTTGCCCGCCCAGGACTTGTCGACGTACGACCGCAAGTCCTCGCCCCAGCCGCCGTCTTCGTTCTGCACCTTGTACAGCCACCGCACCGCGCGCCGGATCGCGCTGTGCCGCGGATCGACACCGGCGAGCACCAAGGCCGGAACGACCGCGCCGGTGCCGTAGATGTAGTTCGCGCCCCAGCGGCCGAACCACGACCCGTCCGGCTCCTGGTTGCGCAGCAGCCAGCGGACGCCCTCGACGACCTGGTCGCGGTACTCCGGCCCGGACTCGGCGAACATCTCGACGATGTGCGCCGTCACGTCCGCCGACGGCGGGTCGATGACCGCGCCGAAGTCGCAGAACGGCAGCTTCAACGGCAGCATGCTGGTGTTGTCCGCGTCGAACGCGCCCCAGCCGCCGTCCTTGCTGCGCATGCCCGCGGTCCACACCTCGGCGCGTCCCAGAACGGCGGCCTTGCGCTCGGGGTCCGGGTGCTCCGCGTAGCGCAGCCCCATGACCACCTCGGCGGTGTCGTCCGTGTCCGGGTAGTAGTCGTTGGCGAACTCGAAGGCCCAGCCGCCCGGTTCGAGGTTCGGACGGCGCACCGCCCAGTCCCCGCGCTCGCGGATCTCCTCGCCCAGCAGCCAGTCGGCGGCCTTGACCACCTGCGGATGGTCCCGCGGGAGACCCGCGTCACGCAGCGCCACCAAGGACAGGCCGGTGTCCCACACCGGCGACTGGCACGCCTCGAACCGGCGCACGGTGCCCTCGGGCGTGTCCTCCCAGATGGTGAACCCGTCCAGACCCTTGATGCCCTGCGCCATCACCGGGTGGTTCAGCGGGTAGCCCATCAGGTGCAGCGCCATCAGCGAGTACACCCACGGCGGCTGGATGCCGCCCCACCCGCCGTCGGCTTCCTGCCGCTGGATGATCCACTGCGTCGCGCGGCGCATCGCGTTGCGGCGCAGCGGCTGCACCGGCTTCTTGCTGTAGACGTGCAGCGCCTTGTCGGCCGTGCGGAAGAACTTCGACCACGGGTCGGTGTCGATCGGCTTGGGCGGCACGAACCCGGTCGGCGCCAACTCGTCCAGCGGGAAGGGCGACTTCCGCACCGGGCGGAACGCGTTCACGATCGTGAGCGGCACGATGGTCTGCCGCGCCCAGCACGCGAAGTCGTAGACGTTGAGCGGGAACCACTTGGGGAAGTAGATCAACTCCGGTGGCATGACCGGGAGTTCGTCCCACGAGGCCCAGCCGAAGAGGGCCAGCCAGATCCGGGTGAAGACCCGGGTGTGCGGCACACCGCCGTGTTCGCGGATGAACGCGGCGGCGCGCTGCATGTGCTCGGCGTCGGGGGAGTCCCCGGCGAGCTTGAGGGCGACGTACGCCTCGACGGTCGTGGACAGTTCCGCGGGCCCGCCGCGGAACGACGCCCACGTCCCGTCCTCGCGCTGGTTCGACCGGATCCAGCGGGCGGTCTGCTCGGTCTGCTCGGCGGAGCGGATGCCGAGGAACTCGCGGAACAGCAAGTCCTCGGCGTCCATCGTGACGTTGGTTTCCAGCTCGCCCTTCCACCAGCCCACGTCGCTCTGCACGGAGAGCAAGTGCGCCACGGCCCGGTCCAGCGTGTCCTTCGCCTGGTCCGGGACGTGACCGGCTTCGGTCCGGACGGTCACCGTCATGATCACAACTCCCGAGTCGTAGTGAATGCCGCCAAGGCCGCCAGGTCGGTACGCGTCACCTCCGGGATACCGAGTCCGTCGAGGCAACCAAGGGCAAGTTCCAGGTGCCGCTGCGCCTCCGCCTCGGTGCGCTCGCGGCCGCCGGCGTCTTCGATGAGCCGGGCCGCGGCGTCGAGCTGACTCTCAGTCAGTTCGCCGGGGGAGACGTACAGTTCGGCAAGTCGGCCGGCTTCCGCATGGCCGGAGTTGAGGGCGGCGACGACCGGGACGGACTTCTTCCGCTGCCGCAGGTCGTTCCACGCGGACTTGCCGGTCACCTCGGGGCGGCCCCAGATGCCGAGCAGGTCGTCGACCGCCTGGAACGCGATGCCGAGGTTGTGGCCGAAGCCGTAGAGCTTGTCGACCACGGTCTGGTCCGTGCCCGCGAGCGCGGCGCCGATCGCGCTGGCCGCGGCGAGCAGCGCACCGGTCTTGTTGCCCGCCATGGCGAGGCACTCGTCGACGGTGACGTCCATCCGCGTCTCGAACGACAGGTCCTGCGACTGGCCGTCGATGAGCGCCGCGGTCGCGTCGGTGAGCAGCTTGGCGGCGCGGGCGCCCTGCCCGGCGGACTCCATCAGCACCTGCTCGGCCAGCACGAGCAGGCCGTCGCCGGCCAGCACCGCGAGGCCGGGCCCGAACGCCTTCCAGGCCGTGGGGCGATGTCTGCGTTCCTCGTCGCCGTCCATCAGGTCGTCGTGCAACAGCGAGAAGTTGTGCACGAGTTCGACGCCGACCGCGCCGGGCACGCCCAACTCGACCGGCGCGCCGACCGCTTCCGCGGACAGCAGGGCGAGGGCGGGGCGCAGGGCCTTTCCGCCGTTGCCGGGCACCGGGCGGCCTTGCACGTCCACCCAGCCCATGTGGTACGCGCTCACCTTGGCGAGCGGCGGTTCGAGCCGCGCCACGGCCGCGCGCAGCGCGGGCTGCGTGGCCTCTCGGGCGCGGTCCAGTACAACGGGCGCGAGGGAGCTGTCGGCTACGGTCACGGTGTCGTCGTCCTCTCCGGGAAAGCACCTGGCGGGGTCGTCGGCAGAACACGCCCGGGAATCGTGGCTTCGGCAGCGGCCAGGCCGCTGCGGACGGCGCCTTCCATCGTCGCGGGCCAGCCGGTGGCGGTCCACGCGCCGGCCAGGGCGAGGCCCGGGACAGCCGTGTGCGCGTACGGCCGCAGCCGTCCGGAGCCCGGGGCGGCACGGAAGGTCGCCGTGCGTTCTTTGGTCACGACGAACTCCTCGACGCGCGCGTCGCGAGCGGCGGGGAGCAGGCGTTCGAGCGCGGGCAGGTACCGCTCGCGCAGTTGCTGGTGCGTCATGTCGATCTCGGCGTCCGCCGCGGAGTTGGAGACCGCGAGGTAGCGGCCGCGCGGCAGGCCGAGGTTGGCACTGCGGTCGAAGACCCACTGCACCGGGCTGGCGAGCCCGGCGGCGAACTCGTGGTCGAAGACCGGCCGGTCGTAGACGACGTGCAGGTTGACGATGGGCGAACTGCCCAGCCCGGCCAGCACGGTCGGGTCGGCGGGCCGGTCGCCGAGGAGGAGGGCGCCGGGCGGCAGCAGGCGGGCGGCGTCCTCGTGCGGGACGGCCAGCACGACCGCGTCGCCGGACACCGTGGCGCCGTCGGCCGCGACGGTGAAGCCGCCGTCGGGCAGCACGTCGAGCGCCGAGACGCGGGTGCGGAGCCGGACGTCGACCTTGGCATCCTCCAGCGCGCGCTGCGCGGCGTCGCCGTGCAGCTGCTGCAGGGGGACGCGGCTCCAGCCGATGTCCGCGCCGTCGTTGGTGTCGAGCAGCCCGGTGCGGAAGACCTTGACGGCCATCGCGAGCGAGGCGTGCTCGGCGGTGAGGTTGAGGGTGGCGACGCCGACCAGGTCCCACATCGCGGCGCGTTCGCGGTCGGTGACGCCGAAGCGGTCCAGCCAGGCGCCGAACGTGGTCTCGTCGAGCTTGGGGTCGTCCGGGTCGAGGCGTTTGAGGGCCATCGCGGCGACGCCGACCCGGGCGCGTCCGGCGAGGGTGAGGAACGGGTAGCGGGAGAGCGCGGCGGACAGGTGCAGGGGCGACGGCAGCCCGGAGCGGTGCAGCCGTCCGGTCGTGCCCCACGGGGTCAGCACCGGGACGTCCAGCCGGTCCTGGAGTTCGACGAGGTGGGCGGTGCCGATCCGGTCGAGGAAGCTGCGGTACGCGGTGCAGCAGCGCAGGAACACGTGCTGCCCGTTGTCCAGCCAGCGGCCGTCGCGGCGGAACGAGAAGGTGGCCCCGCCGAGTCTGGGGCGGCCTTCCAGCAGGGTCACCGACATGCCCGCATCAGCCGCGGCCAGCGCGGCGGTGATGCCGGCGAGTCCCCCTCCCACCACGATCAGACGACGTGTCATGAGCCCTCACGTACCCAGATGATCACTCGGCCTACTCACCCTTGAATGGTTTTTCCCCGGTTCGTGTTCCCCACGCGATGAATTTTCTGGAAAGCGGATCGCTCACCCACCGGCAAACCGGACAAACCGCGTACCGCGATCTCCGCTTTCTCCCAGCCGGGCAGCGACTGGCGGCCTTCCAGAACCAGGGACGGCTCGGCCACGATGCGGGTCAGCAGGCGCCGGTAGATGCCCGCCATCGCACCCGTGCACGCGGCACTGCGCCGGTCGAGCAGCGGGAGCAGGCGCAGGCCCTCGTCGAACAGCCGGCGAGCGCGCTCGCCCTCGAAGCGCACCAGGTCGTCGAAGGCGGCGCCGGGCACGAACGTTCCGTCGGCCTCCCAGGCGTCTTCCAGGCCGAACTTGGCGAGGTCCTCGCGCGGCAGGTAGACCCGGCCGTTCTCCTTGTCCTCCTTGATGTCGCGGAGGATGTTGGTCACCTGGAGGGCCAGGCCGAGCGTGTCGGCCAGTTCGGGGGCGCGCTCCGGATCGGCGGACCCGAAGATGGCCAGCGACAGCCGGCCGACCGCGCCCGCGACGCAGCGGCAGTACACGACCAATTGGTCGAACGTGTGGTACTGCGTCTCTTTCAGGTCCATCTCGACGCCGTCGATCAGCTCGTCGAGCGCGGACAGCGGGATGGGGTAGCGGCGGGCGGCGTCGCCGAGGGCCGCGCAGACCGGGTCCCGGTACGCGTCGAGGTCCTGGAGCTGAGCGCGCATCCGCGCGAGTTCGGAGATCTTGGTCTCCAGCGGCAGGTCGCCGTCGCCGATGTCGTCAACTTCGCGGGCGAACGCGTAGACGGCGCTGAGCGCCAGGCGTTTGGGTTCGGGCAGCAGCCGGATGCCGTAGTAGAAGTTGCGCGCCTGGTTACGGGTAAGCCGCTCGCAGTAGGCGTACGAGGCGTCTACATCCATATCGCTCCTTCACCGTTTCCGGGCCAGCACGCGGACGACTTCCCGCAGCAGGCCGGCCTTGCCGGGTCTGGGGCGCTGCCCCAGTACGTCGTGGTCCGCGGCGGCGATGGCCGCCAATGCCGCTCGTCCCCCGGCCGTGAACCCCGCGACCGCGAGGCGTTCGCGCCCGCGCAGCGAATGGACCAGCGGGGCACCGGCGCGGAGCAGGTTAGCCGCGCGTGCGGCCTCGAACGCAACCAGTTTTCGCAGGTCGGGACCTGCGGTAGAGGCTTTCAGATCGCTTTCCGCGACTCCGAACCGGGTCATGTCCTCGGCCGGCAGGTAGATCCGGCCCTTGCCGAAGTCCTCGCCGACGTCCTGCAGGTGCTCGGCGATCTGCAGTGCGGTGCAGATCTCGTCGCTGCGGGCGAAGCGCCAGTCGTCCGCCTTGCCGAAGACGTACAGGACGATCCGGCCGACGGGGTCGGCGGAGAGCTTGCAGTAGGCGACCAGGTCGTCGAACGTCTCGTAACGCGCCACGCGCTGGTCCTGGCGGTTCGCCTCGATCAGCGCGACCAGCGGGTCGGCGGGCAGGCCGACGGCTTCGACCGTGCCGCGCAGCGGGCGCAGCACGTCCAGCCGCGGGTCGCTCCCCGCGTAGATCCGGCGCACGTCGTCCTCGACCGCATCGAGCTGGGCGAGCCGGTCCCCCTGGGCCTCGTCGCCGATGTCGTCGACGAGCCGCGCGAAGCCGTACACCGCGAGCAGGTGGCGGCGGTGCTCGGGGCGCAGCACGCGCGAGGCGACGGGGAAGTTCTCGTCCTTGGCCTGGGCCATGACCACCGCCGGGTCGACGACCGCCCGGTCGGGCACGACGGCAGCCGCCGCCGGGTCGCCTCCGGTGTCATCGCAACCTGCATGAACGCCGGAATTGCGCTCCATCTCTCTCCCTGGACTGCTGTGAACCGCGTCCCCGGCGGCTGCGGACGGCAGCGGACGGCAACGGCTCCAACACGACAGTTGGCCAGGAACTCGGCGTGTCCCGGTCGGTCTGACGGTTCAGCTTGCCTGATCAGCGATGGGCCGATCAAGCACCGGGCTGACGCGTGTCAGTACGATTCCACGCACCATTCCGACCGAAACGCCACCGAAATCCACGGCATCGGATCCCGCTATCCACAGCTGCGCGGGCGCGTAGTCACCCCCTTGGCAGTCAGGACGCGGGGGCCTCGGCGGCGGTTTCACCGGGGCATTGCGATTTTCCGCGGTTTTCCGCGCGACGGTGCGACGCACACGCCCGTCGGCCAACCGGAGGTTGGGATTCCGTTAATTCCGACGGGGGCAACAAACGGCCATTCGGGAAACTCGCCATCGGCAAAGCGGGACCTTCGCCCCTAATTGCCGAACCGCACGCGAGGCCATGCTGGAACACATGAGGACCACACCCGTGTCGGCATCTGCGCCGACCGTCGAACAGCTCACCGCCGTCGAGGCGCTCCGGCTGATGGCCGGCGTGCCGGTCGGGCGCGTGGTATTCACCGAAGGCGCGCTGCCGGCCATTCGCCCGGTGCATTTCCTCTTCGACGGCGCCGACGTGGTGTTCCGCATCGTGGCCGACCAACGATTGGCCGCCGCATTGCACAACACCGTGGTCGCCTTCGAGGCCGACGAGTACGACGCCGTCGACGGCACCGGCTGGACGGCGACCGTCACCGGCCACGCGACGCGCGTCGACAACGTGGCGGAGATCACCCGCCTCGACGGCCTTCTGCCCCGCCCCTGGGGCCCCGAAGCGGTCCTCTTCCGGGTGGAGGCGGAGATCGTGACGGGGCGGCGGGTGGGGTACTAGCCGGGCGTCCGGAGATCTGCGCCGGGCGCGGGCCACACGAACGTGTGACCGAGGCGACAACGCCCCCTTCGAAGAGCGACACTGGCGGGCAGCACCCAAGGAGGTGAAGGAGACCGGTGAGTGGTACAGCAGCCGAGCATCACGGACCGTGGACGCTGGACGACGTCCTGGCCCTGCCCGAAGACCCCCGGAACCGCATCGAGTTGGTCGGGGGAGCCCTCCTGATGAGCCCCAGCCCCGGCGTCCCGCACCAACGAGCCGGTCATCGCCTCCACCTCCTCCTGGACGCCGCCATCGAGGCCGCCTCGGCGCCCCTCGAAGTGCTCGACGCGGTCAACGTCGTCATCCCGGACGGCCTGCTCATCCCCGACCTGGTGGTCGCCGACGAGGAGGCCGCCGCAGCCGCCGGTGCCACCCTGCACGCTGCCGACGTCGTGCTGGTCGTCGAGATCGCTTCTCCGTCGACCCGGGTCGCCGACCGGAAAATGAAGCCCGCGCTGTACGCGGCGGCGGGCATCCCGCATTACTGGCGCCTTGAGCTCGAACCCGCACCCCGCCTCTACCTCGGAAGCCTCGACCGCGGTACCTACGCCGACCGCCTCGTGCAGGCCGGCGAAACCACCGCCGCCACCGAGCCGTTTGCCTTCGACATCGATCCCGCCCGGCTCGTGCACCGCTGAGGCCCACTCAACCGGGCGGCGGTGGGCGCAGCCCTCCTAACCCTCCACAACCGCATTGTCCGCCGCGTGGTGGCAAGCCGCCGTCACCCCGCCCAGCAGCCGCGGCTCCGGGACGTCCACGGCGCACTCCGCGGTCGCCAGCGGGCAGCGCGGGTGGAAGGCGCAGCCCGGCGGCGGCTCCACGGCCGAGGGCACCTCCCCCGTCGCCCCCGCCACGGCGTCGGCGGCCCGGGCGGGACCGGTGCGGGTCAGGTCCGGTTCGGGGACGCTGGCGAGCAGCATGCGGGCGTAGGGGTGTGTGGGCTCGTGCAGGACTTCCGCGGCGGGCCCGATCTCGGCGATCCGGCCCAGGTACATCACGGCCGCCCGGTCGGCGAGCCGCCGGGCGATGTCGATCTCGTGGGTGATCAGCACGATCGCCAGGCCCAGCTCGTCGCGCAGCCGCAGCAGCAGGTTGACGACGGTGGCCTTCACGCTCGCGTCCAGGCTCGCGGTGGGCTCGTCGAGCACCAGCACGCGCGGGCCCACCAGCAGCGCACGGGCGAGCACCAGACGGGCCAGCTCGCCGCCGCTCAGGTCGCTCGGCATGCGGTCGAGGTGCTCCTCGGACAGGCCCACCCGGCGGATCGCGTCCAGCGCCGCCTTCTCCCGCTCGTCCTTGCCCGCGGCCAGACCGTGAACACGCAACGGCTGGTGGAGCGCGTGGCGGATGCCGCGGCGGCGGTTGAAGGCGGCGCGCGGGTTCTGCGTCACCAGCTGCACGAGGCGCTGGTCGGCGGCGCCGCGCCGGGCGGGCAAGTCGCGGCCGTCGAGGGCGACGGTGCCGCCGGTCGGCTCGGAGAGCCCGGCGAGCATGCGTGCCACCGTCGACTTGCCGCACCCGGACTCCCCCACCACGGCCAGGATTTCGCCCGCGGCGACGTCGAACGACACGTCCTCGACGGCGTGCACCTGCGCGGCGGGACCGCGCTTGCCGAGTCCGCGCGGCACCGGGAAGTAGCGCCGCAGGCCCGTGGCGGCGAGCAGCGGGGTGCGGCCGGGGGCGGCCTGCTCCTTGCGCGGCTGTGCGATGCCGGTCATGTCGCCTCGTCCTCGTCCTCGTAGTCCGCCGTGTGGCACGCCACCGTTCCCGCACCGATCCGGCGGGTGGCCGGCATCGCCGTCCGGCACGCGTCCACGACGTCCGGGCAGCGCGGCGCGAACGGGCAGCCGGCGAGCGCGTTCGCGCCTTCGGCGGTGCCCGGGATCGGGCGCAGCGGCTCGTCCGCCGGGGTGGTCGACGGCATCGACGCGACCAAGGCGCGCGTGTAGGGGTGCCGCGGGTTCGCGAACAGCTCGGCGACGGGGGCGGTTTCCACGAGGCGGCCGCCGTACATCACGCCGACGCGATCGCAGATCTGGCCGACCACGGCGAGGTCGTGGGAGACGTAGAGCATTGCCAGGCCGAGCTGTTCGCGCAGCGTCAGCAGGAGCTTGAGGACCTGCGCCTGCACGGTGGCGTCCAGGGTGGTGGTCGGCTCGTCGGCGAGCAGCAGCGCCGGGCGGTGGGACAGTGCGGCCACGGCGATGACCAGGCGTTGGAGCTGGCCGCCGGAGAACGCGCCGGGCAGGTCGCGGGGGCGGTCGAGGACCGGGCCGAGGCCGATCTCGGCGAGCAGACCGCGCACCGCGGGGTCGTCGAGCCGGCCGCCAAGGTACCAGCGCAGTTGCCGGCCGACCGGGGTGGTGGGCGAGAGCGAGGTCATGGGCTGCTGGGGGACGAGGGCGATGCGGCGGCCGCGGAGGCGCCGCATGTCGCGGTCGCGGAGCCGGGCGAGGTCGCGGCCTTCGAAGGCGATCTCGGCGGCGTCGCGGCGGGTGCCGTCCGGGAGGAGGCCCATGACGGCCGTGCACACGCTGCTCTTGCCGCTGCCGGACTCCCCTACCAGGCCCAGGATTTCGCCGGGGCGGACGGCGAAGGAGACGTCGCGGACGGCGGTCACCGGCCCCCTCGCGGAGGGATAGGTGACGGAGAGGTCGCGGACGCGCAGCAGGGGTTCGGGCGGCGCGGGGCGCGCGGCGTCGTCCGGGTGGGCGGCCGCGGCGGGCGGCGTGCCCGGTCCGAGTGTCGTGGCCATGGGTGGATCCGTCCGTCGGCGGGGGTGCGGCGAGTGCGTTCGGGTGCCGGTGAACTGCGGGGTGGTCCTCCGGTTCGGGCCGGTCAGCCGGTGAAGCGCAGCGTCTGCGGCGAGAGGCGGCAGACCTTGAGCAGGTCGCGGTTGAGCGGGCTGAGTTCGTTGCGCTGGGCGACGACGAGTTCGGGGTAGACCGGCGGGAAGATGACCGCGTCCTCGGCGAGGGCCCGGTCGACGGTGGCGAGGGCTTGCACGCGCTCGTTCTGGTCGGCGGTCTGCCACACGGTGTCGATGGCCTTGTCCACCTCGGGATTGGTGTACCCGCAGGCGAGCACGTTCGTCGAGGAGGCGGGGGCCAGCGTCAGGTAGTTCGCCGGGCCCGACGTGAAGCCGGACATGAAGGTGTTCATGAGCATGTCGTAGTCGCGCGACAGCCACTTGTTGGACCAAGGCCCGCCGGGCAGCTGCTCGATGCGGACGTCGATGCCGATCTTCGCCCATCCGGCGACCAGGACCTGCGCGATGTCGCGGACGGTCTGGCTCGCGCCGACGGTGAGCGTGAACGACGGCTTGGCGATGCCGGACTTGTCGAGGAACGCCTTCGCCTTGGCCAGGTCGGGCGTCGCCGGGAAGACGCTCAGCGGCTGGTAGCCCGCCTCACCGGGGCCGATCGGGCCTTGGCCGATGCTGCCCTTGCCGCCGTACACGCGCTGGAGCACGCCGTCGCGGTCCATCGAGTAGGCGACGGCCTTGCGGAAGTCGGCGTTGTCGAACGGCGCGCGCTGGAGCATCACGTACGTCAGCACGTCCAGCGGCGCGACCGTGGAGACGAGGGTGAGCCCCTTCTCCTTGGCGAGGACCGGCAGCGTGGTGTTGGCCGGGGCGGTGACCAGGTCGACCTTGCCCTGCTTGAGGCTAACCGCGCGGGTGTTGGCGTCGGTGAAGACCGTGTACTGGATGCCGCCGAACGCCGCGCCGCCGGGCATGTCGGCGAACGGCGCGCGGTACTGGCCGCCGTGGTAGCGGTCGAACTTCGACATGGTGAAGCTCTGCCCGGCCACGTAGGAGTCGAGCTTGTAGGGCCCGGTCCCCATCATGGTGTCCTTGCGGTCCACGAAGTTTTTGTGGGTGACCGGCAGGTTCGTCAGGTGCGAGCGCAGCAGGCCGTAGGGCTTGGCGAGGATGATGCGGACGGTCTGCGGGTCGGCCTTCTCGAACCGCTGCACGTAGCCGAGCATGTAGGTGATCCACTCGCTGCCCGCGGACGTGTCGAGCATGTGGGCGAGCGTGGCGACCACGTCGTCGGCGGTGAACGGGTCGCCGTTGTGCCAGAGGACGCCCTGCTTGAGGCGGATCGTCCAGGTGAGCTTGTCGGCGGAGATCTCCGGTTCGCCCTCGGCGAGCAGCGGCGCCGAGTCGAGTCGGCTGTCGTACGCGTACAGGCTCTCCATCACCGGCTCGGCGATCCACCGCGTGACCTCGGCGCCCGAGTCGAGCGGGTTGAGGCTGCTGGGCGCGGCGGCGACGCCGATGCGCAGGACGCCGTCCTTGTGCCGGTCGGCGACCCGGCCCGCCGAGTCCTCTTTCGAGCACGCGGTCAGGAAGCCGGTGCCGCCCACCGCGAGGGCGGCGCCCAGGCCGAGGAATCCGCGGCGGCTGGGACCGGCTTCGGGGCCGGGTCCGGCGGTGCTGGTGCGGGCCCGCGTCACGTGGTCTCCTCCGTCGCGTACGTGGCGGACCGGCCGCCGATCGTGCTGGTGTCGCCGGGCTTGCCGGGCTTGCCGGGCTTGCCGGGTTGTCCGGTCTCGCCGGTGTTGCCGGGCTGTCCGGGCGTGCCGGTCGAACGTGCGGGCCGGACCTTCCGGTTCCGGCCGCGTTCGCCGTACGCCTCGCCGAGCAGGTTGAAGCCGAGGATGCCGAGGACGAGCACCGCGCCGGGCAGCGTGGCGTACCACCACGCGTCGCCGAGGATCTGCCCGCCGGCGTCCGCGACGAGGTTGCCGAGCGTGGCGTGCGGCGCGGGGACGCCGAGGCCGAGGAAGCTCAGGCCGCCTTCCGCGAACACCGCGATGGCCATCGCCAGGAACGCCTGGCCGAGGACCGGCGGCAGGACGTTGACGAGCACCTCGCGGAAGAGGATCTCGCGCGGCGGGACGCCGAGGCCGCGCAGGTTGACCACGTAGTCCTCGCGCATCTCCACGACCGTGGCGGCGCGGGCGACGCGGGCGAAGTACGGCACGAAGCCGACGCCGATCGCCAGCGCGATGCGCAGCCCGTTGCCGACCGTCACCGGCCCGAAGTGCATGTCGCCGGTGCCCATGAGGCCGATGACGAACATCACGAAGATGAACTGCGGGAGTGCCTGCACGGTTTCCACGCTGCGCATGAGCAGGCCGTCGAGGCGGCCCCCGTACCGGTAGCCCGCGAGGACCCCGATCGCGGTGCCGACGACCAGCGCGAAGCCGATCGACGTGACGCAGATCCACAGCGACGTCCAGGCGCCCTCCGCGGTGCGCGCCAGCAGGTCGCGGCCCAGGTGGTCGGTGCCGAACGGGTGCGCCGACGAGGGTGCTTCCGGGCCGAGCGTGACGAGTTCGGTGGGGCTGCCGTGCAGCCGGCCGACGGTGGCGATCAGCAGGTAGCCGAGGACCAGGACGAGGCCGGTCCAGCCGGAGACGCCGAGCCGCCGCAGGTGTGCGGCCGCGCCGGAGGCCGCGCGCGGGGTGTCGCGGGGGGTGCGGCGCGGGTGCGGGGTTCGGTCAGGCACGGGCCAGCCCCTGTCGGGTGCGCGGGTCCACGACCAGGTACAGCAGGTCGACGACCAGGTTGAGCAGGAGGAAGATCGCCGCGGTCGCGACGCACCCGCCGAGCGCGAGCTGGTAGTCCTGGCGTTGGAAGGCGGTGACCATGAGCTGGCCGAGCCCGGGGATCTGGAACACGTTCTCGACGAGCACGGTGCCGGAGAGCAGGCCGCCGATCAGCACGCCCGCGACGGTGAGCGTCGGCACGACGGCGCCGCGCAGCGCGACGCGTCGCAGCACGTCGAGGCGGGAGGAGCCCATCGCGCGGGCGAACGCCACGTGGTCGGAGGCGTACGCCTCGACGAGTCCGCCGCGCAGCGACCGGGTCACCATCGCGAAGGCGGCGAGGCCCAGGACCAGCGCGGGGAGCAAGAGGACTTGCAGGTTGCGCGCGGGGTCGTCGGTGAAGTGCACGAACCCGCCCGCACCGGGCAGGAAGTCGGGGTCGTCGACCATCACCATGAGGACGACCGCCAGCCAGTAGCCGGGCAGCGACATCGCCAGGACGGTGAGGACCCGGGTGGCGCGGTCCACCGCGCGTCCTTGGCGCAGGGCCGACCAGGTGCCGAGGAGCAGCGCGGGTATGCCGGCCAGGACGGTGGCCAGGAAGCCGAGTTCGAGGGAGACCGGCAGGGCGCGGCCGACCTGGTCGGCGACCGAGGAGCCGTCGTACAGGGATTCGCCCATGTCTCCGGTGAGGAGTCCGCCGAGGTAGTCGCCGTACTGCACGAGCAGCGGCCGGTCGAGGCCCATCCGGTGCTCGACCGCGGCGCGCGCGACGGGGTCCGCGGCGACCTGCGGGGCGAGCTGGTTGACGGGCGAGACCGGCGATGCGTGCAGCAGCAGGAACATGCCGGTGACGACGGCGAACATCACCACGAGCACGCCGAGTGCGCGCCGCAGGATGTACGTGCCCATGTTCCGCTCCTGTTGTCTGCCGCTTCCGCACCGGGGACGGGGCCCGGTCACCGTGTGGGGCGGGGTACCGGTCTACTCCGGTATCCCACCCCACGGCCAGTGCGCGCGGACGACGGGGGTCAGCCCGTCTTGCGCCACTGTTCCATTTCGTCGCCCAGGTCGCGCAGCACGGCGCCGTTGACCTCGTAGGCGTACAGCACTTCCTGGATGATCCGTTCCTTTTCGTCGTCGTCCCACGGGGCGCTGTCGAGCGCGGCGCGGTAGTCGTTCTTGAAGGCGTCGAGGTCGCCGACCGCCTCGAAGTCGTAGAACGCGGTGCCCTGGTTGCCTTCCAGGCCGAAGTGCCGGCGCATGAGCTTGGCGATGTGCTGGCCGCCCGACATGTCGCCGAGGTAGCGCGTGTAGTGGTGCGCGACGAAGCCGCCGGGCCAGTCGAAGCACGTCTCCCGTATGCGGGCGATGTAGCGCTCCGTGGACGGGCTCGCCGGGAACATCTCCTGCCAGCCGTCGCCGGCCAGGTGCGCCATGTCGGCGTCCAGCGCCGCCATGCGGTCCAGCACCGGCGGGCAGAACGGCGCGGCGACCGCGTTGCCGCGCATGACCGCGGCGGCCTCTTCCAGGACCTCGTAGGCCCAGTAGTGCTGCGCGACCATGGCCGTGTAGCCGTCGCGCGTCAGCTGACCCTTCATCAGGACCTCGAGGAAGCCCTCGCCCTCGGCGCTCTGGTGGCCCGCCCAGGAACGCCTGCGAATGGCCGCGGAGAACGTCTCGGCGGTCTGCTCGGTGGTTTCGGTCGTGGTCATGGTGAGTCCCCTTGGAACGGCACAAAAGGCGCGAAACAGCCTCGGTGCGACAAGCTGCCGCTCCGCAGTCTGTTCGGGTCCGTACGGTGCCGTCAAGAACTTGCCGACATCTTGTCGGAATGATGTCGGCGGTGCATCCTGGGGCATCGGGAGACCTCGCACGAGGCCCCCGGGGAAGCTCGCCATGGAGATGAGGGTAGCCTAACCTCTGCAACGAACGTACGCCGGAGTACAGGCCGTTGACCTGGGAGTTAGCACCGTGACCACAATCCTGTCCGCGCGCCGCGGCGCCGCGGGGATCTTCGCCTTCTTGTCCTTCACGGTGGCGTGCCTCGCCGCCGCCCTCGTGCTGGGCGCGGCCCCCGCGCGCGCGGAAGGCGCCGCGCTCACGGTGTCCAAGTCGACCGGTCTGGATCCCGCCGGCGAGAACGTGACGGTGACCGGCAAGGGCTTCGCGCCGGGCATCCAGGTGTTCGTCGCGGTGTGCGACCCGGCGCAGCCGGCCGGCAAGGCGTGTGACATGGCCAACTACAAGATGGCCACCGTCGATGCGGGCGGCGGCTTCGTCGCGGACGTGAAGCTGGTGGCCAAGTTCGGCCAGACCGACTGCACCGCCACGCCGTGCGCCGTGCAGACCAGCCGGATGGGCAACGGCAAGGACCGCACCCAGGAGGCCTTGGCGGCGATCGGCTTCACCGGCGGTGTCGCGCCGACGCTGCCGAGCAAGCCGCAGGAGAACGCGGGCGCGCCGGGTGCCACCGCACCGGCCGGCGCCGCGAGCGCCCCGGCGGCCGCCGCACCCTCCGCGGCCGCGTCGGCTCCGGCCGACAACGCCGCCGCGTCGTCCGACGACGACTCCGACTCGAACACCGGGCTGATCATCGGCGTGGTGGCGGGTGTGGTCGTGGTCGCCGGCGGCGCCGGGGTGTTCTTCTTCCGCCGCCGCGGCGCGAGCTGAACCGCAGATCCCGACCGCCCTTGCCCGACCTGCCCATCCTGCCCATCCTGCCTGTCTTGCCCGTCTTGCCCGTCTTGCCAGGACCCCGGAGGCGACCATGACCGCGAACCCCTTCCCGCCCGACGTCGTCACGGCGATCTGCACGCACATGAACGTCGACCACCCCGAGGACAACCTGCTCATCGTGCGCGCCTTCGGCGGCCCGGACGATGCCGCGTCGGCGCGGATGACCGGCCTGGACGGCGACGGCGCGGACTTCGCCGCGGCCGTCGGCGGCGCCGAGGCCGAGGTGCGGGTGCCCTGGTCGAGGCCGCTCACCGAGCGCCGCGAGGTGCGCGTCGAGGTCGTCCGGCTCTACCAGGAGGCATGCGCCAAGCTCGGCGTGGAGCCGCGCCAGGAGGGCGAGCACTAGACAGCGTCCGGGGCGTATCCGGATCGCGCGGCGCACGCGTGACCCGGCGCACATTTCACCGGCCGACCGGGCCCTGCGGGAATTTCCCGCAGGGCCCGCGGCGTTGCGGACCGACGCGCAGGTACGCACCCGGGATTCGGTTCGTGCGCCTCCGCCTCCGCAGCCGCCGTACGTTCCGCACGAACCCCTGGAGCCGCTCGCCCATGGCCATAGCCAGTCGATTGCCCAAGTTCGACCAGAAGATCGTGGTCGGCGTCGTGTTCGTCGCCGCGATGTTCGTCAACATTCTCGACATCACGATCATCAACGTCGCGCTGCCCGCGATCGGCAAGGACTTCGGCGTCGCCGCGTCGCAGCTGGGCACCGTCTCGGTCGGCTACCTGGTCAGCCTCGCGGTGTTCATCCCCGCGTCCGGCTGGCTCGGCGACCGCTTCGGCACGAAGCGGATCTTCCTGCTCGCGCTGGCCATCTTCACCGGCGCGTCCGCGCTGTGCGGGCTCGCGCAGAACCTCGACCAGCTGGTGCTGTTCCGCATCCTCCAGGGCGTCGGCGGCGGCATGCTCACCCCGGTCGGCATGGCGATGATGTTCCGGGTCTTCCCGCCCGAGGAGCGCGTCCGGGCGTCGCGCGTGCTCATGATCCCGACGGCCATCGCGCCCGCGCTCGGGCCGGTGCTCGGCGGTCTGCTCGTCGACAAGGCGTCGTGGCACTGGGTGTTCTTCATCAACCTGCCGGTCGGCGCGGTCGCGCTGGTGTTCGGCGCGCTGTTCCTGAAGGACCACCGCGAGCCGGCCGCCGGACGCTTCGACATCGCCGGGTTCGTGCTGTCCGGCGCGGGCCTCGCGCTCCTCATGTACGCGCTCAGCGAGGGCTCGGACAAGGGCTGGGGCACGCTCGGCATCCTCGGCGCCGGAATCGGCGGCGCGGTACTCCTGGCCGCGATGGTGTGGCACGGACTGCGGTCCGCGCAGCCGATCCTCAACCTGCGGCTGTTCTCCGACCGGCTGTTCGTCAGCACCAACGTGGTGTCGCTGCTCGCCGCAGCCGGGTTCCTCGGCCTGCTGTTCGTGTACCCGCTGATGTGCCAGAACGCGTTCGGCTGGTCGGCGCTCAAGACCGGCCTGCTGACCTTCCCCGAGGCGCTCGGCGTGATGATCACGTCGCAGGTCGTGTCGCGGATCTACCCGAAGATCGGCCCGCGCCGCCTGATGGTCGCCGGCCTGGTCGGTATCGCGGCCGCCGCGGTCATGCTGACCCGGGTCACCGCGGACACCTCGCCGGTGGTCTTCGTCGGCATCCTCTTCTTCACCGGCATCGCGCTGGCCTTCAACATGATCCCGATGCAGGCCGCCGCGTTCGCCAAGACGCTGCCGCAGGACAGCGGCAGCGCGTCCACGCTGTTCAGCACCCAGCGCCAGATCGGCTCGGCCCTCGGCGTGGCCGTCCTGTCCACCGTGATGGCGGGCGTCGGCCTCGTCACCGCGGGCCCCGGCGGCGGCGCCCCGGTCCCCAACATGGACGCCTACCGCGCGGCCTTCTGGACCGCCGCGGGCATCGCCCTGGTCGGCGCCCTGGCCGCCCTCACCATCCGCGACAAGGACGCCGAGGCGACCATGCGCAAGATCGTCCCGGTGGAGGAGAAGCCGGAGCCAGCGGAGGACGCGGTCGCGGTCTGACCGCGGCCCGCCGACGCCGCCCTGTGGCGTCGCTGTGTGATCGGTCGCTTTGCCCGGGGCGGCCGATCACTTCGGCGCACCGTGCCGGTAACGTCCCGCTTCGGAGGCGGCTTATGTGGGACGGAGCGTCATGACCGGTAGTACGAACGTTGTCTGGCACGGCGGGGTGGAGCGCGGCGAGCGCCCCGCGCGGGGTGCCACGGTCTGGTTCACCGGGCTGTCCGGGTCCGGCAAGTCCACGGTGTCGGTGGTCGCGGAACGGCTGCTGGTGGAGCGCGGGATCACCGCGTACCGGCTGGACGGCGACAACCTGCGGCACGGGCTCAACGCCGACCTCGGCTTCGGCGAGGCCGACCGCACCGAGAACATCCGGCGGGTGAGCGAGGTCGCCCGGCTGTTCGCGGACGCCGGGGTGGTCGTGCTCGTGCCGGTCATCAGCCCCTACCGCGCGGACCGCGACCGGGCGCGCGAGCTGCACGTCAAGGACGGCCTGCCGTTCCTGGAGTGCTTCGTCGACACCCCGATCGAGGAGTGCGAACGCCGCGACCCGAAGGGCCTGTACGCCAAGGCCCGGGCCGGCGAGATCCGCGACTTCACCGGCATCGACGCCCCCTACGAAGCCCCGCTGTCCCCCGAGGTCCGGCTCACCCCCGAGCACGGCGGCCCCGAGGCGCAGGCCGCGCTGCTGATCGCCGAGCTGGACCGCGTGCTGGCCGGCTGACACCGAACGCCGAAGGCGCCCCCGGGAGTTCCCTCCCGGGGGCGCCTTCGTTGTCAGCGGCGCGTCAGGCGGAGACGGCTTCCTTCGCCGCCTCGCCGCTCGGCGCGTCGTCGAGGTGGCCGATGCCGCCGGTGGCCTTGGTGCGGCCGTGCTTCATGACGATCGCGATCGCCAGGCCGATGAGGCCCGCGACGAGGGCGAGCCAGAAGCCCTGCACGTAGGCGTTCTCGGTGTAGACCTGTGCGATCGGGGCGGTCATGGACTTGCCGGTGGCCGGGTCCAGGGCCGTGAACTCGAACGCGTTGCGGGTGAAGATCGGCGACAGGAACGCGACGCCGACCGAGGCACCGAACGACTGGGCGACGACCAGCATGCTGGACGCGATGCCCTGCTGCTCCTGCGGGACCGCTTCGATCATGAGGTTCGGCGCGGCCGCGTAGTACATGCCGAAGCCGAGGCCGTAGACGATGCCGCAGATCAGCATGACCTGCCAGTTGTTGTGCAGGAAGACGTACATCACCATGCCGAGGGCCAGCAGGCTCATGCCCGCCATCATCGGCCTGCGCAGGCCCGACTTCTGGCCCCAGGCCCCGGCGAGCGGGCCGGAGACCATGCTGCCGATCGACTGCCAGAGGGCCAGGTGCAGGGCCATCGCGAGCATCGAGAAGCCGAGCGCGTAGTCCAGCGAGTCGTTCCAAGTGAACAGCGGCGCCATCTGCGGCAGCGCTGCCGGGATCTGCTCCGGCGGCACACCCTTCGCGGCAGCTGCCTTGGACATGACCAGGTTGTGGATATCGTCGGCCTGGTAGGCCTGCGCCATGTACGACGTCAGGTAGTTCTGGATGCCGATGATCATGTTCGCCAGGAAGGCGATGGCGAGGACCGCCGCGACCTTGGGCGCGGTGAGCAGCTTGAGGTCGATCAGCGGGTCGCTCTGGCGCTTCTCCCACACGACCCACAGGCCGATGACGGCGACGCCGCCGACCGCGTAGCCCCAAGCGGTGGGCTCGCCCCAGCCCCAGTTCTCGCCCTGGCTGATGTAGAGCAGGATCATCGCGAGGCCGATGCCGAGGATGACCGCGCCGACGTAGTCGAGCTTCTGCTGCACGCGGAGCTTGGTCTCCGGCACGAACGCCATCAGCAGCGGGATGGCCACCAGCATGAAGATCGCGAGGAACCAGAACAGCGACCGCCACGAGTAGTGGTCGGTGAGCACGCCGCCGAGGACCGGCGCGAGCGCGGCCGACAGGCCGAGGCCGGTGGCCGAGACGCCGATGGCGACCGGCACGAACTTGCGCGGCATGAGGTCGCGGATGAGGCCGTAGACGATGGCCGTCATGCCGAACGCGACGGCCTGCAGGGCGCGGCCGACCAGGAACAGCGACCACGTGCTGGTGGTGGCACACAGCACCGTGCCGGCGAGGAAGGCGACGCTGCACGCCAGCAGCATGCGCTTCTTGCCGTACAGGTCGGACAGCTTGCCGATGAGCGGGCTCACGGCGCCGCCGGTGAGGCCGAGGATGACGATCATCCACGAGATGCCTTCACCCGCGGACGGGAACGAAGGGGCGATCTTGGGAACCGCCGCGGAGATCATCGCGTATTGGAGAGGGACGACCTCGGAGAACATGACGATGATCGCGAGAATCGCGAAGAGACGGCCCTTGGAGACGCCGTCGAGGCGCCCGGTGTCGTCGTCCGAGACCTGACGTGGAGGTCCTGCCGGATTTGCTGCGGTCTCAGACATGAGGGCCTGTCCGTTCTCTGTGCAAAGTGCTGTACATGGAGCTGTGTGCCTACTGTGTGAAGCCAGGCGTGCACGTGACACGTGTCACCATCGCTTCGCCGGCGAAGGCGCACGTGTCCGCTTTTGACGTACGTGAGTGGACGGACGGCCGGTTCAGCGCTCCGGGAGCTGCCAACCGAACCCCTGGTTGTGGGGATCCGATCCGAGTGATTGACAGTGTTTAGCATGTTGTGACGGCGCTGTGAAGACACAAGAGGCGACTCTTTGTCGATGTGTCTCATCTTGTGACCGCGGCCACTAGCTGACGTACCGTCAGATGAAAGCGCACCACTCGCAAGGGCCGTAAGTCAAGGTCTGGACGTGATGCCGGTCATAGAGCACAATCCCTGGTTGGCCGACGCGCCGGACGCGAGGAGACACCGTGGCGCCGTACTCCATCGACGGCAAGGTCGCCCTGGTCACCGGGGGTGCCTCGGGCATCGGCTACGCCGCCTGCCGGGCCCTCGCGGGCGCGGGCGCGCGGGTCGTGGTCGCCGACCGCGATGCCGCGGCCGGCCGGCGGGCAGCCGGGGAACTCGGCGCGGACTACGTGGAACTGGACGTGACGTCCTCCGACGCGTGGACACGTGCCGTTGCCATGGTCGAGGCATCGCACGGCGGGATCGACATCGGATTCCTCAATGCGGGCGTCGACACCGGCGGCGCCGGAATCGCGGAGCTGACCGACGAGGCGTACCGCCGGATCATGGCGATCAACGTCGACGGCGTGGTGTTCGGCGCCCGCGCGCTCCTCCCCGCGCTCGCGCGGCGCGGCGGCGGCCGTCTGGTGGCGACGTCGTCGCTGGCCGGTTTGCTGCCCCTCCCCCGCGATCCGATCTACACGGCGACCAAGCACGCGGTGATCGGCCTTGTGCGGGCTCTCGCGCCCGATCTGGCCGCCGAGGGCATCACGATTCACGCGGTGTGCCCGGGACTGACCGATACGCCGCTCCTGGGCGGCGCCAAGGCCGTCCTCGAAGCCGCCGGGATGCCGCTGCTGCGCGCGGACGACGTGGCGGCCGCGGTGCTGGGCTGTGTGGCGTCCGAGGAGACCGGCCGCGCATGGGTGGTGCAGGCGGGGCGCGAACCCGTTCCGTATGCGTTCCGCGGGGTGCCCGGACCGGCCGGCGGAGTGCGTCCGCCGGAGGGTTTCCGGGATCCGGCCGCAGGTCGCGGCTGACCCCGAAGATCCACCAATTCCTGATCGCTCCCTGCCACTTGGCGCTACGCTGAGTCCGGTTCGCGGATCACTCGCACGGCACGGCTCGGCCGGTCTGAGGGGAACGCCATGGACGGGGGAAACGACGACGGCGAAGGGCGCCCGCCGGGCGACCTCGACGGCGCCGCGCTACGGCACGAACTCGCCGCGTTACGCGGCGCGGTCGAAGCCGCGTCCCGGACGGCCGACAAGCACCGGCGGGCCGTCGAGCGGCTGCACGACGAGAACCAGCTCCTGCGCCGCGGCGAAGCCGACGCGTTCTTTTCCGCCGCGCGCACCGCGCTGATCCGGCACCACGACCAGCTCCGCCGCCAGGCCCGGCAAGCCGCGGCCCGCGGCGACGCCGGCACCGCCGACCTGCTCGCCGGGTTCGCCGACGACACCGTGGACATCCTGGAGCGCGTCGGCGTCGAGACGGTCCACGCCGCACCCGGCGACTCCTTCGACTCCGCCCGGCACCAGCCCGCGGCGGTCGCCGACACCGCCGACCCGGACGCCCACGACACCCTCGCCGAGGTCCGCACGGGCGGGTTCGCGGTGGCCGGAAACGGCCGGGTGCTCAAGAAGGCCGACGTGGTGGTGGCCCGCGTCCCCCCGGCGACACCCGAACCGCCGCCCGCCCCGGCTCCCCGAGAGGACACGCCATGAGTCCCGTCTACGGGATCGACCTGGGGACCACCTACTCGGTCCTCGCCACGATCGACGCCAACGGCCAGCCGGTCGCCCTGCGCAACAGCGAGGGCGAGGACACCACGCCGTCCGCGGTGTACTTCGGCGGCCCCGGCCGGCAGCCCATCGTCGGGCGCACGGCGCAGGAGAGCGCGATCGTCGAGCCGGACAAGGTCGTCACGCTGATCAAGCGGCAGATGGGCCTGGACGTCCCCTACGACTTCGACGGCGTGGTGCACTCCCCCGCGTCGATCTCCGCGCTGATCCTGCGCAAGCTCGTCGACGACGCCCGCCGCGAGGGCGGGCACGAGGTGGAGAAGGCCGTCATCACCGTTCCCGCGTATTTCGGTACGCAGGAACGCGAAGCCACCCGCGAGGCCGGGCGGCTGGCCGGGCTCGACGTCATCGACATCCTCAACGAGCCGCTCGCGGCCGCCTTCGCGTTCGGCGTGCACACCGAAGGGCAGCGCACCGTCCTCGTGTACGACCTGGGCGGCGGCACGTTCGACGCCACCGTGCTGCGCATGGGCCCCGAAGGCTTCCAGGAGGTCTACACCGACGGCGACCACGAACTCGGCGGCGCCGACTGGGACCGGCGGATCGTGGAGCTGCTCGGCGACCGGTTCCGCAGCGAACACCCGGACGTGTCGGACCCGTTCGACGATCCGGAGACCGAGGCCGAGATGCGGCGGGACGCCGAGGAGGCCAAGCGCAAGCTGTCCGACAAGGTGGCGCACACCGTCCGGGTGCGCCACGACGGCCGCACGACCACCGTCGAACTGACCCGCGACGAATTCGAGAGCATCACCGAGGACCTGCTGCGGCAGACCGTCGACCTGGTCCGCGAGACCCTCGACCAGGCCCGCAGCCGCGGCGTCGACAAGGTCGACGACGTGCTGCTGGTGGGCGGGTCGACCCGCATGCCCGCGGTGGCCGCGCGCCTCGCCGCCGACCTCGGCCTGGACGCCCGGCACTACAAGCCGGATCTCGCCGTCGCGTTCGGCGCGGCCCGGTTCGCCTTGGAAGAGGAACTGCGGCGGCTCAACGCGTCGGGCAACGAGGGCGGCGCCGCGGAACTCGCGCGGGCGACCGACCTGACCCGCGACGAGGTCGAGCGGATCATGATCGCCAAGGTCGTCCGCACGACCACCCGCGCCTACGGCGTCGCCTGCTATCTCGGCGGCCGCCGCGACAAGCTCCGGTTCGACCACCTCATCACCGCGGGCGAGGCGCTGCCGTTCGCCGAGGAGCACGACTACGCGACCGTCTCCGACGAGCAGCCCGGCGTCGACGTGCGCGTCTACGAGCAGGCCAGCAAGGACCTGTCCGCCGACCTCGAGGACTGCCGTGCGGTCGTGGACCGCACGCTGGTGTTCTCCGAGCCGCGCCCGGCCGGCTGGCCGCTGCGCATCAGCTTCGGCATAGGCCCCGACGGGGTCCTCACGGTCCGCGCGGTCGAGACCCGCACCGGACGGGAGCTGACCTTCGACCACGAAGTGGAGTGACGGGTGGCGACGTCCGCGGACGACCGCCGCTACCTGGCCGAGGTCGTCGACGCGGCGCTGCGCGACGGGGGGCGCCGCCCGGACGTCGGCCTCGCCGCGCGCTACCGGCTGCCGGAAGCACTGACCCCGGACGCGGTCACCGCGGCCCGCGCGGCCGCCGTGCAGATCTGGCTGCGCAACGTCAACCTCAGCAAGTACCGCGACGTGCTGCGCCGGTTCCTCGCCGAGGACAGCCGCCTCAACCCGGTGTTCACGGCCGCGGCGCGCGGCGACCTGGCGCCGCTGCGGGCCGCGCTGTCCGCGGAGAAGGCCGAGCACGGCACGGCGATGCGGCGCATCAAGGAGAGCCTCGCCGAACGCGCGGCGGGGTTGAGCGCGATCGCGCCGGAGGACTTGGAGCGCCTCGCGGCGACCCACCAGGTCGACGCGGTGGAGGTCGCGGCGGCGGCGCGGGCCGCGTCGATCCTGGTCACCGAGCCGGACCGGCTGCCAATGCGGCCGCCGACCGACGCCTACTCGCGCTACCGCAAGGAACTCGCCGTCCTGGACTGCCCGCACCTGGGCGCCTTCCTGCTGCCGGACACGAACGCCTACCGGATCTTCGCGGGCGAGGGCCGCACCCCCCTGACCCCCGGGATGCTCGCGGACACGCGGGCGCGGTGGCGGAAACGCGCCCGCGGCCAGGACACCAAGGCCGCCGACTCGGTGGTGGCGCTGCTGGAGACGCTCGTCGCCGCGCAGGGGCCGAACGCGCTGGACGCGCTGATGCTGTACGACGTGGCGGCCGAACTGCGCGGCCAGGTCCGCCGCGGCCTGAGTCCGGGCGCGCTGCGCGGTTTCGCCGCCGACACGCTGCGCCTGCACCACACGGACGCGCGGCGGGCCGCCTTCGCCGTCGTCCACGAACAGGCCCCGGAACTCCCGGCAAGGATCCGCCAGTTGCTCGACGCCGGACGGCCGGGGGAAGCCGTCGACCTGGCCGAGTCGGTGCCCGGCGCGGACGCCGACGGCGACGTGGCGGCGCTGCTGGCCGAGGCCCGGGCCCGGGCGAAGAAGGCCCGCAAGCGGCTGGCCAAGGCCCGTGAGGCGGACGAAGCGGGCAGCCCGGACGCGTGGGAACTCTACGAACGCGCCTACGCCTTGGACAACGGCCTCACCGAATGCCCGGAGGCCCAGGCCCGGCTCCCGGTGCCACCGCCCACCGGCCTGGTGTGCGAACCGGACCCGGAGGCGGGCCGGGTCCGCCTGTACTGGCAGCCGAGCCCCGCGGCCGACACCGAACACGTCGTCTTCCGCGGCGTGGTCTCCGGCGCGCACCCGCGGCCGGACAACGGAACGCGGATGGGAACCGCGCACGACAACTGGACGGACACCTCCGCGCCGCCGGTGGCTCTCCTCGCCTACTCCGTGGTCGCGATGCGCGGCGACGCGGCGTCCGAGCCGTGCACCGCCCCGACCGTGCGGCTCTGCCCCGAACTGCGGGGACTCGACGTCACGGCCGGCGCGGCCCGCGTCTCCGCGGGCTGGCAACTGCCGCCGGACGCGGTCGGCGCGTGGGTCGTGCGGCGCACCGACCGGCCGCCGCGGAACCCGGACGACGGCACCCCTGTCCCGGCGGGCCCGTCGGGCTTCGTCGACACCGCGGTGGACAACGGCACGACGTACCACTACCGGATCGGTGCACGGTTCCGCGACGCCTTCGGCCGTCCGGTGGACGGCACGGGCGTGGTCCGCACCGTCGTGCCGCACCTGCCGCTGGCGCCGGTGCGCGATCTGGCCGTCGCCGCCGATCCGTTCGACCCGGGCTGGGTGGTGGCCCGGTTCGCGGCGCCGCCGGAAGGCGTCGTGGCACTGTTCCGGGTACCCGCCGCACCGCCGTGGCAGCCGGGCGACGAACTGGATCTGGACACCGTGGCGGCCCGCGCCGTCCGGCTCGACACCCAGGCCGTCGACGGCGGCCTGCGGTTCCGCCACCCCGAGGGCGCATGCGCGGTCCTCGCCGCCACCGTCGCCGGGGCGCGGTGCGTGATCGGCGGGCACGCGCCGTGGCTGCCCATGCCGGTGCTCGGCCGGATCACCGCGCAGCACCGGGGCCCGGAACTGGTGGTGCGGTTCGGGTGGCCGCAGGACGCGTCGGATGTGGAGATCGTCTGGCAGGACGCCGACGGGAACCCGCTGACGCGGATCGTCGACCACGCCGCGTGGCAGCGGTCGGACGGCATCCGGCTCCCCGTCGGCCCGGACGCGGGCACCACGATCCAGGCGCGGCCGGCCGCCGAGTACGGCGGGCGGCGGGTCATGGGCGCGCCGGTGCGGGTGCACGTTCCGGAGCCGCGGGTGCTGCGGTACGCGGTCGTCTGGCGCGGCCTGCCCGGGAAGCGCCGGGTCGTGGTGTCGGTGCTCAGCCCGCACGGCAAGCCGGTCTGGGTCGACCAGTTGCTGCTGGTCGCCGCGCCCGGGGACGTGCGGCCGCTGCGGGTGGAGGGCACCCGCGTGCTGGCGCGGTGCCGGGGGCTGCTGGTGGGCGGCGACCCGGTCGTGCTGTTCGACGTGCCGGCGCCGGATCTGCCCCGGCCGTTCTGGGTGCTGTGCCTGACGCCGGACAAGGACCTGCTGTTGGTCGACCCGCCGGTCGGCGATCTGTTGCGCGGAAGGAAGTGAGCGGATGCCGGAGACGATCAACCCGTTCGGTGCCCCGGGGGACCCGATGACGAGGCAGCGGCCGTACCGGTGCCCGTACTGCTTCGCCACGTTCGCGATGGCGGGACTCCGTTTCTCCTGCGACGGCGGGCGGCACCAGGACGCCGGACTCTTCTCGTCGCCGCTCGGCCGCGCCCATGCCCCCTGTCCGACGTGCGGGGTGGAGGCGGCCCGGCCGCGGTGCGGGCGGTGCCACCGCTACCTCCCGGACCGGCACCTGGAGACGCCGATGCTGCTCATCGCGCTCGCCGGGCCGCGGAACTCGGGGAAGACCACCTACCTGGCCGCGCTGTTCCGCCGCTTGGACGGGGTGCTCGCCGACGAATGCGGCTATGCGATGACCGCCGCCGACGACTACACCCGCGCCGCGCTCAAGGAGACCTTCCACATCGGCGACGGCGAACCGCTCGCCGCCACTCGGCGCGGCGGCGGCACCCACATGCAGATCGTGATCCGGCTGGAACGCACCCCGCAGCCGGGCAGGCGGTTCTACGCCAGGGGACGCGCGAAGGCGCTCACCGTGGTGCTGTTCGACGCCGAAGGCGAGGACTTCGACGCGACCCGGCACCACCTGGACTACTTCAGCCAGAACGAGCTGGGGCACCTGGCCGCGGCGGACGCCGTGCTGTTCATGGTCGACACCGCGGCGATCCCGGGCGCGCGGTCCGCCGCGGACGGGTCCCTGGACTCGGCGGCCACGACCTCCGCCGAAGTCGTCGAGCAGGTCACCCGGTTCCTGCGCGGGCCGCGCCGTCGCCGGGACGACAAGATCGACGTCGACGCCGGACTCGTCCTCACCAAGATCGACCTCGCCCGCGTCGACCGCGGCTCGATGCTGCGCCGCCCGCGGCCGCCGGTGGGCTACCAGGCGAACGACCGGGCCGCCGTGCACCAGGAACTCCGTGCCCGGCTGCGCGAATGGGAAGCGCGGCAGACCGAGCGGATCATCGAACACGCCTACCGCGACTACCAGCTGTTCGGCGTCTCGGCGCTCGGGAACGACCTCAAGCGGGGCGAGTGGCATCCGGAGCGGATCCATCCGTACCGCGTCGAGGATCCGCTGTTGTGGCTGCTGGCGAAGGCCGGGTTCTTGGAGGGCTGAACGATGGCCGGGCAACTGCACTTCACCAACGCGGCGCCCCGTCCGGGGCGGCCGGGCGGCTTCCGCACCGTGGCCGCGTCGCCTTCGCTCGATGCGGAGACGCTCCGGCGCATGGAGCGCCTGTGCGCGTACGAGACCCCGACCCGCTCGGCGGCCGCCGAGCCCGGCGGCCCGGTGGCGTTCGGGTACCGGGACGGCTGCCTCGTCCGGTGCGTCAACCTCGGACTCGACCACACCGGCCGGCCGGGCAACCTGTTCGGCCACGTCGTGCAGGCGGGTGAGGCCGAACTCGGCGGGCTGCGGCCGATCGAGCTGTGGGCGTCCGCGCTGTGGCGGGACCGGCCCGGCGACGGTGCGCTGGCCGAAGTCGGCCGCTTGGAGCCGGGGTCCGGGCCGCGGACCGAGGACGTCGCGCGACTGGTGGCCGACGGGGGGACGGCGGCGCGGGACACGTTGGCGGCCTGTGTCGAGTACGCGGTCGCGGTGCTCCGGCAGCCGGACGCGCTCGTCCGGCCGCTTGTGCTGGTGTCGCGGTCGACGGAACTGGCCGTGGTCTGGCTGGCCGCGCTGTCGTTCTCGCTGCCCGAGTCGCTGGCCGGGGCGTTGACGTTCACCACGTACGCGGCACGGCCGGCATCGGCCGGGGTCCATGTCGCGGCGACGGTGCCGGAGGTGCGGGATCTCGGCGGACCGGACATTCCGGTGCTGGACTTGGACGCGTTGGGCAGGTCGGCGGGCGGCCGGGAACGATCCGGAGCCGCGGAGTGGGGCGAGTCGGCAGGGCTCTCGGGGTCCGGGGGATGGCCGGGTTCCGACCGGTGGTCGGGGCACGACGGGATGTCCGGACAGGACGGGTGGTCCGGGCGCGACGCGTGGGCGAGTCCCGATGAGCGCACGCGGCGCGCGGAGTTGGCGGAGGCGGCGGCGGGGAGGACGGGGGACGCGGGGCTCCGGGCGGCGTCGGCGATCCTGGCGCCGCACGGGATCGGCCGGTACGCCGCCGCCGTCGCGGACGCGTGGGCGCGGCGCGACTTCGCCGTGGTCGACCTGCTGACGACCTGGCACGTCCCGTCCGGCGCCCACGACCCGGAGTGGTCGCCGCCGCTCGCCGTCGCCACAGTGCTCGCCGGGCACCCGCTCCCTGCCGCGACAGCCGGTGCCGCGGCCCGGTGGCTCGGCCAAGCGGGCCCGTCACTCGACCCGGAGATCCTCGGGCGACTCGTCGAACTCGACCCGCTGCCTGCGTCGTTGGCCCGTGCGATCGTCGAACTGGCGGGTGTGGGCGCGTACGCCGCGGACGCCCGCGCCGCGCTCGCGGTGGCCCGGCAGCTGAAGCGGCTGCTGCACGACGGGGCGACGACGCCGGAAGACTTGGTGGGGCTGGTCCGGCAGGTGTCGGGGGGCAACGACGGGGGCGGCACCACGCGGACATCCGGCGGTTCCCGGCCGGCCGGAGGCGCACGGGCGGCCGGTGCCGGCGGGGGCTCGGTCGGGGTCGGCGGCGGGGCTCACGGGCCGGCAGGCGGTGCGCATGACCGGCACGGCTCCGGTGCGGCGGCTGCCGCCGGCGGGCTGCCGGGGCTGGGGGACGGAAGTGGTCTCCGGGGAACGGGCGGTGCGCACGGCCGACATGGCGGTGGCGGCACCGGAAGCGCCTACGGCCGTCACGCGTCGGGTGGCACGGGCGACGCCGACGGCGCGCGCGGAGGGGCCGGTGCAAGCGGCAACCGGGGAACCCCCGGGTCGGGTGACTCGTATGGGTCGGGCGCTACCCGCGGGTCCGACGGCGGCGTGGACACCGGACCGACGGGCGCTTCCGACCACTTCGGTGACTCGGGCGGGGCCGGTAATCCCGCTGATGACGCGGTCGGCAGCGCGCGGGGTGGTTCGGTCGGTGGGGCGGGCGGTGGTGCTGCCGATAGCGCGGGACGTCGTTCGGCCGGTCGCGCAGGTGGTGGTACGGGGGGTCGTGCGGGGGGTGGAGCGTCCGACGGACTGAGCGGTGGTGTTCGCGGTGGTGTGCGGGCTGGCTCGGGCGGTGGCGCAAGCGCGGACTCCACCAGTGACGCCGGAGCTCGCCCGCTCTGGCTCGACCCCGTCGCCCTGCGCGAAGCCGCCGACCGCTGCGGCCGCGCGTACCCGGAACGCGTCGGCGGCGCGCTGCGCACCCTGCTCCCCCGGGACGGTCGTGCGCACACGGACGCCGAAGAGGCCCTGCTGCGCGGCTTCGTCGACGTGCTCGGTGACGAGGCGCGCACGGCGCACGGTGAACGCCGCGGCCTGCACGGCGTCGACACCCCGACCGCACGCCTGCTGGCCCGCTTCCTCACCAGCGAGAAGCTTCAGCTCTGGCGCGACGTCCCGGACCTCACCTGCGAGATCTTCTCCCGCCCGCACCGCGACACCGACATGCGGCGCCTCGCCACCATCTGGCTGGTCTGGCTCGGCGACCACGGCGTGGCGCGCCGCCGCGTGGCGGACGGCCTTGAAACGGTCTGGCGCGGCGGCAGCCCGGCGGGCGAGGTCTTCGCCGCGGTCGATGCCACGGCCGCCGACGCCGCAGCGGTCCCCGTCCTCCTCGACCTCGTCTACCGCGCCCTGCGCCTGGAACATCCCGGCGATCAGGACCAAGTGGCCCTGGCGCACTGGGTGTTGACCCGAAGCGAGACCGACCCCGCACCGCCCGGCGGCCGCCGGGTGGCCGAGGTCTGCGCCGAACTCACCCTCGCCGTCAACGACGTGGCCCAGTGCATCGCCAAGTTCGGCCGCTCGGCCCGCCAGACCCGGGAGGCCACCGCCGCCGCCCGCCACTGGCTGACCCACGCCCCCTACCCGCACGCCCAAGCCGCCGACGAGATCCTCACCCACCTCTACGAACCCCGAAAGCGCCAGACATCTCCTCCCCCCGCGCCCCCGCCGGACACTCCCGGCACCCCCGCATCGGCCGCCCCCGCCGCCGACAAGTCCGCCAAGCCCAAACTCTGGCCGAAACGCAAGGGCAAGCAGGACCCGTCGGCCTGAGCAGTCGGCCAACCGGCCGGGCTACAGTGCACGCTTCTGCACGAACGGGGGCGTGATGGCAGGCGATTTCAGCACGACCTTCTATGCGATGCCGAGTCCGTCGTGAACCACCCCGATCCTCAGGAGTCCGGAGCACCCTCGGGTGCGAAAACGGCAGGAGACCTCGCCGAGGCGACGGGCGTACGCCGGTTCCTTTTTCTGACCGGTGCGTTCCTGGCCGGCACCCTGGTTGTCGGGATGCTGGCGCTCGGGGCTCTGTACCTGTATTTCGAACACCCCTGGGACCGCCCGGACAAAGATCCCCGTGCCCTCCCCGGGAGCAGCAACATGCCTCTCGGGGACGCACTGAAGTACACCGGAACCACGCTGCCGAATGAAGCTGCCGACGTTCGTTTTTCCGCGCGCGGCAACATGATGGGAACCAGCCTCAGCCTCTTCTACAAAATGCCGTGCGGCGCCGTTCCGGCCATGACACAAGCAGCAGGGCTCACCGTTCCGGTCACCGTGAACGGCCTTGAGAACCGGGCCAGGGAATTCGCCAAGCGCATGGGCTGGCGCCCCGAGGACGGCCCCACCACAGCCCTCAACGACACGCGGTACTGGACCACCGCCGCGATGGTGCAGACCCTGCCGACCGGGACCTGCGCCGTGTGGCTCGATGCCTTCAACGACTAGGGCGAGTCCGGCCGCACGGATCACGGCCGCCGCGTGCCGCGTTACACCATGACGTCACTCGATCGGGCGTAAACCTCATATTCGTTCGCGCTCCCCGTGCGCCGGGGGTTCACTGGGGGACTCGTTTTCGCCTCGGCGTCGAGGAGTGCGGCATGAAGATCGGCGATGTGGTGATCGCCAGTACCGAAATCGAGAGTTGGAGCAAACCATACGTTCCGTTGAATGCGGAAGGCGTGGTGACGGATGTCGGGTTCCGCGGAGTGTCCGTGGCGTTCACCGTGCCGGGATTGATGGGCGGCACCCGGCAGGTGATGGTCACCGTGCGGCCGGATCAGTTGATTCCGCTGGTCTGACCCGGCGCGTGGCCGACGCCCGGCCGGGACACCGGGTCCCGACCGAGCGGCGGCGCGCAGCGAAGATCAGCCGAGCTTGCGCCAGTCCGCGGCGACGGTGCTCCAGCGGGCGACGGTTTCCGGGTCGGTCCAGGTGCTGACCGCGGAGTAGCAGATCAGGCGGTCGGCGCGGTCGCGGTAGCGGTCGGCCAGGGCCGCGGCGAGGGAGTCCCAGGGAGCGCTCACCGTGAGCGCGTCGAGGACGTCGTCGGTGATGGCGGCGGCCATGCCCGGGGTGTCCTTGGCGGCGAACAGGCGGTTCAGGCGGGGCTGGAGGTCGTCCCAGCCGTGGGTTTCGAAGACCTTGGCGTAGCCGGGGGTCGAGCCGTAGAAGGCGAGCCGCATGCGGAGTTTGTCGCGGGCGGCGGCGAGTTCGGCGTCCGTGTCGCCGGTGGCCGTCATGACGGGGACGACCAGGGCGATCGCGGAGGGGTCGCGGCCGGCGCGGGCCGCCCCGGCGGCGATCTCGGGGCGGACGACCTCGTCGAGGTAGCGCGGCGAGTGCAGCGGGTGGACGTGGAGGCCGTCGGCGACCTCGCCGATCATGCGGAGCATCCACGGGTTGACGCCGGCGAGGTAGATCGGCGGGTCCGGGAACTCCGAGGGGCCGGGCGACCATTCCGGGGTCATGAGCGTGAACTTGTAGAACTCGCCCTGGTGACGGAGTCGTTCCTCGCCGCGGAAGGAGCGCCAGATGGCGCGGACGGCGTCGACGTACTCGCGCAGCCGCGGTCCGGGGCGGTCGAAGTCGGCGGAGTAGCGGCGTTCGACGTGGGCGCGGACCTGGGTGCCGAGGCCGAGGACGAACCGGCCGCCGGTGGCGTCCTGGAGTTCGCGGGCGGCCGCGGCGGTGATCATCGGGCTGCGGGCGAACGCGACGGTGATGCCGGTGCCGACGGTCATGGTCGAGGTGGCGAGCGCGGCGGCGGTGGCGGCGCCGAACGATGTCCGGCCGCCCTCGGTCAGCCACAGGCCGTCGAACCCGGCGCCTTCCGCGGCGGCCGCGGTGTCCGACATCTCGCGCAGGCCGCGGCCCGCGGCCATGACGTCGAGGGGAGGGAGTGTCACGTGTCGAGTTCCTTCCGGAGGGTGCCGATGTACCAATGACCGAACACGTCTGGACCGCTAGACCCCGTACCGGTCTTCGATCTCGCCCACGCGCGGCCAGTCCGCCGCGACCCGCGACGACCATTCCGGGGTACGCCGCTCCATCCACGCGCGCGGCCCTTCCTTCGCGTCGGCGGTGCCCATCAGCAGCCGGTGGTACGCGGTCTCCATCCGCTCCACCCGCTCCGCGTCGGCCCGGTCGCGCCACAGCAGGCGCTTGCTCAGCGCCGCGGACAGCGGGTTGACGTTCGCCGCGATGTCGCGCGCGGTCTCCAGCGCGGCGGGCAGCACGTCGGCGGCGGGCAGCGCACGCGAGGCCAGGCCGAGGGCGAGCGCTTCGGTGCCGCGGAACGTGCGGCCGGTCAGCAGGATGTCCGCGGCGACGGCGTGCGACGCGGCGCGGGCGACCGTCCAATGCGAACGGGCGTCGGGCACCATGCCGCGGCGGACCTGCGGGATGGCGAGCTTGGCGTCCTCCGCGACGATGCGGATGTCGCATTCCATGGCGAGGGTGAATCCGATGCCGATGGCGTGGCCGTTCACCGCGGCGATCACGGGCTTGCGGACCTGCCAGGCCGGCGGGTCGACCGGCGCGGCGGTGAACTCGCGCGGTTCGCGCGGGGCATCGAAGCTGCCCGCGTCGGGTGTGAGGTCGGCCCCGGCGCAGAACGCGCGCCCGGCCCCGGTCAGGACGACCGCGCGGACGCTGTCGTCGGCGTCGCAGCGGGCATACGCTTCCCCGAGGAGCACCCCCATCCCGCCGGAGAACACGTTCAGCCGGTCGGGGCGGTCCAGGGTGATCACGGCGACCCCGCCGTCGACGTCGAGCCGCACCGCGGGCCCGGCCGGCGCGGTCTCGGCGGCGTCCGGACGGGGCGCAGACCGGGAAGAAGAACGGGTCGTATCCACCCGCCGACGCTAAACAGCACTCTTGACCGTGTCAAGCTAATCTCGATAGGTTGACCTGCCGCACCGCACCACGCCCCGAGGAGAAACCCTTCATGACCAGCCCCTTCAGCTACGAAGGCAAGCGCGTTGTCGTCACCGGTGGCTACTCGGGCGTGGGCGCCGCGCTCGTCGAGCTGCTCGCGGAACTCGGCGCCGCGCACATCACGGTCCTGGACATCAAGGAACCGACGGGCGCCGCGCAGAAGTTCGTGCAGACCGACCTCAACGACCCGGCGTCGGTGGACGCCGCGATCGCCGCCATCACCGCGGACGGCCCGGTCGACGTGCTGTTCAACAACGCGGGCGTCGCCGGCACGCTTCCCGCGCCGGTCGTCTTCGGCATCAACTACCTGGGCCTGCGCCGCCTCACCGAGGCGCTGGTGGACAACGGCACGCTTCGCGCGGGCGGCGCCATCGTCAACACCGCCTCGATCGCCGGGTTCGGCTGGGCGCCGCACCTGGAGGACATCAAGGCGCTCATCGCGATCGAGGGCTGGGACGAGGCGCAGGCCGAGCTGGCCGGCCGCGAGGTCGACGCGTACTCCTACTCCAAGGAGATCGTGCAGGTCTACACGATGCACTACGCGAAGACGGCTGCCGCGAAGGGCCTGCGCGTCAACAGCATCTGCCCGTCGCCGATCGACACGCCGCTGCTGCCGGACTTCCGCAAGACGATGAGCGACAAGGTCATCGACTGGAACGTCTCGCAGGGCAACGGCCGCCTGGCCACCGGCCGCGACGTCGCGCTCGGCCTGGCGTTCCTCGGTGCGGAGGCGTCCGGCTTCATCAACGGCGTCAACATCAACCTCGACGGGGGCTTCAACGCGAGCCTGACCGTCGGCAACGTGGACTTCTCCGGCCTGGCGTAACGACCGGAACGCGCACGACAAAGGCTCCGGCACTCAGGAGAGTGCCGGAGCCCGCATGTGCATCCGTGCCGCCCGAGCCTGCGCGACGAAGACCGTCAGGCCGTCTCGTCCTCGACCGTGCTGTGCAGCTCGGTGGCCGCCATGTCCTCGACGAAGCGGCCGAGCAGCGTCGCGAACGCGGCACGGTCCTCCTCGCTCCACTTCGACAGCATCTCGTTGAGGTGCTGGTCCATGACGTTGGTGAGCCGGCGCCGCACCGCGTCGCCTCGCGGGGTGAGCGAGACGAGGCTGACCCGGCCGTCGTCCGGGCTCGGCGAGCGCTTGACGTAGCCCTCCCGCTCCAGCTGGCCGACCTGGCGGGCGGTGGCGCCGGGGTCCATGTTGGTCAGCCGGGCCAGCTCGCCCATGGGCAGCGGACCGGCCTTCTTGACCCGGCGGAGCAGCACGTAGGCGGGTTGCGAAATGGTCGCACCGGCTACGGCCGCCTGGCGCGCGTACACCCGGCGGCTGGCGTTCCGGCGGAAGAGGGCTTCGAGGGCCCTCTGGATGGCGTCGACGTTGTCGGTGGAGTTCACCGACCCATCGTATCAGTACTTGACTTCGTCAACTTAATAAACCGATAGTTCGACTCGTCCGACCATCCGGAGAGATCACGGGGATCACGGGGATCACCGAGCTCACGGGGGACTACGAGGATCACGGAGATCACGGGGATCGCTCCGGGCGACCGCCTCGGTCCCGACGGAGGAAACGGGACCGAGGCGGCCGGTCAGCGGCGGAACATCCCCGGGGGCATTCCCGCCGGGCGTCCCGATTTCGTTCTCCGACCGCGCGAAGAGGCGGCCGCCGTACCGGAATTGCCGCGGACGCGCACGGTGTCCGCGGCCGACTCCGAACTATGGCACCGCCCGACCCTCCGGGCAATGCCCCGCAGCGCGCGATTCCGCACGGGTCGAACGGCGGGCCGGAGAACGGATCAGAGAATCGCGACCGGGTTGATCGGGCTTCCCGTGGCCCCCGTCACCGGCAGCGGCGAGACGCTGAGCAGGCACGACCACGCCCCGGCCGCCGCCATGCCCTCCGCCAGCTCGGTGAGCCACAGGTGCTCCAGCAGCGGCACGCCGAGTTCCACGAGCAGCGCGATGTGCACGGAAAGGAACTGCTCATTGTCGAACGGGATCACTTCGATCGCGCTGTTGTCCGCGCCGACCGCCGCGATGTCGTGCTCGCGTACGAACGACACCGCGTCCACGCCGAGACCGGCCTGCGCGAACGGAATCTCCCGGCCCGCCGAGGTCTCGTTCTTGAAATTGTCGAGATGCCCCGTGCGCACCAGAAGCGCGTCACCGGAGCGGATCTCCACGCCTTGTGCGGCGACGCACTCGTCGAGATCCGCGCGCGTGATCACGTAACCCGGTTCCAGGAATTCCACGCCGCGCAGCCGCGGCAGATCGAGAAGGACCGCGCGCAGGGCGAACGCGCCGAGCTTCTCGATTCCGCAGCGTTCCGCCCCGGTGTGCGACCGGAAGGTGTTCGCGTCGAATCCGTTGTAGAACTTCCCGCGGTGCTGGACGTGGCACAGCGCGTCCATGTGCGTGATGCTGTGCGACGCGATCACCAGGACGTCCTCGTTCGCCCCGACCTCGGAGCCGCCCGGAAAGTCCTGGAACGCGTTGTCCGTCTGGCTGGTCAGGGTGAGCCGCTGCGGCGCGCCGCGGTATTCGAAGATCGGCGCGCCCTCCCGCTGGATCGGCAGGCCCAGCCCGTACGCCTTGCCGGTCCGCACCTCGTGCGCGGCCGCCGCGACACCCTTCGGGTCGACGAGGTTGAGTGTGCCCCGCTCGTCCTCGGCGCCCCAGCGGCCCCAGTTGCCGACCTGCGTCTGCTGTTCCATGCGGCTCTCCCCTGACCGGATCGGATGAACGTCGCGCAGCCCGGCCCGGGTCCGGGATCCCCCGGACCCGGTTCGGCACAGGCTCAGAACTTGAGGACGCCGCGCGCGATGCGCCCGTTGTGCATGTCGTCGAGGACGTCGTGGAAGCCGTCCGACGGGTAGACCTTCGACACCAGCGCGTCCAGGTCGAACTTGCCCTGGCGGTACAGCTCGACGATCGCCCGGATGTCCTCGTGCGGGCGGACGCCGCCGGCCCGGGTGCCGAGGATGCCGCGGTCGCACTGCAGCAGGTTCGCGATGCGGATGTTCGCGGTGGCGGTCTGCGACGGCTGGCCGACGGCGATGAGCGTGCCGCCCCAGTCCAGCGCCTCCAGCGCGTTCTCCAGCACGGCCGGGACGCCGGTGCACTCGAAGATCCAGTCCACGCCGCCCGCGCCGAACGTGCCGACCTTCTGGTCCGCGCTGTACGGGAACAGCGTGCGGATCTCGTCCGCGACGTCGATGCCCTTGCCGGCCTGCACGAAGTCGGTGGCGCCGAACTTGCGGGCCAGGTCGAACTTGCCGGGCACGGTGTCCACGCCGACCACGCGGCCCGCGCCCTTGAGGCGCAGCGCCTGCACGGCGGCCAGGCCGACGCCGCCGAGGCCGATGACCGCGGCCGTCTGGCCCGGCAGGATGTTGGCGCGGTTGAGCACGGCGCCCGCGCCGGTCACGACGCCGCACGGCACCAGGCACGCGGAGGTGAGCGGCACATCCTCGGGGATCGTGACGCACTGGATTTCCTTGACCAGGGTCAGCTCGGCGTAGGTCGACGCGCCCGCGAAGTTCCACACCGGCTGCCCGTCGACGGAGAACGGGGTGCTGCGGTTGCCGAGCGTCTGGCGGCAGCGGTTCGGGTGCCCGGTCTGGCAGTACCGGCACATGCCGCACGCGGCGATCGTGGTGATGACGACGTGGTCGCCCGGCTTGACCGCGGTGACGCCCGCGCCGACCCGCTCGACGATGCCCGCGCCCTCGTGGCCGAGAACAGCGGGGGCCGGCCACTCGATGACGCCTTCGAGCACGCTCACGTCGCTGTGGCACACGCCGGTCGCGGCGATCCGTACCAGGACCTCGCCGGCCTCGGGCTCGCGGATCTCCACGTCGTCCCGTATCTCGACACCCTTGTCCGTGTGCAGGATCGCGCGCATGTGCTTTTCTCCTCCAGGCCGCTCGGTACGGGGGGTGATCCCCACGCAACCGGCTCCGATTTAGCCACCGGCTCCCGCAAGGGTCAAGGGACGTTGACAATCCGGTCGCGGTGCCCGGGTGGGACTCTTCTCACCTTGTCCGGAACGCCGCCGTCGCCGTTCGCCGCTGCCCGCGCGGGAGCCCGCCGGGGTGTGCGCCCGCACGACCGCATATCGAGGGGGGATTAACCCCGCGCTCAGCCGATTCTCAGAATGCGGGCGGACGCTGAGGACATGGACACGACACCCCAGTACCCCGAGCACCCCGAATACCCCGCGCCCGATCCGCAGGCCGGCCCCGCACCGTACCCCGGACCGGACCCCTTCGCCGCGCCCGCCGGCGGCGCCACCGGCACGCCGCCTCCCACCGGATCGCCCTTCGGCCCCTACACCGGGCCGCCCGCGCCCCCGCCGGTGCTCGCCGCCGCGGGCGCTCCCGGCGACCCGTCCGGGCCGCCGCACGACTCGGTCACCGTGCTGACGCCGGGCGACCCGGCGCCCCGGCCGCGCGGCAAGCGCCGCGCGGTGGCCGTGGTCGCCGCCGTCGCGCTCGCCGCCGGACTGGCCGGCGGGGTCGCGGGCGGCGTGATCGGCGACCGGGTCGGCGACCACGGCAGCCCGTCCGCGGCCTACTCGGCCGGCGCGGCACCCGTCCAGTCGGTGGCCGACAAGAGCCAGACCGGCGTGGCCGCGGTCGCGAGCGCCGTGACGCCGAGTGTCGTCGAGGTCACCGTGCAGACCCGGCAGGGCACCGGCACCGGATCCGGTGTCATCCTCACCGCCGACGGCAAGATCCTCACCAACGCGCACGTCGTCGACGGGGCCGGCAGCGGCGCTGCCCTCACCGTCACCTTCTCGGACGGCAAGACCGCCGACGCCACCGTGGTCGGCAAGGACACGTCGAGCGACCTCGCGGTGATCCAGGCGAAGGGCGTGAGCAACCTCAAGGCCGCCACGCTCGGCAACTCCTCGCAGGTCGCGGTCGGCGACCAGGTCGTCGCGATCGGCTCGCCGGAAGGCCTGACCGGCACCGTCACGTCCGGCATCGTCAGCGCGCTCGACCGCGAGGTCACGGTGTCCGGCTCCGACGGCTCCAACGGGTCCGGAGGCTCCGGAGGCCTCAACGGCTTCCCGTTCGGCACCCGCGGCACCGGCTCGTCGTCGTCGAACCAGACGACTTACCACGCCATCCAGACCGACGCCGCGATCAACCCGGGCAACTCCGGCGGCCCGCTGCTCGACATGAACGGCCGCGTCATCGGCATCAACTCGGCGATCTACTCCCCGACCTCGGCCGGCGGCTCGGACGCCGGGAACGTCGGCCTCGGCTTCGCCATCCCGATCGACCAGGTCAAGACCCTCCTGCCGGGCCTGGAGTCCGGACAGTCGGCCTGACCCCCGGACCGCGCGGCCGCCGTGCCCGGAGCGCCGTGTCCTCCCACCACGGGGGCGCTCCGGACACGACACACGGCCCGCGGAAGGCCGCGGCGCGGGAAACCGGACCCGCGGCCGTGGCACCGTGAAGGCGTCGCCGCGCAGGCGGCGCCTTCACCGACATTCGATCCACCGTTTTTCGAGCCGCCCGCCACACCGCAGTCGTCGACGCACCGACCACCGCAGGGAGACCACGCCCGCCATGACCAGTCCCTCGTCCGCGGCACCGGCCGCGCGGATCCTTGTCGTCGACGACGAGCCCGCGGTGCGGGAGGCGTTGGAAAGCAGCCTGCGCTACGAGGGCTACCACGTACGCCTCGCCGGGGACGGGCTCGCCGCCCTCGACGAGGTCGCCCGCGAGGAACCCGACCTGGTGATCCTCGACGTCCTCATGCCGCGCATGGACGGCCTGACCGCGGCCCGCCGACTGCGCGGCCGCGGCGAGACCGTGCCGATCCTCATGCTTACCGCGCGCGACGCGGTCGGCGACCGGGTCACCGGGCTGGACGCCGGCGCCGACGACTACCTGGTCAAACCGTTCGAACTCGACGAACTGTTCGCCCGCGTCCGGGCCCTGCTGCGGCGCAGCGCGATGGCCGCCCCCGGGGACGCGTCCGGCCCCGGCGAAGGCGTCCTGGAGTTCGCCGACCTGACGATGGACACCCGGTCGCGCGAGGTGACCCGCGGCGGGCACCCGGTGGAACTCACCCGCACCGAGTACACGCTCCTCGAACTCCTGCTCTCCCACCCGCGGCAGGTGCTCACCCGCGAGCAGATCCTGCACAACGTGTGGGGCTTCGACTTCGAACCGACGTCGAATTCGCTCGACGTGTACGTGATGTACCTGCGGCGCAAGACCGAGGCCGGGGGCCTGCCGCGGCTCGTGCACACCGTGCGCGGCGTCGGCTACGTCCTCAAGGCCCCGGAGGGAGCCTTGTGATGCGCCGTCTCCCGCTGCGTGCCCGGCTCGCGCTCCTCACCGCGGTGGCGGTGGCCATCGCGGTGGCCGCGGCGTCCACGGCGTGCTGGTTCCTGACGAAGGACCAGCTGATGGCGCAGCTCGACCGCAGTCTCGCCTCGCAACCCCCGACGATCCGGGTGGAACGCGGCCAGACCATTTGCGATGCCCTCGACAACTTCACTCCCTTCGGCGACAAGGGGCACAACCCGCAGACCTTGCAGGTGGTGTTCGCCGACGGCACCTCCTGCACCGCGGCGACGTCCTACCCGATCCCGGTCACCTCGGCCGACATCGCCGTCGCGCAGGGGCTGGACCGCCAGACGATCCACAGCGCGACCGACAAGAACGGCACCCACATGCGGGTGATCACGCGCGAGGCTCCGGGACCGCCCGGGCAGGGGCTCGCCATTTCGATCGCCCGCCCGCTCACGGACATCGACAACTCGCTCGACAACCTCGCCCTGCTGCTCGTCCTGGTGTCCGGCATCGGCGTGCTCGCCGCGGCGAGCCTCGGCCTGGTGGTGGCGCGTGCCGCGCTCAAGCCGGTCGACCGGTTCGCGGACGCCGTCGAGCACATCGCCCGCACCGAGGACCTCGACACCACGATCCCGGTCGAGGGCAAGGACGAGATCGCCCGGCTGGGCACGTCGTTCAACACCATGACGCGGGCGCTCAAGGGGTCCCGGGAGCGGCAGCAGCAGCTCATCGCCGACGCGGGGCACGAACTCCGCACCCCGCTGACGAGCCTGCGCACCAACACCGACCTGCTGCTGCGCAGCGAGGAGCAGGGACGGCCGCTGCCCTCGGACGACAAGAAGCGCCTGCTGCGCAATGTGCGCAGCCAACTGCGGGAGCTGTCCGGCCTGGTCGGCGACCTGCTGGAACTCGCGCGCCCGGAACGCAGCCGGTCCACGCCGGTCACCGGCGTCGCCGCACTGCACACCGCGGTCGAGCAGGCCGTCGAACGTGCCAAGCTGCGCGGCCAGGACGTGACGTTCGCGGTCGAAGTCGAGCCCTGGTACGTGCGCGGCGACGAGCCCTCGATGGAACGCGCGGTACTCAACCTGCTCGACAACGCGGTCAAGTTCGGCCCGCCCGACGGCACCATCGAGGTTCGCCTGCACGACGGCGAACTCACCGTGCGCGACCACGGCCCGGGCATCGACCCGGGCGACGCCCCGCGCGTCTTCGAACGGTTCTGGCGCTCGGACACCGCCCGCGCCCTGCCCGGCTCCGGGCTCGGCCTGGCCATCGTCGCCCGCACGGTGCAGGAGAGCGGCGGCACGGTCGCGCTCGAACCGGCACCCGACGGCGGGACGGTGGCGCGCATGCGGCTGCCGGGGACGGCGGGCGCGCCGCCCGGCGGCTGAGCAGCTCACGCGGCTGTGCAGCCTCAGGCGGTCGAGCAGCGTCGGACGGCCGACGGCCCGGCCGGGGCCGGGCTCACGGGTAGGCCGCGAGCCGGGCCTGGTCCAAGTCGGCGAGGATGCCCTGGAGCTGTCCCGGGTCGGCCACGTACGCCAGCACCGCGCGGTAGAACGCGCCGCGCATCGCCCCCGGCATCAGGTCGGACGCGTCGAACCGGATCGTGTCGGCGTCCCGCAAGGCCTGGCCGATGCCCTGCGCCACCGGGTTCACCGGGTAAGCGTCCGCCGGTACGCCGCGGTTCGGGCTGAGCGAGCCTTCCCTGGCCCACCTGGTCTGCGCCTCGGTCCCGGCGAGGTAGGTGAGCAGCTGCCGGGCCGCGGGCGTGTCCCGGAACATCGCCATCACGTCGCCGGCGACCTCGCGCGCGGGTGCCGCTGCGGCGGTACCGGGGCTCGCCGCCGGGGCCGGGAACGGGGTGAACGCGAAGTCGACGCCGGGCTGCGGGCTGCCGGGCGCGGCGCCGTACCAGCCGGAGGCGAACGACGCCTGCTGCTCCATGCCGCAGCGCGGCGGGGACGCGACCAGGCCCGTGCCGGCCTGGTCGTAGGAGGTCAGCAACGACGCCATGGGGCCGCCCGAACCGGCCGTGAGCAAGTCGCCCCAGGCCTGCCACGCGGAGGAGATCTCCGGCGACGTCCAGGCGAGTTCGCCGGTCACCCAGCGGTCGTAGACCTGCGGTCCCGACCGGGTGAGCACGAGGTTCTCGATCCAGTCGGTGCCCGGCCAGCCGGACGCCGAACTGGACGCCAGCCCGAAGCACCACGGCTGGATGCCGGCCGCGGACAGCGCCCGCGCGGCGGAGGCGACTTCGGAGGCCGTGGCGGGCGGCTTCAGGTTGTGCGCCGCGAACGTCTTCGGGTCGTACCAGAGCAGTCCCTTCAGCGCGGCCTTGACCACGACGGCCACGCGGCGGCCGTCGACCCGGCCGAGAGTGCGCCAGTCGGCGGCGTAGGAGCCGTCGGTGGCGGCGAGTTCGGGGATGGTGTCGAGCGGCACGATGCGGCCGGTGCGGGCGTAGTCGATGAGGTCGCCGGGTGTGGAGAGCGCGGCCAGGTCGGGCGGCGTCCCTTGGTCGACGCGGGCGGCGAGGACGGCGTCGACGTCGCGGGTGCCTTCGTAGCGCACGACGATGCCGGTGTCGCGTTCGAACGGCGCCACGACGTGCTCGAAAGCTTCGGCCTCCGCACCGGTCCAGGTGCCCAGCACCGTCACCGTCGTGCTGCCGCCGGAACCGCCGCAGCCGTCGGTCAGCAGCGCCGCGCACAGCACGGCCGCCACGGCGGCGGCGATCCGCCGCAGGCCGCGGGCCGGGCGCCGGGTGTGCGCGCCGGCGGCCGTTGCGGTGTTGGTACGGCTGTTCGTGCCGGGCCGCATGGCCGTCACCTCCCCGTCCGGTACTCGTCGTAGCGGCGCCACAGCCCCCACAGGCCGGCCGCCAGCGCGGCGGCGCACAGCAGCGGGCCGCCGATGCCGAGGCCTTGCGCGTCTCCGGCGTCGGCGAGGCGTCGTTCGGTGTCCTTCCGGGTGGCCGCGAGCGTGGAGGCCAGGGCCGCGTCGGCGTCGGTGGCGAGGCCGGTGAGGGTCGTGGGGCCGCCGCCGAGCAGCAGGCGTACCGTTTCCCCGTCCCGCGGCGCCAGGTCGGCGGAGCCGGCCGGGGGTGGCGGGCCGAAGCCGCGGCCGCGGATCTGCGCCACGATGTCCCGGATCGACGCCGCGTCCTGCCGGGCCCGGGCATCGGGCAGCGCCGGGTCGGCGAGCGCGCGGAGCGCGGCGTCCGAGGCCGCGCGGTGGTCGTCGCCGACGCCGCGCGACACCAACGCCAACGACTCGGCGCCGACGACGCGTTGCACGTTCGTCCGGGCTTCCCAGAGTGCGGCCATGCGGGTGGTGCCGCTTCCGGCCGCGGTGTCGATCCGGTCCCGGGTGCGCAGCGCGTTGGTGGACTGCCAGACCGCCAGGACCAGCAACAGCACTGTGGCGAAGGCAAGTTGCGGATTGATGCGGCGCCGGAAACGCCCGGCCAGATAGATCTGGATGCCGACGAGGACGACGATCGCCAAGCTCACGGAGATGACGAACGGGAGGACGGCGCCGCTCGACGTCCAGTAGTCGTCGCGGGTCTTCCGCACGGACGCCAGTTCCGCGTCCCGGAGTTGGCCGACTCGGGCGAGGATGCCGGTGTCGGGGGCGTGCAGCAGGTCGGACGCGTAGGCGACCCCGGCGACCGCCAGCGGGCCTTCGCGGCCGGACTGCGCCATGCCGACGAGCCCGGTGTACTCGATGATCAGGCCGTCCACGGCGCGCAGTTGCGCGGCCTCCGTACCGGACGAGCCGATCCGTTCGCGGGCGTCGGCGAGAGCCTGCCCGGCGGTCTTCACGGCGTCCTGGTAGTCCGTTCCGGGCCCCGTCAACGGGAAGGCCCCGGATGCGAGTTCGCGGGACGCTGCCCGGTCGGCCTCGGTCAGCGCCGCGGCGACCTGGTCGAGCGCGAGCACCGCCGGGACCGTGCGGGTCCGCAAGGCGTCCGCGTCGTCCCCGGCCCGCGCGACCCGCAGCCCCGACGACGCCGCCACCAAGGCGATCCCGGCCACCAACAATGCGGCGAGCCACCGCAGTCGGCCGGGGGTGGTACGAGGTTTCATGGAGCGTGCCCCCCTCGTCGATCCGGCAACCGTACGGAAGCCCAGGCCGGGAAGCCACACGCAACTCCCTGTTGACTTGACTTGACCGGCAGTGCTAGTCAGCGCCCGCCGACTTTCTCCGCCGCGTTTCTCATCCGACCTTCATGTGCGGCTCAGAACCTTCCCAGCACACGCCTCCAGCGTGGGCCCATGACCACATCGCCAGCACTCGCCAAGAGTGCCGACACGCCCGAGCCGCCCGGCGCCCCACCCCAGCACCGCCGCCAGCGGCTGGTCGACGTGGTGGTCCCGGTCTACAACGAACAGCACGTACTGGAACGCAGCATCCGGCGCCTGCACACCTACCTGCTGCACGAGTTCCCGTTCGCCTTCCGCATCACCATCGCGGACAACGCCAGCACCGACCGCACGTGGCACGTCGCCGAGTTCCTCGCCGCCGAACTGCCGCACGTGCGCGCCGTCCACCTCGACCTCAAGGGCCGCGGCCGCGCGCTGCGCCGGGTCTGGGCGGCCAGCGACGCCGACGTGGTCGCCTACATGGACGTCGACCTGTCCACCGACCTCGACGCCTTCCTCCCCCTGGTCGCCCCGCTGCTGACCGGGCACAGCGACCTCGCGATCGGCACCCGGCTGTCCCGCGCCTCGGACGTCGTGCGCGGCCCCAAGCGGGAGTTCGTGTCCCGCACGTACAACCTGCTGCTGCGCGCCACGCTCCGCGCCCGCTTCTCCGACGCCCAATGCGGCTTCAAAGCGGCCCGCACCGAAGTCGTGCAGCGGCTGCTCCCGCTCGTCGAGGACGAGGCGTGGTTCTTCGACACCGAACTCCTGCTGCTCGCCCAGCGCTCCGGACTCCGGATCCACGAAGTCCCGGTCGACTGGGTGGACGACCCGGACAGCCGCGTCGACGTGGTGCGCACTGCTCTCGACGACTTGCGCGGCATGGCGCGCGTGGGGCGCCGCATCATCGGCGGCACGTTCCGCGTGCCGATGTCGCCGCGCACCCGCGACGCGCACCTGCCCACCGGCATGCGGCAGCAGCTCCCCCGCTTCGCCCTCGTAGGCGTGGTCAGCACGCTCGCCTACATCGTCCTGTACGCGCTGCTGCGCGGGGCCATGCCCGCGCTCGTCGCCAATGCCCTCGCGCTGCTGGTGACCGCAATCGGCAACACCGCGGCCAACCGCCGGTTCACTTTCGGCGTCCGCGGTCGCACCCACGCGATGCGGCACCAGGCGCAAGGCGCCATCGCGTTCGTCCTCGGCCTCGCGGTGACCAGCCTCGCGCTCGGTGCGCTGCACCTGTTCGCGCCGGGGGCCTCCCGCGGCGTCGAACTCACCGCGCTGATCGTCGCGAACGCACTCGCCACGCTCGTCCGGTTCCTGCTCCTCCGGGTGTGGGTCTTCCGGCACACCGCACCGCTCACCGCACCCTCGGCGGCCGAACCCGCCGCCGCATCCGACTCCGACACCCTCACCGAGGTCTCCTGATGACCGCGATCCATCCCGAATCCGCACTCGACCCGGCGTCGACCGCCCGTGACGAGGTCCGGAAAGTCCGCGGCTGGGCGGCCCGCTTCGTCCGCGGCCAGGACACCGACGCCGCCTGGGTGCGCCCGTCGCTGCTCGCGCTGCTCGCCGTCACCGGCTTCCTGTACATCTACAGCCTCGGCGAATCCGGCTGGGCGAACTCCTTCTACTCGGCGGCCGTGCAAGCCGGCAGCCAGAGCTGGAAGGCGATGTTCTTCGGCTCGTCCGACGCGGCCAACTTCATCACCGTCGACAAGCCGCCCGCGTCGCTGTGGGTCATGGACTTGTCCGCCCGGGTGTTCGGCGTCAACGCGTGGAGCATTCTGGTGCCGCAGGCACTGGAAGGCGTCGCCGCGGTCGGGCTGCTGTACCTGACCGTCCGGCGCCGGTTCAGCGCCGCGGCGGGGCTGGTCGCGGGCGCGGTCATGGCCCTGACGCCGGTCGCGGCGCTGATGTTCCGGTTCAACAACCCGGACGCGCTGCTGGTGCTGCTGCTCGTCGCCGCCGCGTACGCGGTGCTGCGGGCGCAGGAGACCGCGGCGACGAAGTGGCTGGTGTGGGCGGGAGTCTTCATCGGCTTCGCCTTCCTGACGAAGCTGCTGCAGGCCTTCGTGATCCTGCCCGCGTTCGCGATCACCTACCTGCTCTTCGCGCCGACCGGCTGGTGGCGGCGCATCCGGCAGCTCCTCTACGCCGGCGTCGCCCTCGTCGTCGCGGCCGGGTGGTGGATTCTCACCGTCGAACTGTGGCCCGCCTCGTCGCGGCCCTACATCGGCGGATCGCAGCACAACTCGATCCTCGAACTCACCCTGGGCTACAACGGCTTGGGCCGCCTGAACGGCGACGAGACGGGCAGTGTCGGGGGCGGCGGCCGCATTCAGGTCCTCCCCGGAACCTCCGAGGCGTTGGGCGGGCTGCCGGGCGGCGGGCCGAAGGGCGGCCCGGGCGGCGGCGGATGGGGCGAGACCGGCTGGAACCGGCTGTTCAACCCGGAGAACGGCGGGCAGGTCTCGTGGCTGCTCCCAGCCGCCGTGGCGCTGCTGCTGGCCGGCCTGTGGATCACCCGACGGCGTCGCCTCGTCGACGGACAGCGCGCGGCGTTCGTGCTGTGGGGCGGATGGCTGCTCACCACGGTCGTGGTGTTCAGCTACATGAAGGGCATCTTCCATCCGTACTACAACGTGGCACTGGCTCCGGCGATCGGTGCGCTGGTCGGCATGGGCGGCGTGCTGCTGTGGGAGAAGCGGCGGTCGTGGAAGGCGGCTGCCGCGCTGGCAGTGGTCGTTGCCGGGTCGGCCTACTGGGCCTACCGGCTGCTCGATCGGACGCCGGACTGGCATGGGTGGCTGCGGTACGCAGTCCTCGCCGGGGGTGTGGTCGCGGCGGCGCTGATCCTCGCGACGACGCGGTTCTCCGCGCGGATCGTGGCGGTGGGGGCGTCCGGGATCGCGCTGGCGACGGTGCTGGCGGGTCCTGCGGCGTACACGTGGGCGACGGTTGACACTCCGCACGAGGGCTCGATCCCGTCGGCGGGGCCGTCGGGCGGCGGCTTCGGCGGACCCGGCGGGCGCGGTGCACCCGGGGGGATGCGGATCTTCAACGGGCAACCGCCGCAGGGGGTCGGCGGGGCGGGCCAGGGCAACGCGGGCGGTCAGGGCTTCCCGGGTGGTCAAGGCGGTCAGGGCGGCCAAGGCGGCCCGGGTGGTCAGCAGCAGCCCGGACCGGGCGGGTTCCCCGGCGGCGGTCAGGGCGGCATGCCCGGCCAGGGCGGCCAGGGCAACCCGGGTGGCCAAGGCACGCAGGGCGGCATGCCCGGCGGCCGGAACGGTACCGCCAACCCGCGCGAGGGCTTTGTGATCGGTGGTGGCGGCGGCGCGGGCGGGCTCCTCAACGGCAGCAGCGCCGGCAAGGAGGTCACCGCGAAGCTCAAGCAGGACGCCGACAAGTACAGGTGGGTTGCCGCGGCGGTGGGCTCGAACAACGCGTCCGGCTACCAGCTGGCGACCGGAAAGCCGGTGATGGCGCTCGGCGGCTTCAACGGCAGCGACCCGTCGCTGACGCTGGACGAGTTCAAGAAGCTGGTCGCGGCCGGCAAGATCCACTACTTCATCGGCGGCGGCAACTTCGGCGGAAGCATGGGCGGCAGCTCGTACTCCTCGGAGATCGCATCGTGGGTGGCGGCCACCTACACGGCGCAGACCGTGGACGGCGCGACGCTGTACGACCTGACGCAGCCGAAGGGGTGAGTCGCTGACCCGGCGGCGGGCCTGACCCGGCTGCGGGCCTGGGCCCCGGTTCGGGTCTTGGCCCCGGTTCGGGTCTTGGCCCCGGTTCGCGCGGCCGACGCCGCGGACCGTCCGGCGCGCACCGGCGAGGCGTTCGCCGG